>ONVK01000032.1 GCA_900321255.1 uncultured Lentisphaerota bacterium | reverse complement strand
AAGAAGGGGCTTACGACGACGCAGGAGGCGCCTGACAGCGGCAAGAACGGGCAGCACGAGTCGAGGAGCGACTGCCATGCATGGGGCGCGCATCCGATCTGGTTTATGCAGACGGGGCTCGCGGGCATCAAGCCGGCCGCGCCATTCTTCGCGAAGGTCCGCGTCGCGCCGTGCCCGGGAGGGCTTAAGTCGCTCAAGGCGACGCATCCCCACCCGAAGGGCTGGATCGAGGTCGACCTAAAGTTCGACGGCGACAAGGCGACGGGAATGGTCATTACGCCTGTACCTGGGACGTTTGAGTTTGGCGGGAAGACGGTCGAGCTTAAGGCGGGAATCAACGCCCTGTGACGGTTCCAAACGCGCCGAATTTTTGGTAAAATATTCCCAATGTATCTAAAGCAGCTCGACATAGTCGGATTTAAGAGTTTCGCCGATAAGACGAAGCTCACCTTCGATCCTGGCCTTATCGCCATCGTGGGTCCGAATGGCTGCGGAAAGTCTAACGTTTCTGACGCGATTCGCTGGGTTCTTGGCGAGCAGCGTCCGACGGCGCTCAGGTGCTCGAAGCTCGTGGATGTCGTATTCAACGGCACCGACACGAGAAAGCCCCTCGGCCTTGCGGAAGTCACGATCACCTTTGCGGACTGCGAGAAGGAGCTTGGCACAGACTATCACGAGGTGACTATACAGCGTCGCGTCTACCGCGACGGCTCGGGCGAGTATTTCCTGAACAAGCAGCCGTGCCGCCTCAGGGACATACAGCACCTCCTGATGGGCACCGGCATCGGCACGTCGTCCTATTCCGTCATGGCCCAGGGCCAGATCGACGCGATTCTCTCCTCCAAGCCAGAAGACCGCCGCGGCGTGTTCGAGGAGGCGGCGGGAATCACGAAGTTCAAGGCCGACCGCAAGGAGGCCCTGAGGAAGATCGAGCAGACCGAGCAGAACCTGCTGCGCGAAGCCGACGTCCTCAAGGAGATGAAGCGCCAGATCGGCTCTCTCCAGCGTCAGGTCGGCAAGGCGAAGAAGTACAAGGAACTTCACGACGAGCTGCGCGTCCTCGACATCTACGTCTCGAAGCAAAAGATCCATTCCTTCGACGAGGAGCTCGTCCAGAACGCCTCCAACAGGCGCGACATCGACAAGTCCATCGAAGAGGCGTCTGGTGCCGTGGCCGAGGCGGAGCGCGGCCAGCAGGAGCTGCATGCCCAGGTGCACGAGCTCGAGGAGCGCCTCCAGTCGCTCGCGTCGCGCCAGGCGGCGGCGGACAACGCCTACAGCCGCGCCAACGAAGTCATCGGCGTAAACGCGCAGCGCATCGAGGAGTACGGCCAGTTCGCAGAGCGCGACGAGCGCGAGATAGCCGACGCGAAGGCGCAGCTCGAGGAGATCGCCATGCAGGTCGAATCCCTCGACCAGAAGACGCGCCTTCTCACTGAGTCGCTTGCAACCGCCAAGGACGCGCTTGCCGAGAGCGAGGCGGCGTTTGCCGAGATCCAGGCGAAGATCGACGAGAAGCGCAGCGACGTACAGCGCCGCAGGCACGAAATCGCGAACACTACGCTTACGGGTGTCCTCGTCGAAGACGCGAAGGTCTCGCGCGAAGGCAAGACCGAGACTTGGCCCGCCGGCACAAAGGTCACGACGGCCGACAGGCGCGAGATACTGATGGCCGAGATTGCCGCGAGCGAAGACGAGCTGCGGACGCTCGAAGTCTCCACGATGTCGGTTTCGCAGCAGCTCACCGAGCGCCGCATCGCGACGAGCCAGATGGAGCAGGAGCTTTCGTTCGTCGGACAGCAGAACGATTCTGCGCGCCGCCGCCGCGACGAGCTGCAGAGGTCGGTTGACGGGCGTCTCGAGGGCATCCAGCGCTACCACGACTCAATAGCGCGCCTCAAGGAGGAGTCGGGCGACCTCCTCGGGCAGCTCGAGGAGCTTAAGGCCGCGGCAGCGGAGTGCCGCGCCCAGATGGAGGACGAGCGAGCCCGCCGACAGACGATGTTCGAGAGAATCGCCGAAGTCGACCGCGATGTCGCGGCGAAGCGCGCCGAGCTCGACCACGCGCGTGACTTCAGGGGCAAGCTAGAAGTCGCCGCCGCGGAGGCGACGATGCGCCGCCAGAACATCTACGACCACCTTCAGGACGAATACGGCCTTTTCGCAGACGCGGTGCTGCGCGAGCCCGACCCCGAGTGGGAAGACGGCGTAGAGCCGCCGCATGCAGAGCTCGAGGCCAAGGTAGCGCGGCTCCAGTCCGAGATCGCCGCGCTCGGGCCGGTCAACATGGTCGCAATCGACGAGTGCCGCGAGCTCGAGGAGCGGTATGCCAAGGAGAAGGCCCAGGAAGAGGACCTCTTGGCGGCGAAGGCGCAGATACTTTCGCTCATCGACAACCTGAACCTTACGTCTGGCGAGATGTTCAAGAAGACATTCGAGCAGGCGAACGCCAACTTCCAGACGATGTTCACGCGGCTCTTCGGCGGCGGCGAGGCGAGGCTCGTGCTACTCGAAAACGCCGAGGACCCGCTTGAGTGCGGCATCGACATCATCGCGCGTCCTCCGGGCAAGCGTCCGCAGAGCGTGACGCTGCTCTCCGGCGGCGAACGCACGATGACGGCCGTCGCGCTCCTCTTCTCGATCTTCATGATCAAGCCCGCGCCGTTCTGCATGCTCGACGAGCTCGACGCGGCCCTTGACGACGCAAACATCGGCAGGTTCGTCGACCAGCTCAAGGAGTTCCTCGTGAACTCCCAGTTCCTCATCATCACGCACAACCAGCACACAATCGCCGGTTCCGACCTCGTGTACGGCGTGAGCCAGCAGGAGAAGGGCGTCAGCCGCGTCATTTCGATGAAGCTCAGCGATCTTGGCGTTCGCGACGGCAAGAAGAAATGAAACTGCTCGTCCTCGCCGGTGAAGAGTCGGGTGTCCACTACGCAGAGCGGATATCCGCCGCGGTGCGCGCGAAGTGTCCGGACGCAGAGATCCGCGGCTACTCCGACTATGGCTTCAAGACGGCAGACCTCGCGGTGTTCGGGATATGGGCGGTCCTGAGGAGGATATTTTTCTTTCTCAGGGTGAAGCGGACGATGGTCCGCGCGATCGACGAATGGAAACCGGATGTCGTCTGCACGATAGACTACCCCGGCATGAACCTGAAGCTCGCGGCCTACGCGAAGTCAAAGGGCATCAAGGCGGTTCACGTTGTCTGCCCGCAGGTCTGGGCGTGGCATCAGGGCCGCATACCGCGCATAGAGCGTTCCCTCGACAAGATCTGCTGCTTCTTTCCGTTCGAGCCGGCGATATTCCGCACGGGGCTTGCCGAGTTCGTCGGCCATCCTCTTGCACAGGAATTCGAGGGCAGTGTAGACGGTGGAGAGGAAAGGCGGGAGAAAGGCCTTGTGGCGCTTCTTCCGGGCTCGCGCCTCGGAGAGATTGAAAAGCACCTTCCGACGCTCCTTGAAGCCGTCGCGCCGCTGAAGGGGATACGTGTCGCGATACCCGCCGCGAACGAACGCGCACGTGCCGCGATTGAAAGAATCGTGGCCAATTTCAAAACCAAGCTTTCAACTTTAAACTATAAACTTTCAACTCTAACTGTCCAGTCTGGCGGGGCCCGCGAGCTTCTCCGCCGCGCAGACGTCGCCGCAGTCGCGAGCGGGACGGCGACGCTTGAGGCCGCTCTTGCCCGCTGCCCGACGGTGCTCGTCTACAAGGTAGGTCCCATTCTCGCCGCGTTTCTGAGGCGCGCGATAAACGGCGTGAAGCACGTAGGGCTCGCTAACATCATCGCCGAGAAGTCTGGCGCGGAATGCCCGATGCCGGAGCTTCTTCAGGAGAACTTCACCGTAGAGGCCGTGCGAGGTTACCTTGAACGCTGGCTTGGCGACCCTGCGTCGCGGGCGGAGGCGGCCAAGAAGCTCGACAAGACGCTCAATATGCTTGAGAGCCACGGCGACGCATACGCACGCATAGCCGAGATTTTGATATAATAGGAAACACCATGAAGCTTTCAGGAACGATTACAGCACTCGTAACACCTTTCTCCGGCGACGGTTCCGTTGACTACGGCGCGCTCCGCTCGCTTGTGGAGAGCCAGACATCGGCGGGCATCGAAGGAATCTGCTCGGTAGGAACGAGCGGGGAGTCTCCCACCCTCTCGCACGAGGAGCACCACAAGGTCATCGAAAAGACGATCGAATTCGCCGCGGGAAAATGCAGGATAATCGCCGGCACTGGTGCGAACTCCACGTCCGAGGCCATTTCGCTCACGAAGGCGGCGATAGCCGCCGGCGGCGCGGACGCATGCCTCCAGGTGACCCCCTACTACAACAAGCCGAATTCCGAAGGGCTCTACCGGCATTTCATGACGGTCGCGGACCTCGGCCTTCCCGTGGTGCTCTACAATGTCCCGGGACGCACCGGGCGCGAGATTCCGCTTGATGTGGTGGAGCGCCTCGCGAAGCATCCGAACATCGTTGCGATAAAGGAAGCCGCGGGCTCTGTTGAGCGTGTGAGCGCGATCAAGCACCGTCTCCCCGGTTTCACGGTCCTCTCGGGCGACGACTCGCTCGCGCTTCCGATGGCCGCGGTCGGCGCGGAGGGCGTCATTTCCGTCGCATCAAACGTGATACCCCGCGAAATGGGCGACATGATGCGCCTTGCGCTCTCGGGCGACTTCGTCGGCGCGAGGGCGGTACACGAGAAATACTATCCGCTTTTCCACGACCTCTTCATCGACGTCAATCCCGTCATGGTCAAGGAGGCGCTTTGGCTCATGGGCAGGATCGAACGGTCGTTCCGCCTGCCGCTTTGCGAGACCGACGACGCGAAGCTCGCGCAGCTCAAGTCGACCCTGTCGGCCTTAAAGCTAACCTGACCCCTGACTCCTGACTCCTAATGAGAATCGGCTTCGGATACGATTCACACGTCTTCGAGAGCGGGAAACCCCTTGTTCTCGGCGGGGTGATCATACCCGAATGCGACGGCCTCAAGGCGCATTCCGACGGCGATGTGCTGATCCACGCCGTGATAGACTCGCTTCTCGGAGCGGCGGCGCTTGGCGACATCGGCTCGCATTTCCCCGACACCGACGAGCGCTGGAAGGGCGCAGATTCCGGCGAGCTCTTGAGGAGCGTCGTCTACGAGCTTCGCGGCGCAGGCTACTCGATAGAGAACATCGACGTCACCGTCATCTGCGAGCGTCCGAAGCTAAGGCCTTTCGTCGAGCTCATCCGCTCCTCGCTCGCCGAGCTTATGAGCGTCGGCATCGGCAGGATATCGGTGAAGGGAAAGACAAACGAGGGCATGGACGCAGTCGGCGCCGGCAAGGGCATCGCCGTCCACGCGGTAGCGCTGCTCAAGTAGCCGGCCTATTCGACAGACTTCGGCTTTACGTCGAGATAACCCGCGACGCCAGTCGTATTTGACGGGAAGTGGACTTCAACACCCTTGCTCTCGATGAGCATCCTGATGTTCGTCTGCGCGATCTTCATCGAGTCGTATTTCATCGTGAGCGTCTTCTTGTCGAAGTCGAACCTGAACGAGTCGGTGAAGATGCCCTCGTAGACGCGCGGGGGGCGGCCCGGGCTGCGGATGGTGAACGCGTCGACGACCTTCTGCCTGTCGGCCTCGGTCAGCGACGGCATCTCCACGGTGAACTCGCGGATGTCCTCGCGGCGGCACCCGGACAGCGTCGCAAAGGCCACGATGGCAATCAAGAGCAATGACTTTTTCATGGTGTTTCTTGCTTATTGAAAAGTGCTTACGTCCTTGTCGGGGCCGAAAGGCGAGAGGTCGCGAAGCCCCTTGATGATTGGCGGCAGCTTCTCGAGCACATAGTCGACTTCGGCATCGGTCGAATAGCGGCTCAGCGAGAATCGCACCGAGCCGTGGATCGCGGTGAAGGGCACGCCCATCGCGCGTATGACGTGGCTAGGGTCGAGAGAGCCCGAAGCGCAGGCTGAGCCGGTCGAGATGCAGATGCCGATGTCGCTTAGGCGGTAGGCGATCGCTTCGCCCTCGATATACTCGAACGAGACGTTCAGCGTGTTCGGGAGACGGTGCGCCTTGTCGCCGTTTACGCGGACGTTGGGGCAGGTCGCGAGGATCCCCGCCTCGAGCCTGTCCCTTAGCGCCGTAAGCTTTTTGGCCTCGTCGGCCATCCCGAGCCGCGCAAGTTCGCACGCTTTCGCAAGCCCGATGATGTAGGGGACGTTCTCCGTCCCGGCGCGGCGTCCGCCTTCCTGGTGGCCGCCGAGCATGAAGGGCTTGACCTTCGTTCCCTTGCGTACGTAGAAGATGCCTATTCCCTTCGGCGCGTGGAACTTGTGGCCCGACATCGCAAGCATGTCGACAGGGACCCTGCCGACGTCCACCGGGATCTTGCCTGCGACCTGCACCGCGTCGGTGTGGAAGATCGCGCCGCGCGCCTTGCAGATTTCGGCGATCTTCTCGATCGGGAAAACGGTTCCCGTTTCGTTGTTCGCCCACATCGTCGAGACGAGGACGGGGCGGTTCGCGGCTTTCGCCGAGTCGATTTCCGAGGAAAGCTGGTCGAGGTCAATCTGGCCGATTCCGTTGACGGGAAGCTCGACCGTCTCGAAGCCGAGCGCCTTGAGCCGGCGGACTGGCTGGAGGACCGCGGGGTGCTCAACGGCCGTCGTAATTACCTTCAGGTCCTTGCCGAACCAGTCGGCGGTGCCGCGAATCGCGGAGTTGTCTGACTCCGTCGCGCAGGAAGTGAAGATGACTTCCTCTGGCGAGCAGTTGAGGAATGCCGCGACCTCTTCCCTCGACCGGTCGACGAATTTTGCGACTTGTCCGCCGAAGGCGTGCATCGAGCTCGGGTTGCCGTACAGTTCGCCGAGAAAAGGAAGCATCACGTCCCGAACTTCAGGGGCGATCTGCGACGTTGCGTTGTTGTCGAAATATACTGTCTTTCCCATTGAGGGGATATTATACCACAAAATCGGGAGAGTCAGCGGTGCTTGACGGCGTGCGAGGCGGCCCTCTGCGCCGAGTGCGCGCTGTGCATCGCGGCCTTCTGCGCCGAATGCGAGCTGTGGATGGCCGCTTTTTGCGGAGCCGGGGCGCTGATGTGCGCGCGCGGCGGATTGTGCGGGTAGGCGTGGGGGCCGCGGGGTGGAGGATGGTGCGGGCCGCTGCCGTATCTTCCGTGAAGCGGGAGTCGCCCGACCTCGTGGTGCCTGTATCCGCCGGTGCTGATGTAGCGTGGCTCGGAGTAGTATGTGGTGGTGGAGTACGTCACTGGCGCCACGTATGCGGGTTCGGTGACGTATGTCGTCGCCGCCGGAGCTACATAGGTCGGCGAGCGGTAGTATGCCGGCTGTTCATACGCCACGCATCCCGAGAGGGATATGCCGAGCGCCGCGAGCGGAAGGATGAGTTTGCTGTCCATGTGACACCTGCCTTTCTGTTTGCACGAGGTTAGGGAGCTTTGCGCTTCATTTCTGACAAAATGACCTTGCGGGAAGATTATACCAAAAACACGCGACACACGCCAATGTCGCGCTTGCGCTCTGCGAGGTAAAAAGAGTATAATATTTCGAAATCGCCTACCTGATGAACTCTTATGGCGGTTCGGATAAACTCTAAACAGAAAGGAAAGACAAAAATGTCTCGTGCATACAACTTCTCGGCGGGCCCCGCTGTCCTGCCGCTCGAAGTCCTCCAGGACGCGCAGAAGGACCTTGTCGACTACAAGGGCTGCGGAATGTCCGTAATGGAAATGTCCCATCGCGGCAAGGACTATGACGCCATCCACCAGGAGGCGATTGCCACGTTCAAGGAGCTCTGCGGCCTCGGCGACGACTGGGCCGTCTGCTTCATCCAGGGCGGCGCGTCGATGCAGTTCGCGATGATCCCGATGAACTTCCTCCCGAAGGGCGGCGCTGCCGACTACGCGAAGCAGGGCACCTGGTCCAACAAGGCCCTCAAGGAAGGCCAGAAGGTCGCGGCTCTCCGCGGCGCTACGGTCAACGTCTCCTGCGACTGCGCGAAGGACATCCCGACCCGCATGCCCAAGCCGGGCGAGTGGAAGTGGGCCGATGGTTCCGCATACTACCATCTCTGCTCGAACGAGACGATCGCCGGCGCTGAGCTCAAGGAGTTCCCGAAGGTCGCAGGACCCCTCATCTGCGACATGTCGTCCGACATCCTCAGCTGCGAGCGCGACTACAACAAGTTCGACATGTTCTACGCGGGCGCCCAGAAGAACCTCGGTCCCTCCGGCATGGCCGTCGTCGCGATCAAGAAGGAGCTCGCCGCCAAGGGCGACGACAAGATCCCGACGATGCTGCAGTACCGCACGTATGTCGACGAGAACGGCGAGACGATGAAGTGGGTCAAGAAGATGGGCAAGGAGAACCTCTTCAAGCTCAACGCCGAGAAGGCGAAGAAGATCTACGACGTCATCGACGGCTCCGAGTTCTGGACCGGCACGGCGCTCAAGGAGTTCCGCTCCAACATGAACGTCACGTGGCGCATCAAGGGCGGCGACGAGGAGCTCGAGAAGAAGTTCCTCGACGAGTCCAAGAAGCTCGGCATGAGCTCGCTCAAGGGCCATCGCTCCGTCGGCGGTCTTCGTGCGTCGATCTACAACGCGTTCCCGATGGAGGGTGTCGACGCCCTCGTGTCCTTCATGAAGGACTTCGAGAAGAAGAACGGCTAACGGTTCGCGTCCAGCTGCGACTGGATATAGGCGCGGTCCTCTGCGGAAAACTTGCGGAGGACCGCGTTTATCTTTTTGCCGGACGGCGTTTCAAGCGTGATATGCTCGCCGTCGTCGGCAGTGGCGAGCCAGCGGGCCTTGATCTTCTTCCCGTTGTGGTCTGTCCATAGGCGAAATTCTGGCTCGGATGGTTGCACGGCTTGCGGCACTTCGGCTCGCGGCGCATCGACTTGCGTGATAACGACTTGCGAAGGCGGTTCGTTGGTCGGCGCAACCTGTGGCGCTTCGACTTGGGCTGGCAGATCGTTGGTTTGGGCGGCCTGCTTTGCTTCGACTTCCGCCGGAGGCTCATTGGTTGGCATGGCTTGCGGCACTTCAGCTTGCCACGGGGCTGTCATTTCAGCGGCTTGCCTCTTGAAGACTTCAAGTGTCGTTCCTATATGCTGCGAGAGAAGGGCGACTGATGCAGCGAGGAGAAGCGCGAGAAGAAACGCTCGCCTTGTCCGCCGTCTTGCGACTTTTGTGCGCCTTTTTTTCTTCTTGCCAGGCTTCGGCCTCTCGGCCTTTGCCTGTGCGTTCAGCTCCTCGAGCTTTGCCTGCGCCTCCTTTATGAAATCGCGTTCGTCTTCGCCGGACAGCGCCGCATGGCGCGAGAGCGCGGTTAGCTTCGCGCCGTATTTCCTCGCCTTCGATGCCGTCGACATTGGCGATTCGAGGATGCTTGCAAGCCCTGCCTTTATCTCTGCCTTGTCGCCGTAGCTCTGCCGCGCGAGTTCGCGCATCACCGGCAGAACACCCTCGGTGCTGTAGCCCTCGGCAGGGTCGCCGTTTTCGTCCGTCGCGCTGACGGAGGCGACTTCCACTACCGGTATCGAGTGTGCGACGGACGCAATCGTCGGCCAGCGCGAGGCGAACAGCCTGCCCGCGCCGCCGGCCGCGGCAAGTTCGCCGCGGTAGCGGTCTGCCTGCGTAAGCCCGATGACGACCCCTGCGCCCGGCAGCTTTTCGCGCGCGAAGTCGAGGAGACCGCGCGTGACCCACATCGATTCCGTATCGCGCTCGAACTCCTCAGCCGAGACGCTCCCGGGATCGCGCATAAGCTCCTTTATGGAGACAAGAACCACTATCGAGTCGGCGGCGGCGAGATAGCCGAGAAGTTCCTTTTCGGACTGGCGGCGAATCCTCTCCCCGCCTTCGCCGCGGAAGACGGCCCTGAGCGTCTCGCCGCCGAACTCGAGCATGTCTATGTCGGCAATGACGTCGTCGCCCGAGCGTAGCGACCATTCAAGCTCGACCGTCTTGTCGGGGTTTGTCGCGGCCGGCCATTGGCGGAGGCTCCGCATCTGGCGCACGAGCATCCTGGAGAAGCGGTTCGTGGAGGAATTCTCCGGCACGAGGCAGAGGCCGTTCGTCGTCTCGGGGCGATAGTGGTCGGAAAGCGCCGCCATGAACACGGTCTTTCCGCTCGCTTCGCACCCTACGACGGCAAGTCTCATTTTGCGCCCTCCGACGGTTTTCTCCATTCGCCGCATTCTACGGTGGCGTTTCCGTCGTCGCAAAGCCGGACAGTCCACCTCGCGGAGTTCTTGCCGTATGCGGCGAGAAGCGCTCCCGCCGCATGTGGGTCGAAGCGGTCGAGGATGTGCCTGCAGAGGAGCCGCCCCGCGGCGTCGGTCGGCGGAATCGCGGACTGCGGGCCCGAATACTCTATTGTCGCCGGCGGTTCGCGGAACGGCAACGCGAAGAAGGGGTTCGCGAGCAGGGCGACGAGGTCTATGCGAACGGCGTCCTCAACCGGCATCAGCGCAAGCGCCAGGTACTCGGACGCACGGCCTTCGCTGTCCCATCCTGCGACAGTGCGAACCGAGTAGGCTGCGGCAAGCCGCCCGTCTGAGACGAGTCCGCGCGCCATGGCGTCCGGTTCCGGGAAATCGCCGCGTCCGTCGCATGCGAGGCGCCGCAGCGCGTCAAGCACGGCCTCGTCGGTGCCGGGCGGGATGCGCGACCATGCGTATCCGCGAAATGCGGAGTACGTCGTCGTCGCGATTCTGGCAAAACCTTCCACTGCCGTAGATTATACCAAATACAGCGCCGTTCCGCCGCTGTATTTGGTATAATATGCGTCATGATGAACGTCTATAACTCGCTGACGAGAAGGGTCGAGGAACTGAAGCCGCTCGAGGGGAACGAAATCCGCCTCTATACGTGCGGCCCGACCGTCTACAATTTCGCGCATATCGGGAACTTCCGCGCGTACGCTTTCGAAGACATACTCCGCCGCGTCATCCAGTTCAACGGGATGAAGATCCGCCAGGTGATGAACTTGACGGACGTCGACGACAAGACGATCCGCGGCGCAAATGCCGCGGGCGTAGCGCTCACGGACTACACGAAGACGTACAAGGACGCTTTCTTCGCGGATTTGAAGAAGCTCAACATCCAGCCTGCCGAGGTCTATCCCGCGGCGACGGACCACATCCCCGAGATGATCGCGCTCGTCCAGAAGCTGATGGACAAGGGCGTCGCCTACCAGAGCGAGGACGGCTCGGTCTACTTCAAGGTTCGCGAGTTCCCGGGCTACGGCAAGCTCGCTCACATCGACTTCGACAACCAGCGCACGGGCCTGAGGTGCGCGGCGGACGAATACGACAAGGAGAACGTCGGCGACTTCGCGCTGTGGAAGGCGTGGGAGGAGTCCGACGGCCCTGTCGGCTGGGATTCGCCGTGGGGACGCGGCCGCCCTGGCTGGCACATCGAGTGCTCCGCGATGTCGATGAAGTACCTTGGCGAGACGTTCGACCTTCATACGGGCGGCATAGACAACCTCTTCCCGCACCACGAGAACGAAATCGCACAAGCAGAGGCCGCGACAGGCAAGGAGTTCGTCAGGACTTGGATGCACTGTGCGCACCTGCGCGTCAACGGCGAGAAGATGTCGAAGTCGGCGGGCAACTTCTTCACGCTCCGCGATCTTCTCGAGAAGGGATACACAGGGCGCGAGATCCGCTATGTTCTCATCAACGCGCACTATCGCACTGGGCTCAACTTCGCATTCACCGCGCTCGAGGACGCGAGAAAGGCGCTCGACAAGATCGACCGTTGCGTCGCCCAGGCGACCGATGGCGAGGCGCCTGAATGGGCTACGAAGCACCTCCAGGACTTTGCCGACGCTGTAAACGACGACCTCAACCTGCCGCGTGCGTTCGCGGCGCTATTCGAGCTTGTCCGCGATGCAAACGGAAAGGGCGCGGCAGGAACGCTTGGCGTATTCAAGCGCATGGACGAAGTGCTTGGCGTCATCTTCTTCGAGAACGAGAAGAAGGAAGAGGCGATTCCTGCCGAAGTCAAGGCACTTCTCGATGCCCGCGCCGAAGCCAGGAAATCGAAGAACTGGGCAGAGTCTGACCGGCTTCGCGACGAAATTGCCGCGCTTGGCTGGACTGTTAAAGACTCCCGTGATGGACAGAGTTTGGAGAAGAAGGGTTAGGAGTCAGGGGTCAGGAGTCAGGGGTCAGGAGTCAGTACTTAGGAGTCAGGAAGTAGGGGTGGCAAAGAAAATCATTATTCTTGGCGCGACGGGGTCGATTGGCAGAAATGCGATTGACGTCGCCCTGTCTCATCCTGACGAATTCAAAGTTGTCGCGCTTGCTGTGCGCAGTTCACGCGAGCAATGCGAGGCGCTTGCCTGCGAGGTTGGCGCGAAGGCGTACTGCGGCGAAGACGCCGCGGTTCGCGCTGTCGAGGAGAACGATGCAGATGTCTGTCTCGTTGCGACAGTAGGAATGTCGGGCCTCAAGCCGACGATGGCAGCAATCGAGAAGGGCATGGATGTCGCGCTTGCCACGAAGGAAGTCATGGTGATGGCAGGTGAGTTCGTCACGCGTCGCGCGAAGGAAAGGGGCGTACGGCTTCTTCCAGTTGACAGCGAACATTCTGCCATTTTCCAGTGTCTGCAGGGGTCGCCGCGCGAATCAGTCGAGCGGCTTGTCCTGACGGCGAGTGGCGGACCGTTTCTCGACGAGCCGGCCGACCTTTCGTCTGTTGCGGTTGAACAGGCGCTCAACCATCCGCGCTGGAAGATGGGCCCCAAGGTCACGATCGACAGCTCCACGATGATGAACAAGGGCTTCGAGATACTTGAGGCGAGGTGGCTTTTCGACATTCCAGTGGCCAAGATCGACGTCGTGGTGCATCCCGAGTCGATAGTGCATTCCCTCGTCACTTTCTCGGACGGCGCGACGCTTGCGCAGCTCTCGCCGCCCGACATGCGCGTCGCGATACAGTACGCGCTCACGTGGCCTAACCGCCTTCCGAGCGAACGCGCCGCGCTCGACCTTGCGAAGCTCGGCTCCCTTACCTTCCGCGCGCCGGACCCGGTGCGCTTCCCGTGCCTCCGGCTCGTAAAGGAGGCGTGCGATCGCGGCGGATGCGCCGCGGCTGTGCTTGCTGCAGCGGATGAATGGGCGGTAGATGCTTTCTTGAACGGCAAAATCAAATACACGGACATAGCGAAGACGGTAGAGGAGTGCCTTGGGAATGCGCCCGACATCCCCTGTGACTCGCTTGACGCCGTGTGGGAGGCAAACGACTGGACATGGAAATACTTGTCACGATAGGATATATTGCGATCTGCATCGTGTTCTTCTCGCTCGCGATCGCGATTCACGAGTTCGGTCACTTTATCGTCGCGCTTAAGCTGGGGCTCAAGGTCGATCGCTTCTCGATTGGCTTTGGCCCCGCGATCTGGAAGAAGACCTGGAAGGGTGTTGAATACCGTATCAGCTGGATTCCGCTCGGCGGCTACGTGATGATCCCCGATGTTGACCCGGAAGGCACGAAGAAGCTCGAGGGGGGAGCCGGAAACGACAAGCCGGGAGCGGGGAAGAAGGAGATTTCGCCGTGGAAGGAGATCGCCGTCGCCGTGGCGGGCCCGGGAATGAACATTTTACTCGCAGTCGTTCTGGCGTTCATCCTTTCCGCGCTGTCGGCCGACAAGTTCGGCGAACTGACATGCGAGGTAACGGATACACTAAAGGGGATGCCTGCGGAAAAGGCCGGCGTAAAGGAGGGCGATACCATTGTCTCTGTCGCCGGGAAGAAAGTGAACACCTGGTCGCAGATGCAGGTGGAGGTCCAGATCGCAGGGGGGAAGGAGACGGAGTTCGTCATCCGCGACAAGAGCGGCGCGGAGCGCACAGTTGTGATGACGCCAGACCAGGACAAGGTCACCGGCGTGTTTGCGATTGGCGCCCTCAGCCTTCCGATGGAGAACGGCCTGAGGCACTGGCTCCCGGCGAGGAGCCCGCTGAAACAGCTTCTCTGGGACGCCGGGTCGATATTCCGAGTGCTGAAGGGGCTTGTGACTCCAAAGGAGACGAAGAACACCGCAAAGGCCCTGGGCGGTCCGCTGATGATCGTTGAGGGGATTTACAAGTCCGTGCGGCACGATTTCTGGGACGGAATCGGCTTTCTGCGGTTCCTTAACGTCAACCTCGCCGTTCTCAACCTGCTGCCGATACCGGTGCTCGACGGAGGGCTCATCATGTTTGCGCTTATCGCGCTGATATTCCGCAGGCGCGTACCGGAGAAGATCGTAGCCGCTGTTTCGACGGCGTTCATGTTTGTTCTTCTCGGAGTGATGGCGATACTGATTTTCCGCGATGCGCAAAGGAGCTGGCGCATCCACACCTACAAGCCGGAAGCCGCGGAGGCGGCAGAGACGAATACCGTTACGACAGTCACGAATGAGACGAGCAACACGAGCAATTAAGGTCGGCGCGCTTGCAGTCGGCGGTGGAGCGCCGGTTAGTGTACAGACCATGGCGAACGCCGACCCGCACGATGCGGCGGCGCTCGTCGAGCAGGTCCGCTCGTGCGCGGCGCTCGGCTGCGACGTCTTTCGACTGACCGTTCCCGACGTCGAAGCGGCGAAAGTTCTCGGCGAAGTAAAAAAGTCATCTCCGATTCCGCTCGTCGCCGACATCCACTTCGACTACCGCTGCGCGCTCGCGGCGATAGAGGCGGGGACAGACGCGCTTCGCCTCAATCCCGGCAACATCGGCTCGCGCGACAGGGTCCAGGCAGTCGCCCGCGCGGCGAAGGAGAAGAAGGTCCCTGTCCGAATCGGCGTGAACCTCGGCTCCCTCGAGAAGCCGCTTCGCGAAGAGCTCGACGCCGGGAAGATCGACGTTCCCGAGGCGCTTGTCCGCTCTGCACTCGGGCACCTGAAACTGCTTGAGGACGAGGGCTTCCGCGATGTCGTCATTTCCGCGAAGGCGTCGAATGTCCTTGAGACGCTTGCGACATACCGTCTTCTCGCCGAGAGGACCGACTGTCCGCTTCATGTCGGCGTCACCGAGGCGGGGACGCTCATCCCGGGGGCGGTCAGGAACTCGGTCGCGCTTGGCATCCTTCTTTCCGAAGGGATCGGCGACACGATAAGGGTGTCGCTCACCGCAAAGCCGGAGAAGGAAGTCAGGGTCGGCATGGAGATCCTTCGCGCCCTTGGCTTGAGGGAGCCGGGCCCCGCGATAACGTCGTGCCCTACCTGCGGACGCACTAAAGTGGATTTGATGCATGTCGCCTCGCAGGTCGAGATTGCGCTCGAAACGCTTGCGAAGGACGGCGTGAAGCTGCCTCGCGTCGCCGTAATGGGCTGCGTCGTAAACGGCCCCGGCGAGGCAAAGGGCGCGGACGTCGCGCTCTGCGGCGGCGACGGCGAGTTTCTTCTGTACGTAAAGGGCAAACAAATTTGCAAGGTGTCCGAGGAGGACGCCGCAGGAAAGGTAGTTGAATATGCGCTATCTCTACGATAACGTAGTCGTCCTCGCCGTGTTTCTCGTCCTGGCCGCTTTCGCGTGGCTCTTCGGCGGCACACGGGCGGAATACCTCGTCGGCGTGATGCCGTGGCTGACGGCGATCCTGATCGAGGCGATGATATGCTTCCCCCAGCAGCATGAAGGCGAGACGTCGTACGAGGCGAGGGCGCGCGTGTGGTCGGACATGAAGAAGGATCCGCTCGTATGGGTTTCGCTCGGCTTCATCGCGCTTCTGCTCATACCGTTTCTCAACCATGGCCTCTGTCCGGTGTGCGACTATCCAGAGATACAGGCCGGCGCCGACCCAAGCCCGACGATACCGTTCTTCCCGTTCTGCGTCAACAGACTCCAGCACCTCAACGTCGTGATGTGGTTCGTCCCCTCGCTTGTCGCGCTCATCGCCGTCAAGCATGCGCTGCTGAAACGCGGCAAACGAGACCTGCTCGCGCTCGTAGTGTGGAACGGCCTTGCGCTCGGCATAGTTGGCGCCGTGCAGCAGGTCACGCACGCGAAAGGGCCGCTGTGGGTCGAGGAATGCTTCCAGAACGCATATTTCTTCTCGACCTTCGGATATCCGAACATGGCGGGCGACTACTTTACGACTCTCTTCGCCCTGTCCATAGGTCTCTGGCGCTGGCATCTCGACGATGTGCGCCGCAAGGAGTCGGAGATGAATCTCTCTGTGTCGGGTTCGTCCCGGGAAGGCGGTTCGTCGAAGAGCACCGGCGCGGAGAACGCGACTGCGGCCGTCGAAGCAGGGAAGGACGCGGGGAAGGAAGACGGCAATGCGCCTTCGCAGCAGAAGCACCACCATCACCACCACCATTCTAAGGGTGCGCAGAAGACCGTGTCGTTCTGGGAGAAGCACTACTATCTGATTCCTGCATTCATATTTTTCTTCTGCGCGCTCGACACGCTTTCAAGGGCGGCCGTCATGCTCGTGACGGGCCTTGCCGTCATTTTCTTCCTGCATACGTTCATGTGCCTCTTCGCGAAGATGAAGAAGGCGCAGCGCGTGAAGGCCACCGTCTTCAGCGCCGTGGCGCTCACCCTGATTTCCATGTGCGCAGTGACGTTCATGCCGTCCAGCCTGCAGAAGGAGGTGGATACGCTCGACACGACCGGCGTCCTCGACCGCGTCACCGGCAAGGGCCAGTACCACGTGCGCGTCGCCACGGAGATATGGAAGGACCATCCGATATTCGGCGTAGGCGGATGGGGATACAAGCACTTCGGCCTCCAGTACATGACGGACAAGGAGCTCAGGCAGATCCAGAAGGTCGGCGGAGCCAATGTCCACAACGACTATCTGCAGTTCCTCGCCGAGCACGGCGTGGTGGGCCTCGGACTTCTCGTCCTGATCGTCGTAATGACGGTGTGGCCGATCGGCCGGATATGGAAGGAGCTCATAAACGCCTACAGGTTCACGCCGCCGAAGGAGCAGCCGCCGCAGCCAATCCAGATATTTGTCATTCCTGCTCCCGTTTTCTGCATATTGATGGCCGCGGTTGCCACGCTGATCCACGCCTTCGGCGACTGCCCCATGAGATCACCTGCGATCCTTTCGCTCTTTCTCGTGTCGCTTGCGGCCATCGACGGGTATCTGCCACGCCTGAAGAAACGCGGCCGCCATTCATAAACTTCAAACTCTAAACATCTAACTTTAAACATCAAACTTTAAACTCTCAACCCATGCTCCACGTAAACGAAAACTACTCGAAAATACAGGCAAGCTACCTCTTCACCGAGATAGCCCACCGCGTCGCCGCGCACCAGTCGGCGAATCCCGACGCGAAGATCATCCGTCTCGGCATAGGCGACGTGACGGAGCCGCTCTGCGACGCCGTCGTGAAGGCGATGCACAAGGCGGTAGACGACGAGGCGACACGCAGTGACTTCCATGGCTACGGCCCGGAGCAGGGGTATGCGTTCCTGCGCGAGAAGGCGGCCAAGGTCGACTTCCAGGACCGCGGCATCGACATCGCGGCCGACGAGATATTCGTTTCCGACGGCGCGAAGTGCGACTGCGGCAACATACAGGAGCTCTTCGGGCACGACGTCAAGATCGCAGTCGGCGATCCCGTCTACCCCGTCTACGTCGACACGAACGTGATGGCCGGCCGTACAGGCGCGAACGAGGGCGGGCGCTACGCGGGGCTCGTATACTTGACGTGCGACGCGTCGAACGACTTTGTGCCCGGTCCAGAAGCGGCCGAGGGCGCGGACATCGTATACCTCTGCTACCCGAACAACCCGACCGGTGCCGTCGCAACGAAGGAACAGCTCCAGAAGTGGGTCGACTGGGCGAATGCGAACAAGTCGCTTATCCTCTTCGACGCCGCTTACGAGGCGTTCATAAGGACCCCCGGCATTCCCCATTCCATCTACGAGTGCGATGGCGCGAGGAAGTGCGCGATCGAATTCCGCAGCTACTCCAAGACTGCGGGCTTCACCGGCGTCCGCTGCGGCTACACGGTAGTTCCGAAGGGGCTCGTCGCGTATGCGAAGGACGGCTCGCCCGTCGAACTGAGGCCTATGTGGACGCGGCGCCAGACAACCAAGTTCAACGGCGCGAGCTACATTACCCAGCGCGGCGCGGAGGCGATCTATTCGCCCGAGGGCCAGGCGCAGACCAAGGCGACGATCGACTTCTACCTCGAGAACGGCCGCATCATGAAGGAGGCGCTTTCCGCCCTCGGCTACGGCGTCTCCGGCGGAGGAAATTCGCCGTACCTCTGGGTCGGCGTGAAGGGCGACAGCTGGGAGTTCTTCGACCGTCTTCTCAAGGAGGCGAACGTCGTTACGACTCCTGGCGCGGGCTTCGGCAGGGCCGGAGAGGGATACATCCGCATCTCGTCGTTCAACTCACGCGAGAACGTTGTCGAAGCGGTCGAGCGGATGAAGAAGGTCCTTTAGCAGATTACCAAACAGCAAGATTCAACACCACACGGAGAAAACCAAATGAAAAAACTGATGATGGCCGCAGCGATGGCGGCATTGTTCGCAGGATGCTTTAAGAACGAGGCGGAACGCTTCGGCTACAAGGGCACAGACCTCGCCGACGACGACAAGATGTTCTTCACGACGGGACTCGGCGTCACGAACTGGGTCCCCGCGCGCGTCCTGAGCGTCTGCGAGGAATATCCGATGAGCCCAGACGAGACGGCCCTGATTGCGGCGGCTGGCGTCATCGCGCCGGGAGAGCCGCTGGAGAAGGCGCCCGAAGGATACGAGAAGTCCACCGAGGAACCCTGGTTCGTCATGTGGACGAAGAAGTCCTCGAACTTCGGACGAGAGGGCGTGAACGGCTTCATCTCGCACTGGAACGAGGACAAGAACGTCTGGGAGACGAGCGAGACGTATTTCTCGTCGTACTACTCCGACGAAGCCGGCGCACTCAAGGCGCTCGACGAGACGCGCAAGGCGATCGCCGACAAGTTCTCGCCGAAGAAGTTTCACGATTTCGACAAGTGCTGGGTCGCCGAGTACGTGCGTCTGCGCGTGATGTGCATCGTCGGCCAGAAGCCCGACGGAACGTGGTCCTGCATGCTCGACATAAACGACAAGTGCCGCACCGGCTGCGGCCAGTGGGAGCCTGTCGAGGCCCAGGCCGAGCGCCTGGCGGACTACAAGTACCGCAAGGCTATGGTCGCGTGGAGGGCGGAGAAGGCGGAAGTCGTCAAGAAGAACCACGAGGCCGTCGAGAAGATACGCGCCGAGAAGGGCCTTGCTCTTCTTGGCGAGGGTTCGAGGGAGTTCGACGCGGATGACGGACGCAAGGCCTACGTCCTCACTGGTGCATGCGACGCGTCGTCTGTGACGAACAAGCTCGAGTTCTGGAAGGCGAAGGTCGATCCGCTCGCCGCCGCGACGGGAGTCGCGTTCGAGGGGGAGCCGACGACAGAGGACGACCCCTCTGGATACACGATCATGGGAGCGTCCTCGTCGAACGACATATACGACGTGCGCCTCGACATTGCCTTCCCGCCGCCTGCCCAGGTCGGCGAAGAGGACGGCAAGCCCGCGGAGAAGCCGGAGGGCGAGAACGTCGAGGAGGAACAGGCGCCGAAGCCCATGGTCGAATGGCGCGAGCTCTGCTTTGAGAAGATGCAGCCCGGCCTCGCCATCCCTCCGCGCCCCCAGCCGCCGCAGCGCTGAGGTTGGCGTAATTTCCCTTTGCGCCGCATCGGCGGCGCGGAAGCGGAGGTCGATTTCGCGGTCTTTCACATTTTGCCAGTGCCGTCAAGCCTCTCGGCAAAATGACGACGCGTCGAAATCGGGTCGCTTCCGTCTTTTTCGCCGTCGCGTCGCATTGCGCCGAAACACCCCCTCCGCTTTCCCGCGCAAATCCGTCGCGATTTCGTCCGCGCCATAATCTTGTTGTGACGGATATGGTGCAGATGATTTTGGTATAATGTGCGGTGTGAAGGGGGTTGTGTCAATCGTTGTATTGCTTCTCTCCTTCTCCGCTTTGATATCAGGATTCTGTGATGGTAGATTGGTTCTATATCGGCTATTGCACCGTAATGGCGATGCTTGCCATTGCGTTTGCCTGCGCCGCCGTATTTGGCTTTCGCGCGCTTCGCGGTTTGCCGCGTTCGTTTAGGCTTGCCTTTGCCGCTGTTGCGATTGTCACAACCCTTGCCGCGCAGAAGACGAACAATGTGCCGCCGAACATGAGTTCGCCGTTGCCGCAGATGATGCAGGGCGGGCTTTCGCAGACAGGATTTCCAGGATTAACAGGATTTGTTGGTGAGGGTAATCTTGTAAATCTTGTTAATCATGTCCAGACAACAAGCGACGACATCGCTCGCGGGTGGAGAGTTGAGGGCGTCACGACGAACGAAAACTTCTCATACGAAATGCCGACAAACGCTGCGCTTGTCGGGAACTGGCACGTCCACGGCGCGGCTTCGTCGTTTGGGAACAATCGCATCGACTTTGGCGATTGGAGCTTCCCGCTCGGCACGAACGGCACGGCATTTTCGTCGTTCTGGTATTTTATCGACGGTCGCATCCGTCCAATACCGCGAGACACCGCGCACGAGATTTGTGCCGTCGGCGTTCCAATGTCCGCCGTGCCGGGGCAAAGCCGGTTTTGGCGGCTTGACGGCGGCGACGGCAGCCGCATTCTCACATGGGAGAACTTCTTCCTCGGCGGCGACACAAACTGCCCCATCAATGCCCAGATCGTCCTTTGGCCGAATGGTGACTTCGTAACGCGCTCAAACGAGGTCGAGACGGTCTGCCGCCGCGTCAACCCCGACGACTGGGACGGTGACGGAATCGCCAACGACATCGACTTGAACCCACTTGTGTGCGACGGCGACTTCTTCGGGCCCTCAAACATCCTTCCCGCTGGCGCGAACACGAACGCATATTGCACTGTCAGTGTCGTCGCTACTGGTCCAGACGCCCTCGTGACATTTGCGGGTGACAAGCCCTGCAACTACCCCGACCCGTGCTTTATGGCGAAATCAGGCGAGACTAACGAGGTGCTGATCCTGATAGGCAAGACATACACTATTTCGTCGGACTGGCCGTTTGCCGTCGTCGGAGTGTCCGATTCCGATACGGAAGTATGGCAGATGCGCGGCGTGGTGCACCAGATTTACGTGCGCCGCCCAGTGACGATCTCCGCGTCGGATGGCAATCCGTTTACGATGTCCGTCGTGCCGTTGAATCTCGGCGGCGTTTTCCTGTGGTCGTCTGCGCAATGCCACTGCTCAATCAGCGGAAGCGGCGACACTTTCACGTGGAACTGTCCGATGGACTGCACATGCTGCGGTTGCGCCGTGGAAGGGCAGTATTCCTACGAGGGCTACAGGCTTCCGGCGACGAGCTGCCTGTGCGGATGCCATTACGACGGAACGGGCCCGAAGTGGGAGCCGTCCTCCGCGCCTCTCGCCGCGTCCGTCTCGGCTTCATTCTCGAAGTCGGCGGTCATCTTTGAGGATGCCTACGAGAATCTGCCGGGGGAATGGGTTGCGAGACGTTCGACGCGCACACGGCTCAATGTTGTCGCCTATGGTGGTCCGAATGGAGGGACGCTATCGGTCGCGTCCTCTAACCTCGTAAAGCTGACGCGCATTTCCGGCCCTGATCTTCCTGCTGCGTCTGTAGCTGTTCCAGCAGATACACAGGTTTCTTATGCGATTGTCTACGAAGGGGCGGCGGCGAGCGCGACGGCTGATGATATTGTGGTGACTGCGACAATAGCAGACTGCGACACCAGCGACATTTCGACGAACGAATGCGTTATGACATCAATTCGGCTTGAGCTTGCCGCGGTCTGGGAGGCGCCAGAGAATCCCCGCACGAACCGGCATGTCTACGGGGTCGGGGAGAAGGTCAAGTGCAAGCATCTTCCACAGTCGTCAAGTGTGTCATGGGATATTGTCGGACTTGAATACAACAACAGTTTGCTCGTAGGAGACGACTGCGATTGTGTATTGGAGTTTTCTTATGTTGCGGCTGAAGTTCCGAATCTTCGTGCCTCTTGCTGCGGTGCGGAATATAGACCGGAACTCGCATTGATGGAGCCAACGAATATAGTGTGCAGACATGTTGAGTGGGATGGATTTCATGGTGCGATAGGCGTCGCAGGTGGGTTTGGCATGAATCTTGACCTTTATGTTCTTCCCATGACAGTTTCTTTTCAGGGGATTGACATGGTTGAGGAGCCGTGTAATGAGGTCATTCCGCCGACAGGATATTATGCCAGCACGAATTTCAACGGGGAGCTTTCTCACACATTGGATGCTCAAGCGGGGTGGTGGAATCATGTCAAGCAAGGAAATCGATGGACGATTGATAACGCTTTTGCAAATGTAAGGTATCCGCCATGGTCTGATGGAGTAATGCGTTGGAAAATACCTGTGGCATGGTATCAGCGCTTTGCAGACGAGCAGTATTCCTGGCCAAGGAACAGTTTGGAGACATTGCGTCGCCGAATTGCCGCGTCCGAATCGTATTTGCAGATTTTTACTATGACAGAGAACGGTACAGTTACAATCAGCAAGTTTGACCATGGAATTTCAAGAACAACAAATGATGTGATCCGTCTTGACGGCGTTATTGTCAATCATTAAAGGAGTGCCGACATGAAACGAGTGACGATTGCGACTATTATAGGTATTGCAATTATGGTTGCTATTGCCTTCTTCGTTTGTAGGCGCCCCAAAGCTCAAGATGTCTATTGTGCCGAATGCCTGTTTGCATATTGGCATAGCCCCGTGTCAACTAATGAGGTCGGAGAGGTGATCCAGCCAGATTGGTCGGGGCCAGGAGCGGAAGACATGGTTCATGGATTGCGGGAAATGCGCACCGACGATTTTGTCATTGGAGTTGTAGAAGCTTACCGTAGGGCACATCCAGAGACGCGTTTTGCGACATCTGACCTTGCGGACATAGCTGCATCAGCTTCGCTTGCTATTGTCGGTCGCCCAATCCCTGTCCTGCGGCTTTCAATAGTCGCGCCATCTGCCGAGCTTGCGAATGGAATGCTGGACGCCTACTTTTCTTGTCTCCGGGCGTGGGATGTTTCTTCTTGCGAGGGTCGCATGGCACAGGCGACACATCAGGTGTCGGGTTCGCTTGAGAAAATGCGCAAGCAGGCAGACGATCTATCGGGCCGTATTGCATCTCTGCGTGCGAGGGGAGAGATTGTGCCTGACACGTTACTGTCCGAGAAGGGCGTCATTGATAGACAGGTCAAAGGGCTTGAGGACGAGATGCTTAAGATGCGAGCCGATGGTGGTGGCCTGTGCCATATTCAGGTTTTGCGGTGGCAGGGCGCGGTGAGAATGGAAAACTTATGCTTGGCGACGAAGTAATATCAACTATATTCTACCGCTTCGTGTGGACTGATGCAGCGATCAACCGCGACACGGGTTGGCAAGAGCGACGAGTAGGAGCCGCTGATTAGCCGAGGAATTCGTCCATCGTGTCTGAGCCGGGATGGTTTATGCCGTCCCGGCTCGCCGTCTTGAAGACGGTGAGGAAGAGGATCTTGAGGTCGAGGAGAAGAGTGCGGTTGTCGACATACCAGACGTCCAGGCGGAACTTGTCCTCCCACGAAAGGGCGTTGCGGCCGTTCACCTGAGCCCAGCCGGTGATGCCTGGACGGACTTCGTGGCGGCGCGCCTGCTCGGGAGAGTAGCGCGGAAGGTACTTTGAGGGGAGCGGCCGAGGCCCGACGAGGGACATCTTGCCGGACAGGACGTGCAGAAGCTGCGGCAACTCGTCTAGGGAAGTCGCGCGCAGGAACCGCCCGAGCCGCGTCAGACGCTCGGCGTCCGAGCCTTCGCCGCCGCGCATCGTGCGGAACTTGAGCATGGAGAAGACGCGGCCGCCTTTCCCCGCGCGCTCCTGGCGAAACAGGACGGGACGCCCGTCAATGGCCAGTATCGCGAGCGCGACAAGCGCGGAGAGCGGAACCCACAGCGGGGCCGCCAGGATGACTGCCATAGATTCGAGCACTCTTTTCACGGCACTATTATAGCAAATTATGGTATAATCTACCCACACGTTTAAGGAGATAAATCGAAATGAGAGACCTTTTCATCGTAGGTGCGGGCGGCTTTGGCCGCGAGGCGATCTGGACCGTTGAGCGCATCAACGCGCTTTCCCAGCAGCCGCAGTGGAACATCATCGGCTACGCCGACGACGATCCCAAGTGGAAGAAGGGCGACAATTTCGAGGGCTTCCCGATTCTCGGCACGATCGAGGAGGCGTCGCGCGACTATCCCGGCGCGTCTGTCTTCATCGCGGTCGGCAAGAACTCGAAGCGCGCCGACATCGCCAAGAGGCTTCGCGGCCACGACTTCCCGGCGATCATCGACCCCAAGGCCCAGATTTCCCCGACTACCGACTTCCTCGAGGGCGCGTTCATCGCCGCGGGCGCGGTGGTGCAGGTCGGCGCGGAGCTCGGACGTTTCGTCATCGTCGGCGCGAATGCAGTCGTCTGCCATGACGCCCGCCTCGGCGACTTCGTCAACATGGGACCCGGGACCGTGGTTGCGTCGGGCGTGAAGGTCGAGAACGACGTATCCTTCTTCGCCAACGCCTCGACCATGCCGTGGATCACCATCGGCGCCGGCTCCGTCGTGAACTGCGGCGCAGGCGTCAGGGAGAGCATCCCCGCGAACACCGAGGTCTGAGACGGCGAGAGGCGCGATGCTGAAGAAGGTTGTCTATAACCTGCTGTTCGCCGCCGTCTATCCGTTTCTTCTCCCCGGCTTCCTCGTCCGCATGCTCAGGCGCGGCGGATACGCCGCGCGGATGGGCGACAGGTTCGCGCTGTATCCCGAGAAGGTGCGCGGTGCGCTTCTTGAAGGCGGGTCCGTCTGGGTGCACGCAGTTTCCGTCGGCGAAGTGCAGGTCGCGGGGCAGCTCATGCGCGAATGGCGCAGGGTGGAGCCATCCGTCAGGTTCGTCTTCTCCACGACGAGCTCGACCGGCTGGAAGATGGCGGAAAAGGAGGTCTCCGAGCGCGACATCCTCGTTTACAATCCGCTCGACTTCCCCAACTTCGTGAAGAGCGCCCTCAAGACCGCGCGCCCCCGCGCGATAATCCTCACCGAAAGCGAGATATGGCCGAACTTCATCTGGACCGCGCGACGCTACCGCATACCGGTCTTTCTCGTAAATGCGCGCGTGAGCGACCGCAGCGCTCCGCGCTACAGGGCCGGGCGCTGGTTCTTCGGCGACGTCCTCTCGTCCTTCACGCGCATCTTCGCGCAATCCGATCTCGACGCCTCGCGCCTTGAAGCCGCAGGCGCCCCGGAGAAGAAGGTCGAAGTCACCGGGAGCTTCAAGTTCGACGTGGCGCACCGCAACGAGGCCAAGGAGAAGGAACTCCGCGAATGGGTAGGCCCGGGGCGCATTCTTCTCGGCGGCTCTACGTGGCCTGGCGAAGACAAGGTTCTGCTCGACATTCTGAAGACGCTTGACGGAGTCAAGCTCGTCATCGCGCCGCGCCACTTCGAGAAAGCCGACGCCGTCGAGGAGAACATCAAATCCGCCGGCTTCCCATGCGTCCGCCGTAGCAGAAAAGACTCCTCCACTCCTCCACTCCTCCACTCCCCCACTCCCGTCTACCTCGCAGACACGACGGGCGAGCTAATGGGGCTCTACGGGATTTCAGACGTTGTGTTTGTCGGCAAGTCCCTCTGCGCACACGGCAGCCAGAACATGATCGAGCCGTGCCTCTGCGGCAAGCCGACGGCCGTCGGTCCATACACCGAGAACTTCCGCCCGGTGATGAGCGATCTCCTCGCCGCCGACGCCATCAGGCAGGTCAAGGACGCTCACGAGCTCGGGGAGTTTGTGAGAGGCGTCTTTGTCGACGACGGCGGTCTCGGCGCGCGCGCGGCCTCGGCTGTCGCCCGGCGCAAAGGCGTCGTGCCTAAGTGCGTCGCGGCGATACGCGCGGCGCTCTCATGCCTCGCCATCGCGCTTTTCGCCGCGTCCGCCGGCTGCGGGAAGAGCGGCGACGACGGCGCAAAGCCTCCCGCCGAGCCGGAGGAAAACTCCTTCCGCCCCGTCAAGATAACGGCGGCATGCATCGCGGCCATAGAGAAGCCCACTGCGACGCGGGTTCTGTGCGCCGACGCAAAGGCCGAGGACTTCAGGCCGTTTCTCTCCTCGTTCGGCGTCCTCTGCGTCTCGAACGAGGAGGCAGCCGCTGAATCGAAGTTCGACATCGTCTTTCTTGCTGGCAGGGCAGACGCCGCAAAGCTCGACGCGGCGCTTGAACGGACCGGAGACAGCGGCGTCCTTGCATGGAGACTTGCCGTGAAAGGCATGAGCGCGGCGGACTTCAAGACGGCCATCGAGTCATTCCCCTGCAGATCCGCGCACCTGTGGATGCCGAGCACTGACGAGTGGATGATAGTCGGCCGCCGGGAGCCGCGCAAGATCAAGCTTGACGCGATGATGGACGTCTTCGCCCGGGAAGTGGCGTTCGAGGCGCTCGCCGAGGCGAGGGCGACGGCTCTTTCGGACGTGTTCGCGAGCTACGTCGGGAATCTCTCCGATGTTTCCGGCGCGTTCGCGACAACTAACGACCTTTCGGTCGTCGTGCGCCCGGAGTTCTTTGTGACGGCTGACATTCCCCCGCTCGACTGGGTTTCGCAGGGAGACACAGACGACGACATCTACCGCCGCACGCTCGCAGAGATACGCTCCATGCAGGTTGTGCGCCGGCTCGTCATCGAAGGCGATCTCGTCGCCGCCGAGGGGAAGGCCGACGACGCCACCGAAATCTGGGCGAGGGCGATGCTGAGGAATCCGCGCGACCCTATGCTTCTCGACAGGCTCGACAGGCTGTCGCGCAATGCGGGGGCGCTTCTTTCCGTCGGCAACGTCGCCGCGGCGGCGAAATGCTACGAGACGATGGTCGTCATACATCCGACTGACGCGTCGGCGGTCCTCAACTACGGAATGTGCCTTCGCCGCCTCGGCAAGAAGGAGATGTCGAACCAGGTGCTCAAACGGGCAGGGGAGTTGAAAAACAGATGAAGAAGACGTTTGCGGCTTTTGCGCTGCTCGCGTTCGCGGGCTGCATCACGGTGTTCGAGAGCGAATATCCGGCGGTGGAGATGTCGTCGGCTGGAGCGGCCGACGTCAAGGTCCAGCTCGCAGGGTTCGAGGCGGTAGTGACTACCTACGAGGTCGTGTACGGATACGAGACGGCCTACCGCTACCATTCGCCGTACCGCCGCTACCACTACGGCTACTGGGCTCCGTCCACCGTCATGACCGAGACCTACATACCGCAGTCGCGGCCCACATCGGCCTTCATCGACCGCGCCACCGAGATACTCGAGCTCAACGGCTTCAATCCGAAAACCGACAAGCCGGAATACCGCATAGAGGTAAAGTTCGACGGTCCCTTCGTGACCGACGGCGAACGCGCCGCCGAAGCCGCGTGGACAATCTTTTCGCTGCTCACGGCCGACTACGGCGTCCACACGTGGACGGCGAAGCTGAAGATCTACAGCATCTCCACGGGGAAGCTTCTCATGCACTGCGACTATTCCGAGAGATACTCTGCGCTCGTATGGGGGCCTATCCCGCTGTTCAGCCCCGCCGGTTCCGACAAGACGGCGGAGAATTCCATGCAGCGCTGGTGCCTTATGGCCCTCACCGACCGCGCCATGGCCGACGCCACCGCGTTCCTCTCGACTTCAGCCCGTTCCGTGCAAAAGTAACGGTTGTCGCGGAGGCGCAAGAAGTGGTATAATATTCGCTGTTCTACGTAACTAAAGGAGTTATCATGCGAAAAGAAGAGACAGTTGCTGTTTCCGCCATGCGCGCAGGCTTCACGCTTATCGAAATTCTCGTTGCCGTGGCCATCATCGGCATTCTCGGCACAACGGCCGCGATCGGCATTCCGAGAATCCTCGAGAACTCCAAGATCAGAGCCGCGAAGGTCGGCGTTGACAATCTCAAGGCCGCGGTTGTCGCCTACAATATCGAGAAGGGCAAGTACCCAGGCGACCTCAAGTCGCTCGTCGAGGCGTCTGGAGACGACGAGCCGATCGTCGAAGGCGGCGAAGGTGCGCTCTACGATCCGTGGGGCACCGAGTACAAGTACGAGAAGAAGGGCAAGCGCTTCGTGGTCATCAGCGCCGGTCCCGACGGCGAGTTCGGCGGCGATGACGACATCCGCAGCGATGTCACAAAGAGGTCGACGGGGAACGACTGACGTTCCGCGGCCGCGCCGTCGATGCGCAGGGCCTTCACACTCATAGAGATAATCGTCGTTGTCGCCATTCTGGCGATAATGGCGACGGCCGCCGTGGTCGGCGTGCGCTCCGGCCAGGACGCTGCGCGCGTAAAAGGCGCCACTCGCGACATCATGGCGGCTATACGCCACGCGCGCTCGATGGCGCTTGTCATGATGCAGCCCGCGATCATCACATATTCGACGGAGCGAGACGGCGACGAGGTGTGCGCGAAGATAACGGTCGACGGCGCGAAGCTCATGTCGTCGGGTTCGTCCGATACGGTTCAGACGCTTTCCGGCGAAATCGTGCATCGCGACGGCTCCAAGGTCGAGGACGCGAAAAAACCGGCAGTCGGCGAAGACGAACCGAAGGAGCTTCTCGGCGACAGCGGCGGAGACTCGGTCGAGGATGTTCTCTTCGCGCCTATATCAAGCGAGGTCGTGCGCGGCGTGAGGATCAAGGTGCTCACGGGGGACGAGCTTGCCGAGACGACCCAGACGGAGCAGAAGAGCGCCAACAGGATTTCGGTCTTCTCGAACGTCGACTATCTTCTCGGCAAATACAAGGAGAAGAAGACCGAAGAGGCAAAGGCCGCTTCCGAGCAGCCGGCGGATCAGCAGGCATCCCCGGCAAATGGATCCGGCGAGGACCAGGAGCCCGTGAGCCTCGTGTGGGAGGCGAACGGGAGATGCGACCCTCACCGCGTCTTGGTCTATCTCGACGGGAAGAATCCCGAGTCTGGGCTCTGCATCAACATAGACCGGTTCGGCGCCGCGAAGGTCGTTTCGGACGAAAGGGACTGACGGCATGCGAAGCGGATTCACATTGCTTGAAGTTCTTCTCGCCTCGATAATCCTTGGCCTGGGGCTCACGGCCATACTTGTCTCGATGTCCCAGAGCCAGAAGATGATGCTCTCGTCCTCTTCGCTCGAGACCGCGCAGGAGGTCATGGACCTCGGCGACATGGCCTATCCCCTCGAAAACGTGCAGGATCCCGACCAGGATCTCGATGTCGGCGAGATGAAGGCGACAGAGCTGTGGGACATCGTCGCCGGCGCTCACGGGCCGAAGATGACGCGCGAGCAGGAGGACAAGTTCTACGGGTACACCTGGGAGCGTGTGGCGCTCAACCGCAAGGACAACGAGGAGGACATAAAACGCCTCGGAAACCTGTACACCGTGCGCGTGATCGTGCGCTGGGGCAACCAAAGGCGCGGCGAGAACGAGGAGGAAAGCTACGTGACGTTCTGGAGGAAGAAGGAATGAGGCGGGCGTTCACACTTGTCGAGATACTCCTCGCCGTCGTCCTTCTCGGCGTCCTGACCGCAATCACGATGGCGACGTTCAACTCTGTCACGCGCAGCTGGCAGATATCGACCGACTACCTCGACAAGATGCAGCGCACCGACTTTGCGCTCAACCAGGTCGTCTCGGGCCTGAGAAGTCTCTACTATCCGCACGGCGGCGAACAGAGCTACGACTACGGCTTCTATCTTACCGACAACGGCGATGGCGAGGATCCTGACCGCTCCGACGTGATAGAATGGTCGAAGCGCGGGTCGGCGATAGTCGGCTCGAAAAGCGCCGCGGCCGACACCGTCCACCGCGTCCAGCTGATGGTTCTCGAGGAGGGCAACCACGACTACATGGATCCCATAGAGGTGACTGGGCTCTACGCACGCCACTGCCCCGACGTGACTCTGCGCCCCAAGGACAACCGCGACGACATCGATTTCTCCTTCGCCAACGACGAAATGTACCAGCCGGTTCTCATCGCTGACGGAATCGTCGGCTTCAACTGCAGGGTGCTGCCGTCCGACGAGAAGGTGGAGGCGGAGCACAACGAATCGCTTTTCGAGGACAAGTGGGAGACGTCGAACGCAGTCCCCTACAAGGTTGAGCTTACCTTTTATCTTGCCGATCCAGAAGGCCGCGCGTACCGCTCGAACACGGCGCCGATAATGCGCATCGTTCGCATGCCTCTCTACGAACAGTCCAAGGACGGCGCAGCGCCGCCGTCAGAGAAGGCGGCAAGGGAAAGCTCCGGCGCGAGACGCAGAGCTTCCGGCGGGTCGGGCGGCGCCGGTGGCGGCGCTTCTGGAGGCGGTGGTGCCGCGAGAGGCGGCGGCCGGGCGCCGGGAGGCGCGGGGCCGGGCGGTGGACAGGGCGGAGGCGGAATGAGGCCCGGAGGCGTAGCTCCGCCTCCGGGGGGAGGTGCTCCATGAGGCGTGGAAGCGCACTTCTTATGGCGCTTTGGGTAATCGCCGTGCTTTCCATCATGGTGCTCTCCTTTGCGTCCGAAGCACATCTGCAGACGGGCATCAACGTCTATATGCGCGAGCGCAACCGCGTAAGCCGCCTCGTGGATGCGGGGCGCATTCTCGCGGAGGTCGTCCTTTCCGACTACGCGAACGTGTCGGAATGGTCGGAAGACGAGGATGCCGACAAGCTCTTCGAGGACGACCGCTGGTACAAGGAGAAGCGCGACCTGAAAAGCGGCCGCCCCTGCGTCATCGGCCCGATTCTCGTCGACGAGGAAAACCCAGAGTCGGGGACCGTCAAAGTCGAGATGCGCATAACGCGCGGGCTCAACATCAACGAGCTGACGCCCGACAGCGACCAGAACTGGCGCCTCAGGTGGGAGATGCTGCTGAAGAGCCACGGCATTCCCGAGGACTACGAGGTCGAGGCATACGATTCCCAGCACCATTCGCGCAGCAGGTTCAACCTCATCAACCTCCTCATAGCGAGCTTTGCGGACTGGGTGGACGCCGATGACAACTCGACTTCCATCGACGGCGAGGACTGCGGCGCGGAGTCCAAGTGGTACGAGGAGGAGTACGACGACAACAACGTCGACGACGAGTACAAGCGCTATCCCAGGAACGGCCCGATTCCCGATATAAAGGAGCTTTCCTACATACGCGGCTTCCGCGAATTCCCCGTAGTCCTCACGGGCGGCGTCCTGAACCCGGAGGAAGACCCGAAGGACCAGATCACGGTAAAGGGCATCGCCGAGATGTTCAACACTGTCGGCAGCGCCAAGGTCTACGTGAACGACTGCACGCGCGACGAGCTGATGACCGTGCCAGGCATCTTCGACGAAGAGGACGAGGAGGATTTCGAGAAGAGCACGGAGAACATCGACGCCATCCTCGGCGCAAAAAGCGAGGAACCGGACTACGACGTCGACGAGACCCAGAGCTGGTGGCAGTACAAGGACTTCCAGGATCTCCAGCAGCGCGTCGCCGACTACGGCGGCAACAACGCCCAGGTAGGCACCGAGGCGAGCAACTATCTGCTGTTCAAGCCTGACGACACGACAATCTTCGAGATAACGATAGAGTGCGAGTCGATGGGGATGACGCGTTCTGTCAAGGCAAAGGCGTATTTGAAGGACAAAGACGTCCGCTATGTCGAATGGGAGGAAGATCCCGTCGGGGACAGAAAGGAATCGGCAAAATGAAGCTGATAGACGGCAAGGAGCTTGCGCGCAGCCTGCGCGGGGAGATCGCGGCTGGAGTTGCCGCGCTGAAGTCGGAGAAGGGCGTCACGCCAGGTCTCGCCGTGATTCTCGTTGGCGACAATCCCGCAAGCGTGAGCTATGTCACCGCCAAGGAAAAGGCATGCACCGAGGCGGGGATGCTCTCGCGCGAAATACGCCTTCCCGCCGAGACGACGGAGGAGGAGCTCGTCTCGCTCGTGAAGAAGCTCAACTGCGATCCCGAGATACACGGCATCCTCGTGCAGCTGCCAGTTCCGAAGCACATCCGCGACAAGGCGGTCATTGACGCGATTGCGCCCGAGAAGGACGTCGACGGCTTTACGCCAATCAACGTAGGCAAGATGATGATCGGCGACGAATGCTTTCTCCCATGCACTCCGCACGGCATAATCAAGCTGATTGAATTCTCGGGGATGGACATCCGCGGCAAGCATGCAGTCGTGATCGGGCGGAGCAACATCGTCGGAAAGCCCGTCGCGGCGCTTCTTGCCCGCAAGGAGACGAACGCGACAGTCACCCTCTGCCACACGGGGACGCCTGACGTCGGCCACTTCACGCGTGACGCCGACATAGTAGTCGTCGCGGCAGGGCGGCCGAACACGCTTACCAGCGACATGCTCAAACCGGGCGCGGTAGTAATAGACGTCGGCGTAAACAGGATTCCCGACGCGACGAAGCCGAAGGGTTTCCGTCTCGTGGGCGACGCCGACTTCGAGAGCTGCTCCAAGGTTGCAGGCGCAATTACTCCCGTTCCGGGAGGCGTCGGGCCGATGACGATAACGATGCTCCTCTGGAACACGCTCGAAAGCGCCCGCCGCGCCACGTGATTATGCAGTGGAAGTTTAAATGGACAACGCTGGCCATATTGGCGACGTTCAGCGCAGCGCTCGCGGCTGGCTATGGGACAAACAGTCCGTTGACGGTTTCTTCGCCCGACGGAAGGCTTCAGGCCGTCTTCAGCACGGGTGCCGGAGGAATGCGCTGGTCGCTTCTTCGCGACGGAAAGACGCTCGTGAAGCCCTCCGCGATGGGGTTCAGATTCGCTGTCGGGAACGACTGCGACAAAGACGCCGCGGAACTTTCCGCGATGAGAGTTGCGGGCGTGCGTCGCTCAAGCGCCGACACGACATGGGAGACGTCTCTCTACCGGCGCGGCAAGGTACGCGACCGCTACAACGAACTCGTCGTCGAACTTGAGGAGACGGAGGCGCGCGCCGCGCGCATCGAACTCGGCGGAACGACCGTCGAGAAACATCCGCGGCGGATGGACATCGTTTTCAGGGCGTATGACGAGGGCGTTGCTTTCCGATATTCATTCCCGCGCCAGGCCGCCTTCGACGGCTTCCAGATAAAGGATGAGCTTACCGAATGGCGCTTCGATCAGGACGTCATGGCGTGGACTACGACATACGCCGGCGAACGGAATTCGCAGGAGGAGCCGTTTGTGCGCGGCCCGCTCGCCGCGGTCGACATGAAACGCTACGTCGGCATGCCTGTTCTTGTGGAAACGCGAGGTGCCACGATTGCGCTGTGCGAGGCGGCGCTCTCCAACTGGGCGGGACTCTTCTACCGCGCGGCGAACCGCGACGGTGACGCGCGCCTCGTCGCGGCGCTCTCGAAGATACCTCCGAGCCCGGCGGCGACGGCGGACGTGGCGGTGATCGCGACTGCGCCGGCAGCGAGTCCGTGGCGGGTCGCTATCGTCGGCGACGACGCTCTGGACCTTGTCCGCAAGAACGACATCATCGTCAACCTGAACCCGCCGCCCGATCCGTCGATCGACTTCTCCTTCGTCAAGCCCGGCGCGAGCACATGGGACTGGTGGGGCTCGTCGATTTTGCCGCGGAGATGGGCTGGCCGTACCACACGATCGACGGCGGATGGTACGGCTTCGCGCGGCGTCCCAACCACGGTCCCAACGTCCGACTTGAGCCGCGAAAGGGCTTCGACCTGGAGCGGATCGTCTCGCATGCGAAGGAGAAGGGCGTGGGGATATGGGTCTGGATACACTGGATGGAGATCGAGGATGTCGGCATCGAAGAGACGTTTTCGCGCCTTGAGAAGTGGGGCGCCGCCGGCGTGAAGACGGACTTCCTCGAACGTCAGGACCAGGAGATGGTGAACTGGTGCGAACGCGTCTGCCGCGCGGCCGCGCGCCACAGGATCATGATCAACTTCCATGGATCGTTCAAGTCGACCGGCGCTGAGCGCACATGGCCCAACATGATAACGCGCGAGGCCGTTCTCGGAAACGAGATGAGCATATTCCGCAAGACCGTCACGCCCGCGCATTGCGCAACGCTGCCGTTCACAAGATTTCTTCTCGGACCTGCCGACTTCACGCCCGGCGGGTTCGGCAACGTGTATTCAAAGGACTTTGTGCCGCAGACTGCGAAGGGCCATCGCTACGGCGACGAGACGGACCGCTGCCCGCACTGGGCAGAGGAGATGGGGACGCGCGCCCACGCGATCGCGCAGTGCGTCCAGTTCGACTCGCCGCTCATGACGCTCTGCGACTGGCCGGAGCGCTATCGCGGCGCGGCCGGCATCGAGGCGCTGCGCGGCCTTCCCGCCGCGTGGAAAGATACGCGTCCCGTAGCCGGCAGGTGCGGGGAGTTCTATGCGGTTGTCCGCGAGTCCCACGACGGCAGGTTCTATTTCGCCGCGACGACCGTCAGCGCAAGGACGGTCGACATTGATCTCGGCTTCCTCGGCGACGGTGAATGGAAAATGACCGTCTACGCGGACGATCCTGCGCGGACGCCGTCGGACGCCAAGTCGCTTTCCGTTTCCGAGCGCAGCGTCCGCAAAAGCGGCCGGGAGAGCTTCGCCCTCTGCGACGAGGGCGGCGCGGTTGCCGTATTTGAGCCCGTGAATCCATAGCGACCTCCCGCATTAGAATGACTTCGCCATTGCGAAGCCACGCGGAAAATAGTATAATGTCACCTAAAAAGGACGCGTGCGTCCTGAAGAGGTGAACATGAACAAGTATCTTGACGACTTTATGAAGACTTTCCCCTACGAGGGGCTTACTTACGACGACGTGACTCTCGTCACGCAGTACGCCGACTTCCTTCCGGACGACGCGTCGCTCGAGACGAAGCTCACGAGCCGCACGACGATGAAGATTCCGTTCATCTCCGCGGCAATGGACACTGTCACCGAGGCGCCGATGGCCATCGCGATGGCGATTGCGGGCGGCATAGGCGTCATACACAAGAACCTCGAGGAGGACGACCAGGCGAAGGAGGTCGCGAAGGTCAAGAACTACCTCAACGGCATGATCGCGAAGCCCATCTGCTTCCATGCGAACGACGACATCTCGTTCCTCCGCTCCGAGAAGAAGCGCATGGGCCTCAAGTTCAACGGCTTCCCCGTGCTCGACTCCAACGACCGCCTCGTCGGAATGATCACTTCGTCCGACATGCGCTTCGCGCCGATGGAGGCCAAGAAGCTCAGGGACGTCATGCAGCCCGCGCCGATCACGGCGAAGCCGGGAACCTCGCTGAAGAAGGCCTACGAACTCATGCGCGCGGCGAAGGTCGGCAAGCTTCCGCTCGTTGACAAGGAAGGACGCATAGTCGGCCTCTACAGCTTCACCGACGTAGCGCGCATCATCGAGAACCCGAACGCGGCCTACAACTGCGACGACAAGTTCCGCCTCAGGGTCTCCGCGTCGGTCTCTGGCGGGAAGGGCGACCTTGCGCGCATGGAGAAGCTTGCCGATGCGGGCGTTGACTGCGTTGTCGTCGATTCGGCGCACGGCCACTCCAAGGGCATCATGGAGATGACCAAGTACATCGTGAAGCACTTCCCGAAGATCGACGTCATCGCCGGCAACATCGCGACTGGCGAGGCGGCGAAGGCGCTCGCGAAGTGCGGCGCCCATGCGGTCAAGGTCGGCATCGGGCCTGGCTCAATCTGCACGACGCGCGTTGTCTGCGGCGTCGGCATCCCGCAGCTTACGGCGGTCTACAACGCCGCCAAGGCGCTCCGCGGCACGGGCGTCGCGGTTATCGCGGACGGCGGCATAAAGCTCTCGGGTGACGTTCCCAAGGCCATCGCCGCGGGCGCTGACAGCGTGATGCTCGGCTCCGTGCTCGCCGGTACCGAGGAGAGCCCGGGCGAGAAGATCTACTCGAACGGCCGCCAGTACGTCGTCTACCGCGGAATGGGCTCGATGGCCGCGCTCAAGAACGGCAAGGGATCCCGCGCGCGCTACTTCCAGGACAACGAGGCGGAGGACGATCTCGTGCCGCAGGGCATCGAGGGAATGGTTCCCTACTCCGGCCACGTCAAGTCGATCATGACTCAGTTCTGCGGCGGTCTCAAGGCATCGCTCGGCTACTGCGGCACTAAGACGATCGCCGAGCTCAAGGAGCGCGGCAAGTTCTACCGCGTGACCGCGGCTGGCCAGCGCGAGGCGAGGCCTCACGACATAACGATCACAAAGGAAGCGCCCAACTACCGCACATGAGCGAGATTACCGAGGGTTTCAAGGTCCCAGACGCGCCGTCCGCGGGCGAAAAACCGGCCAAGACCTGGCAGGACTACGGCCGCGAGTGGCTCGACACGCTCGTCGTCGCGATCTCCGTCGCGATGTGTTTCCGCGCCTACTTCTACGAGCCGTTCAACATTCCGACCGGCTCGATGCAGGAGACGCTCTGGGGCTACCACACGGTCGCGAACGTCGAGAAGGGAACATGGGACGTCTTTCCGCTGTCGATACTCAAATGGCTGTGGACCGGCGAACGCGTCGTAGACTACAAGGCCCCCGCCTCGGGCATGGCGCGCGTGCAGCCGCGCAACGACGGCTTCGCCAACATACGCATCGGCGCGAGCGAAAAGACGTTCAAGCTGCCTACAGATGCATGCAACGGCCTGAGGAACCAGCACTTCCGCGCCGGCGAGACGTTCTGGAAGGGTGCGATAGTTACAGGAGACTTTATCTTCGTCAACCGCTGGATATGGAATTTCCGGAAGCCCCGCGCCGGTGACGTGATGATCTTCTCGACGACCGGGATCGAGGGTCTTCCGCAGGGCACCCACTACATCAAGCGCATGAAGGCGACACCTGGCGAGACATACGAGCTCGAGCATCTGCCGACCGACGGGCAGGGCCACGTCCGCGAAGACCTTCCCAGGACCGTGACAATGGGAGAGGACGAGTACTTCGCCTGCGGCGACAATTTCAACAACAGCTACGACAGCCGCTACTGGGGGCCGGTTCCAGGCTCCAAGCTGAGGGGCGTCGGCAGCGTTGTCTTCTGGCCTTTCAACGGATGGAGGATCATACGATGAGCGAAGAACAGCTGATTCAGACACCCGGCGTATTCGGGGAGACCGGCAACTTCCTGCTTGAGCGCGAGCTTGGGCGCGGCGGAATGGGCGGCGTCTACATGGGGCGCGACAAGATGCTCGACCGCCCCGTCGCCGTCAAGGTGATGCTCAAGGAATACGGCGCAGACGCCGAATTCGTCGAGAAGTTCAAGCGCGAGGCCCAGGCCGCGGCAAAGCTCATCCACCCGAACATCGCGCAGATCTACAGCTACGGCATCGCAGACGGCATGCCGTACATCGCAATGGAGCTTGTCGCCGGCGGCTCCCTTGACAAGCTGATGCAGAACTCCGGCTCGTCCATCGACATTCCCCGTGTGATGAAGATCTGCGAGCAGGTCGCGCAGGCGCTAAGGTGCGCCGCCGACCAGGGGCTTGTCCACGGCGACGTCAAGCCGGAGAACGTGCTTCTCGACGCGAACGGCAACGCCAAGCTCGTCGACTTCGGCCTCGCGGCGATGCAGAAGGACACGAACGAAATCTGGGGTACGCCCTACTACATCGCCCCCGAAAAGGTCAAGAAGGAGCCGATCGACTACCGCGCCGACATGTATTCGCTCGGCGGAACGATCTACCATGCGCTCACCGGCGTCGCTCCGTTCGAGGGCGACGACGCGGCCGCGGTGGTCCGCAAGCGCTTCGAGGGCGCTCCCGTACCGCCAAGCAAGCTGCGTCCCGACATCTCGCCGCAGATCGACGCGCTCGTCCTCAAGATGCTTGCGCTCAATCCTTCCGACCGGTTCCCGTCGTTCGAGGCTCTTCTGCAGGAATACAGTCGCGTCATGGCGACAGGCCTTACTGCCGCTCCCGCAGGCGCCGCAGCGCCAACCGGGACATCCGTCGGCGGCCGCAAGATCATGATGAAGGGCCGCAAGCGCTTCAAGGTGAAGACCGCCGTCGAAGGCGCGGAGGGGGGCGAAGGCGATCAGGCCGATCAGTCGACGAATCGTCATTCAGCTCCGCCGCCGGAACCGGAAGAAGGAGGCGTCGCCGGCAAGGTGCTTGGCGTGATCGGAATCACCATCGCCGCTATCGGCCTTGTCGCCGGCCTTCTCGTGTGGTATGTCATCGCAGACCGCAACTCGCGCGAACGCGCGAAGCAGGAGCAGATCGCCGGCAACCTCCACAAGGCGCGCGAGGCGATAGCCGACATCCGCAGGAACGCCTTGAAGTTTGCGGAGGAGTTCGACATCCTCGCGGGAAAGGCCGTCGCCGAATGCCAGAGGCCGACGGACCAGCTGCGCAGAGAGCTTTCGGAAAAGTTCGACTCCGACATCGTGGCGCGCATCAAGCCCGGTCCCACGCCCGAGCTGCTGGAGGCGATTGCGCTCACTAACATTGTCGAGAAGGCCTCAGAAGGCGACACGAACGCGCTTGCGGCGGCGGGCGCGCAAATGGCCCAGGCCGCGGACGGAGCTACGCAGGGCCAAGCGTCCAATACAGCGGCCGTCGTCTCCGCAGCGGCGACGACCATTCCCAAGTTCCGTCCTCCGAACGACGACGAGGCAGATCCAGCATCGCCCGAACACGAGGCCTACCTGAAGGCCAAGGAGGCGTGGGAAAAGGAGATGAAGGAGAAAATGGCTGCGGCAGCGGCGAATGCGGCCGCACCTGCCGCACAGCAGGAGCCTGCCGCGCCAGCCGCGACAAGCGCTGAGAGCGGCACTTCCGCCGCGGACGCCAAGTTCAACGAAGCGCTGCAGAGCGCAATACGGAACATGAACGAGCTCTGGGGCCGCGCGTACAGCTGCCAGGCCGCCGCGATACGTCTGCACCACAACATCGATCTGCTCGTGGAGAAAATCGACTCGACGAAGATCGAAGGCGACGACGAGGCGGCGATGCAGCGGGCTGCGGAGTTCAGCCAGGCCGCGAAGGACGAATTCGACCAGATCAAGGCGTCCGACGACGTATCGAAGGTCCAGAAGGCGGTCGGATACATCCGTTCCAAGGGTTCGCAGACCGTCAAGCAGACAACAGACCGCCTGCTGATCATCAAGAAGGAGCTCGAACGCGCCGAAGAGGCGGAGAGGAAGAAGAAGGAGGAAGAGGAGCGCCTTGCGCGTCTCGAGAAGGAGAAGCAGGAGACGATAGCCGCGGACAACGAGAAGATCAAGGAGAAGTTCGAGTCGCTTGTGACGGCAGGAGTCTTCCGCCAGCTCGACTGGAAGGGCGCGATACGCCAGCTGACGATGGTCAAGGACGAATTCAAGTTTTCCGAGAGCCAGGTGTACGCCGACATCTACATACACAAGGTGAAGATGATGGCGACGGTCCAGGAGGTGTTCATCGCGAACTGCAAGGACTACAAGTTCGCGAAGTCGAAGCTTGCTAGGTTCAAGATTGCGAACATCAGCGAAAAGGAGATAAGCCTGATAAAGCCCGACGGCAAGACGCCCATGAAGATGACATGGGTGAAGTTCTACCAGCAGTACCACGGCAACCTGAACGAGCTCATCATCAAGTTCATCGAAAAGGGCAAGAACGTCTGCAAGCTTTCAGACGGGAAGCGCCTCAGCCTCCAGCCCTGGGCCGATGCGATGATGGGCGCGGCGCTTACGATGCAGATCATCTGCGGCGACGACCCGACAGTCACGACGCGCGCCGAGCAGATTGCGAAGAATGCCGTAAAGGAACTTCCCGAATACCTCAACCGCGCTAAGGCGATCTTCCCGGACATGGAGTTCGACGCGGTATCCGAGGAATAGCGCGGTCTATTCGTCGCCGTGCAGGTGGCGTCTGCGCCACGCACGCATGGTCGTGCCCATGCGCCTTTTGAAATCGTGCATGAGATGCGTCTCTGAACGCCACCCGCAGAGGTTTGCGATCGGGCCGATTGCCTGATGCGGGTCGCGCAGCAATTCGAGAACCTTTGCATAGCGCGCCGTCTTTATCTCCCCCGCAACCGTCTTCCCCTGCCGACGGAACGCCTCTGCGAGCCGCGTATGCGACACGCCGAGTTCTCGAGCGAGGGTAATGACGTCGAGGCGTACCGCGTCAGACCGTATGAGGTCGGTCGCCCTACGGAAGAGAAGAGGCTTGCCGGCGCATGGACGCGCCGAGTCGCGCACGACAAGACGGCTTACGCTTTCAGGAACGACGATTTCACGACGTGTCCTGCGTCCGTCCATCATCTGCTGAAGCGTAGCAGCGGCGAGAAAACCAGCCCCCGCGAAGTTTGGCTCTACCGTCGCTATTGGCGGACGTGTATGTCCGCATAGGAGTTCGTCGTTGTCGATGCCGAGGACCGAGAGCCGGTCTGGAACTACAATGCCGCGTTCCGCACATGTCTCGGCAACGAGAAGCGCCGTCAGGTCGTTCGCCGCGAGCACACCCGTAGGCGATGGAAGGGCGGCAAGCCACGACGCAAGCTGCCTGCGCGTGCGGCCGCCGAAGACCGAACCTTGAAGGCGACGCTTGGCGACTATCGAAAGAAAGGCGTTTTCGCGCGAGACCGACCAGGGCTCGCGCGACGGGTCGGGAACGAACGCTACGCCCGCGCCAGGCATGATGCGCTCGAAATGATCGAGCGCCGCAGCGACAATGGCAGGAGTGTCGAATCTGACATAGGCGAAGTTGGACGCGCGACGTCCTGGGCCGTGGTCGTCAAGCACGACCACTGGTCGATGCGACTTGGCAAGCAGGTCGAGCGCCGCTTTCTGGCGGCCTTCCGCTGCGACGCTCAAAAGAAAGCCCTCCGTGCCGTCGGCGAGCGCCTTTCTTACCGTCTCGGCGTTCAACTCGGAGGCAGAGCGGACGATCTGGACATCCCAGACATGCCCTGCGTCGAGAAAACTGAGAATTCCTGCGAGGTGTTCGCGACCGGCCTTGCCTTCGAGCTTGGGTGACAGAAAAACCTTGCGAACTTTATTGCTGGCAGTTGATCGCTTCATGGCGAGATTATACCATAACACATCGGTGACTGTGTTGAGAAAACCATTGCCACTGCCGCCTCAGCAGCTGTCCGAAATGCGACGTTGAAGCGGGACTTTGTCAGATTTGCTATAATTTGACCATGGTCGACTTCAGACATATCTTCGGAATCGTCACTGCCTCGCTCCGCGCGACGGTCGTGCCGATGTTCGTGCTGTGGGTGGTTGCGGTGGCGCTTGCCGTCGCCTACTACACGGTGCCTGTCTTCGCCGCCGCGCTTGAGCCGGTGCTGAGATGGCAGAAGGAGAGCGGATGGATCGCGGCTGCGGCGAACCGCATGTTCTTCTACGGGATTCTGCCAGGCGTTTTCCAGGTCGCCATTCCGTCGCTGCGTCCGCGCCTCCTGTGGGCGACGATAGCCGCGCAGGGACTGTGGAGCGCATTCGTCGGGATCGGGGTGGATTTCTTCTACAGGGGGCTTTCGTTCGTGTTCGGCGACGGAAGGGATTTCCTGACGCTTGCCGAAAAGACGTTCGCCAACCAGTTCGTGTGGACTGCGCTGCTGATCGCGCCTGCGAACGCGATGTTCTTCTTCTGGCTGTCCCGCGATTTCTCCTTCAGGCGCTCGCGGGAGGAATGGCCCGACGACTTCGCGGCGTCGGCGTACCTTCCGAACCTCCTCGCAAACTGGGCGGTATGGATTCCGGTGAACTTTGCCGTCTTCGCGTTTCCGCTGCCGCTGCAGGTCCAGCTTTCCGGCGCCGTCGGCGCGTTCTGGACCATCATGTGCCTTCAGATAGGGAGACGTACGAAATGAAGGACATACTCTTCCTCACGTCCTCGACGCGCCTGAGCTGCCGTGACAGGCTCGCCGGTGTGTACCGCTTCGCCGCTCCGCGCGGATGGCGCGTGCAGATAATCGAACGAGACAGGACCGCAGTCCCGTTGCGCAAGGCCGTTGCGCTTGCAGACCCCATCGGAATCATCGCGGAGTGCGGACATTCGTTTCCGGAGCTTAAGACGGTCGACCTTCGCAGATATCCCACGGTGTTCCTCTGCGAGGACAAGACGAGCTGGGACGGGAAGGGCTTCTTCGTCAACACCGACGATGCGGCGACGGGACGTCTCGCGGCGTCCGAACTCGCCGACCTCAACCTTCAGTCGTTCGCGTTCGTCGGCATACAGGGCGGACGGTACTGGTCTGACTTCCGCGCCGAGGCCTTCTCCGCGGAACTCGCTTCGATGGGCCTTCCATGCGCACGGTTCGATCCGGAGAACAGGGTTCCGCCCGCGCGCCGCCGCAGGGAGCTGTCGGCGTTTCTCAAAAACCTTCCCAAGCCGTGCGGCGTATTCGCCGCGCACGATCCGGTGGCTGAGGAGGTGCTTATCGCCGCTGCGGATGCAAGGATCTCCCTCCCCGAGGAGATGGCGGTAATCGGAGTGGACGACAACGTCGACATCTGCGAGCGCGTCGAGCCGTCCCTCACGAGTATACGCATCGACTTCGAACAGGGAGGATTTCTCGCCGCGCGCCTTCTCGACGAGCTCATCCACTCTCCGCGGCAGAGGTTCCGCAGCGAGACCGTTCCGCCGCTCGCCGTGGTGCGACGCCATTCGACGCGCGGATCCGGTATCGCCGACTCGATGGTCGCGATGGCGCTCGAGGGGATACGCCGTAGAGCCGAGGGGGGACTCGACGTCAACGGCGTCGCGAAGATAATGAAATGCTCGCGCCGTTCGGCCGAGATGCGTTTTCTGCGCAACACCGGCCACACGATATGCGATGAGATAGGCATTGTCCTCATGGATCGTGCGACGGATATGCTGCGCGACAGATCCATCCCCGTCGACTCGCTCGCCGAGCGGCTCGGCTGGCGCTCTCGCGCAGCGTTCCGCACCGCCTTCAAGAAGAAGTTCGGCGTCACGCCGCTCCGCTGGCGCAAGGCGCACATTGGCTGAGCTGTTGCGTGAATTAGTCTTTTTAACTTGCGCGAAACAGTCCTTATCGCATTGACCTTTTTGCTGGCTCTCTGCTATACTGATGGCACAAGAACGGCAAAGGGTAGAGGGAAGAACTCATGAAAGCGGAATCGATTGATAATGGAGTTCACGGAATGAAGACCTGTCTGGCTGCGGTGGCTTTGTCAGCGTCGCTTGCCGCGTGCGGCGGCGGATACTCCAACGGCGCGATTGAACACGTCAAGCCGATGAACCTCTTTCCGTCCGGCGGGGAAGTGTCGTTCGCCGTCAAGCCGGGGAAGGATGCCGAGAAGGGTTTTGTCGTCACGGACTACTACGGCAATGTCGTGCCCGCGACATACGACCGCGAAGGGGGACGGCTGATGCTCGGGAAACTTGCCCCCGGGTATTATGCGATAGACAACGGCGGCAAGGTGACGAGCTTTGGCGTCGTGTCGTTTGCGGACCGGTCGGCCGAGGAGTTCCGCTCGGAGGGACGCCGCTTCGGACTCAAGGTCTTCATGCTGAGCGATCCGGGCGTATGGTGGCGCAGACCGTGGACGTGGGAGCTCGATGAGTGCGTGACGGCCTGCGAGAAGATGGGGCTGCAGTGGACGCGCCATTCTTTCAACGGGCGCGGTCCGAAGGAGAACGAGCCCGGCATGCTCTCGACGCTCGACCTCGTCACGAACCACCAGATGATCTGCGTGATGAAGGTGGAGGGGATTCCGGAGTCCGCCTACGACGAGAATCGGTATGGTCCGATGGAGAAGTTCAAGGAGACAAAGAACAAGCGCGGCTGGCAGCGCTGCAGCGTGCCGGTGAAGGATCCGTACCAGAAGTGGCTCGCAGAGGAGGTGTCGAAGCTTCCGAAGGACCAGAACGTCTTCGAGATGGGCAACGAGGTCTGGGACTACATGACGGCGAAGGAGTTCGCCGAGTGGTGCAGGATGTCGGTGCCGGTTCTCATGAAAATCCGTCCGGGCTGCTCAATCGGTGCGGATCCCGGGCGTCTTTCGTGGGGAACGGAATTCGCGAAAGCGGGCGGGTTCGAGGGAATAGACGCGATGTACATCCATCCGTACAGCTTCACGCCCGCGCCCGAGGTACGCATCCGCGCGTGGATACGCAACCGCCGCGAGTACTGCGAGAAGCTGGCTGGCCGCAAGTTAGACGTCTACGTGACGGAATACGGATGGCCGACTGCGCCTAAGGACAAGCGCGGACACTCGTGCAGCGAGCGCCAGCAGGCGCAGCGCACGACGCGCGAGTCGCTGATGCTCTACGCCGAGGGATGCAAGACGTTGATTCCGCACTGGATGGCGGACCGCGAGCAGGATCCGTCCGAGCGCGAGCACTGGTTCGGGCTCTTCCGCCTCTGCGGAGAGCCGAAGCCCGTCGTGGTCGCGCACGCGGCATGCGCGCGGATGATCGACGGAAGCGAATTCGTCGGCGATCTTGTGATTCCCGGCGCGGAGACGGGTGTCGGCTCGATGCTATTCCGCCGCGCGAAGAGCTGGGTGCTCGCCGTGTGGACGCAGGACGAGAGCGTTGGAGCCGGTCGCGACGTGACGGTTCCGGTCGTTCCGGACGCGGTGTTCGGGATGATGGGCGACGCGCGCAAAGTGGATGCGAAGGGCGGAGCGGTGACGATCCGCGCCAGCGCGGACGTAATGTATCTCGTGGGCAAGGGGTCCGTACCCGCCTCGCTCTTGCGCCTTGTCGACAAATCGGGCGAGCTCAGCGAGACGAGGTGGAACAACCGCATAGACGGCAACGAGCCGAAGTTCACCGTCGGGCGCGATCCGAATCCAGTTTCGCTTTCGTACGGACCGGCAGGGGAGAGACCGTCCGTGTCCGCCTGGCATGATGCAGAGGCGTTGCGCTTCCGCGTAGACTTGCCGGCGGTCTGCGCAGTCGGAGGAAAGGGAAAGCTGTTCCTGTACTTCTCGACGCGTCCGGAACGCCAGCCGCAGATAGGGGACTGGGCCTACTTCGACTACGAGCTCAAGGCCGTGCTGAAGGACGGGGCGTTCACGCTCACACTCGGGAATCCGACTTTCCCGAAGGACGTCCTCAATCTCGCGGCAGATGCGCCGACCGAGGGAATAGTCTGGTCGTGCGATGAGAAGGATGGCTCGCGCCGGCTCGATGTGTCGATTCCCGTCAAGTTGCTCAACGGCTTCGGTGCAAACAAGAAGGGCCTTATGTCCGGCCAGGCCAGCTGGGCGACCGAGGGCAAGAGCTGGAAGCTCAACTCGAAGACGCCGGAGCAGAACTGGCAGTGGCCGCTCTGGAAACTGGACAAGTGATTTAAACAAACAAAGGAGAATAGCGCGATGAAAACAAAACGACTGATGCTTGCGGTGGCGATAGCCCTGACAGCTGGAGCGAACCAAGCCGATACCTGGTACAAGATCGGAAATGACGCTAAAGGAAAAATTAGTTGGACGGGCACATGCGATTCATCAATCGGCTGGGCGGGCGCGGAGGACGCGACGTCGGCCGACACCGGTCATACCGTCAGTTCGGCCAATGACTATGTCGTTCCTGCCGGACGTTCGCTGCGCACGGCAGACGGAAATGTCTCGTTCGCCGGCAAGACACTGACTCTCTCCGGCACATCGGAAAACAGCATGGGGGACATCACGCTCAAGAGTTCAAGCACGGGCACGCGTACAATTACCATTCCTTCGTTGATAATAGACGGCTACGGTGCACTGATCCAAGGCACGGACAAGACGCGGTTTAACATGTCTGCGCCCACCACGATCAATTCGGGCTCGACATACCGGCTTTCTTTTACGACGAGTGGTTCGGCTGCAGACTGGCGCGACATAGACCTTCAGTCTGCTGTGGTTGGCGACGCGACAACGAAGATAGACCTTGCGGCATCTGGCAAGGCGACGAACACGGCGCGCTGCTATCTGAGTGGGTCATTTGAAAACTTCAAGGGAAAGATCGTTTCTTCGACGGCGAGCACGGATGGCGCACAGTTCTATCTCTACTGCACGAATATGTTCGGCGGCTTCGTTGAAAGCCTCCCGAAGAGTACGGCGCTCGTCGAGATCGACTATGCCGTTCTTCCGGCGGGGAAGGGGCTTGTCTGCTCATCGACGACGATTCCGCCTGCGCTCAAGGATAAACTCGTGTTTTATTCGTCCGGTGCGACGGACTTCGGCACGGACAATCTTCCGCTCATTACCTTTCCGAACGGGACTAATCTTGATCCGTCCGAGTTTACCGTCCGCTGTCGTTCATCGTTCATCCTTGACGCCGATGGCACTGAAACGTCCTTCGGCCTCAAAACGATTAATAACGTCGACGGAACGGTGACGCTCGCGGTCGATGCCTCGGTGCCTTCTTTCGCCAAACTGGTCAAAGGGAACGACAATTCCTGGAGCTGGCACATCTACGACAACGACATGGTCGATGTGACTGCCTCCTGCGGTCTGAGTGAACCGTCGAAAGACATCAAGGTTCTCTTTGAGACGCAGGAAGAGTTTGAGGCGCTCACGAATACCGTCTTTACTTCCTCCGGCGTGCTGTGGACGCTGAAGCAGCTGTCGTCCAACATGGATCTCAGGGGGTTCGATTTCCGCATCGAGGATGGCGCGACGGTCGATCTCAACGGCTTTCACCTGACGCTTTCCGGCGCGTTGATGGAGGCGACCTCTGCTACGACAACGCTGACATCTACGGTTGCGGGTGGCGTGCTGGAAATCAATGTTCCCGCATCGGAAGCGCGGACTGTCGAACATGTCAATATCGCCGGCGGAGTCAATCTCCAGGTGTGGAAGACGGGGCTTGGCAGTCTCATGATGCGCCGTGCGCAGACCTTCGGCGGCAACGGGACGGTCTCGTTCGTCGTAAAGGAAGGCCCAGCGTCCAAATCGAATCTTGAAGGCAATCTGTTTGGCGCGGAGTATTCCAAAGTCGAGGTCTTGTCTGGCGCGCAGGTCGATATCCGCGGCCGCCGTTCCTGGAAATACGACTACGTCATCGCGGGCGACGGTCCGGACGGCAGCGGCGCTCTCATAAACAACGCTGAAGTCAGCAACCCCGCCGGCTCAGGAGAAAGCGGCTATCTTCGCCATATCGAGCTTGCGAACGATGCGACCATTGGAGGTACCAACGTCTGGGCGCTCAACTATGACCGTAACGGTACGCACTATCTTACGTTCAACGGCCATACGCTGACGCTCGCGGGCCCCGCGAAAATCTACTGGATCAATCTTGTCCCGCAGGATGCCGGCAGACTGATCGTCAGCAATACCGTCGAGGTCTACGGTGCGAATGTCGATTTCGGCGCGGTCGATGTCGAGGTTGCGGGATCTCTCGATTCGAACGCGGGGAATTACCTCGCGAACGTCAAATCGCTTATGTTCGAGCCCGATGCGACCTGGAATGGGGTTGGCGACCCGGCAACGGCTTCGACCGTCGTGTATGAGACCTACCGCCCGAGCACGAATGCTATGCCGGCCGTGACACTCGGCGCGTCGGGTCATACAACCCCTGTACTCGACCTCTCGACCCAGACGGGGACCCTTGACGGTACGAACCTTTCGTTCGGCGAGAACGCGACCGTGACGGTACAGCTCGGCGGACGCAAAGTCTCCGGCGAGAATAAAAAGCTCGTCAGCTGGACGCAGAAACCCGCTGCCGTGCACTTCAAACTGTCGGCGAAGAGGGCGGGTTCGCTTGCCCAAAAGGAAGACGGGCTGTATTTGACCTACGGAACGATGATCATCGTCAGATGACGAGCGAGGCAGTCGTGCGATAAGAAAGATTGCGAGGATTAAGATGAAGCACGTGTTGCTGATGGCCTTTGCGCTGGTCGGTGTGGACGCTCTGTGTGCACAGCCTTCATTTTCAACTGTACGCGCTCCCGCCGGAACGATCGAGCTGCAGGCGGCGATAGACCGCGTTTCGGCGGCGGGTGGCGGAACGGTGCATGTGGCGAGAGGGGACTATCCGATCGCCTGCCTCATGTTCAGGGACAACGTCACGCTCGATCTTGCGGAAGGCGCGCGGCTCTATGGCGAGACGAATGCGCTCCTGCAAATGGCGAAGGGCGTCAAAGACGAGAGCAATCTCGGCACCGCGCTTCTAGTCGGAAAGGACGTCTCTAACATCGCGATTGTCGGCAGGGGAAGCGTCGACGGCTGCGGGCAGGCGGCGACGCCATACGTGAACAACAGGTCTGGGCGCTGGAAGCTGATCGCCCTCGCGAACGTGAATAATTTCCGCGTGGAGGGGGTGACGCTCGAGAACTCCGCTTCGTGGACGTGCTACTTCCACCGGTGCGACGGAATCGTCGCGCGCGGCGTGAAGCTGGACGGACACGCAAACTACAACAACGACGGATTCGACATCGAGGCGAAGAACGTCCTTATCGAGGACTGCGACATCGATGTCGAGGACGATGCCATCTGCGGAAAGATACACGACCCGGCGTTCGTCTCGGAGAACGTTGAGGTGCGCAACTGCCGTCTTGCGTCCAACTGCAACTTTATCAAGCTCGGCACGGCTTCGGCGGGGACGTTCCGCAACTGGTACGTCCACGACTGCGTATTGGAGCGCTGCCGCGTCGCGCCGTTCGAGGACCTTCAGTGGGCGGCGCGAAGGATACCCGGCGTGACCGATCCGGTGAGCGGACTCGCCGGCATCGTGCTCGAGGCGGTGGACGGCGGAAGGGTGGAGAACATCACCGTGCGCGGCATCGAGATGAAAAGCGGGGTGCAGACTCCCATATTCCTCCGCGTCGGCGCGCGCAGGGGAGAGGGCGGAAACGACTGGAACATGCGCAACGTACTCATCGAGAACGTCGTCGGCAGTTCCTGCAGCTGGATCGCGAGCTCGATCACGGGCGTCCCGGGGAGGCGAATCGGCGGCGGCATCGTGCTGCGCAATGTCGATTTGACGCTGAAGGGCGGGATTACCGGCGACGACTGGCGCAAACCGGTTCCGGAGGCCGAGAAGTCGTATCCCGAGAACCGCTGCTTCGGAACTCCGCTTCCCGCGCACGGCTTCTACCTCCGCCATGCGGACGGCGTGAGCTTCGAGAACGTGAAGATCCGCGTCGACGGCGAAGACCCCCGCCCCGCCATCATCAAGGACGACTGCACAGACATTGCTACGCATCCATAAAGCATTAGATTGCGACACGGATAACCCTCTTGAACAAAAACGCAGTTTTTTTCTCTACAAAAAAACAGTTGTGGGCATTCGTTGTATGGTAGAATCCCTTATGTCAACAATATACAAGGAGCTATCATGGTCAAAAACGCCGTTCTCGCCTCTGTCACTCTCTTCGCCACAGCCGCGCTTTACGCAGACTATGCGCCCGAAAAATGGAATCTCGAAGCCCGCGACAAGTTCGCCGCGCAGCGCTTCGGAATCTTCATCCACTGGGGGCTCTACGCCAACTACGCCCAGGGCGAATGGTATCAGCAGCAGAACGGCATCAAGACCGAGACCTACGGACGCATGATGGACGGGTTCTATCCGTCGAAGTTCGACGCGAAGGAGTGGGTGCGAGTCTTCAAGGACGCGGGCGCAAAGTACGTGACGATCACCTCGCGCCACCACGACGGCTTTTCTCTCTGGCCGACAAAGGTCGACGACGGCTACAACATCGCCAACACTCCCTTCAAGCGCGACATCCTCGGCGAGCTTTCGAAGGCGTGCGACGAGGCGGGGCTGCAGCTCAACTTCTACTACTCGCTCATGGACTGGCACAGGAAGGACTATCCGGCCGGGACTGCCGCCGTCAAGTGCCTTGGTTCGCAGAAGGGCGACTACGAATCATACAAGAAGTTCATGCTTGGCCAGATCAGCGAGCTCATCGACAGCTACCACCCGGGCAACATCTGGTTCGACGGCGAGTGGGAGCATGCGCACCACCAGAACGACGGCACATGGAAGCGCACGCTTGACTGGGACTTCGACACGATCTACGACTTCATCCACTCGAAGAAGACGCTTGTCGCGAACAACAACCACCAGCCGATTCGTCCAAAAGAGGACATCCAGCTCTTCGAACGCGATCTCCCCGGCGACAATTCCGACGCCGGCTTTTCCAAGAACCAGCCCGTCGCCCACGACCGTCCGGTCGAACAGTGCGACGTCATCCAGAAGAACGTCTGGGGCTACAGGATCACCGAGCGCAACTTCCGCACGCCCCAGGACGTCTGCGCGATGATCTGCCGCTGCGCCGGCAAGGACACAAACCTCCTCATGAACATCGGGCCCGACGGCTCCGGCCGTCTCCCCGCGCGCGCGGTCGAGGTGATGGCCGAGGTCGGCAAGTGGATGCGCGCGAACGGCGAGGCGATCTACGGAACGCGCGGCATCGGCCTTGTCAAGAACGCGGACGGAAGCGAGACGGCGAAGACGAAGAAGGGCGACGCGGTCTACGTCATCACCATCCCGAAGGGCGCGAAGGGCTTCCCGACGGTGAAGAAATCCGAATAAGCGATTCCATGGAAAATACCAGAAGAAATTTGTTGTTGGCGACCGTTGCGGTGCTTTTGTCGGCATCATGTCCAGCCGTGTCGGTTGTCGTTGATTTGCCATCTCCGAAACCGGGTCCTGCGCTTGCCGCGCGCATTGCCGCCGGCGACTGCGAGGTCTACGGCATCGTCCACTGGGGCCTTAACACCTATACCGACCGCGAGTGGGGCTATGGCGACGAGGATCCGGCGCTGCTTAATCCTGCGAAGTTCGACGCCGACCAGATCGTCGGCGCGTGCAAGGCCGGCGGGCTCGGCGGGCTCATTGTCGTAGCGAAGCACCACGACGGCTTCTGCCTCTGGCCGACGAAGACGACCGAGCACAACATTACCAAAACTCCGTTTTGGAGGGGTCAGGGGACAGGGGTCAGGAGTCAGGAGTCAGGAGTTAGGAGTCAGGGGAGGGATTATGTAAAGGAGATGGAGCAGGCGTGCCGCAGGGCGGGGCTAAAGTTCGGCGTCTATGTTTCGCCGTGGGATCGCCACGATGCGGACTACGCGTCGCCGAAGTACGTCGAGAAATACCACGCCCAGATCAAGGAGCTGCTTTCCGGCGACTACGGCGAGATCTTCGAGATGTGGTTCGACGGTGCGAACGGCGGCGACGGCTGGTACGGCGGCGCGAAGGAAAGGCGCAGAATCAGCGGCGACTACTACCGCTTCCCCGAGGTGTTCAAGTTCGTGCGCGAGCTCCAGCCGAAGGTCTGCATCTTTGCCGGCGAGGCGGACGAGTCGGACTTCCGCTGGCCCGGCAACGAGAAGGGCGAGCTCGACCCTGATTCCTGCGCGACGATTTGCTCGACGGGTGGGTTTGCGGACGGCAAGTACGGCAATCCGGAATACAAGGAGCACATGAACACGGGGATGCGGTCCTTCGATACGCCGAGCTTCTTCCGCGTCTGCGAATGCGACTTCCCGATGCGCAATGGATGGTTCTACCACGCTCGGGAAAATGGCAAGACGAAGAGCGGACTCTATCTCCTGCAACGCTACCTGAACACGGTCGGCAATGGAGGAACGATGAACATCGGCATCGCGCCGAACAAGGACGGACTTCTTGACGACGAGGACGTGAAGACGCTTGCGGACTTCGGCAAGCTAAAGGCGAAGTTCTTCTCGCAACCCGTCACAAACGGGCTCTGCAATGTCGCCGTCATGAGCGAAGACGTCGTCAAGAACGGCGAGACGTGCGGGGAATGGCTGCTTTACGAGGGAGACAAGGGGGACTTAGACGAAGGCAATGAGCTCGCCCACGGCACTCACATCGGAATCAAGCGAATCCGCACGCTCGAGCGTCCGCTCCGTGCAGAGAAACTGCACGGCTACGTCTACAACAGCGGTCAAGAGGAGTGGCCGGTGAAGTTCTACTATGTCGAGCCCGATTTCCTGAAGGCAGTCCTTTCCGCGACGACCGAGTCCGGCGAGACAGACACTGCGAAGTGGATGACGGCCGGGAAGCAGGGCGCGACGGATGAAGCCCATGAAGGCGTTGCCCAAAAGATTGCCGCCACGAAGAAGGTGCTTCGCAGCGACACATGGTATGGATACAGTAGAACGGTATTCGACTTCGAGGGGCACGAGGCCTGGGTGGTGTCGCCGAAGTGCGAGCCTGCCGCGGGACGGCCCTGGACCTGGACGATGCAGTGGGCCGAGGCATACGTAGACAGGACTGGTGTCCTGGATCTTCTTGCGAAGGGCTGGCACCATGTGACAATCGACACGTTCCGTCACCGCATGGACGACGAAGGGCTTCGCGTAAGCCGCGCGTTCCAGAAGTTTCTCGTAGAGGAACTCGGCTTCGCGCCAAAGGCGAACCTCGTCGGGATGAGCTGGGGCGGATTCTTCTCGACGCGCTACGCCGCCGCATTCCCAGGGTGCGTCGGAAAGATTTACCTCGACGCGCCGCTTATGAACTTCGATGGCTTCGCCAAGGTCGGCGGCACGCCGACCGAGAATGCCGCGCAAATCGGGCCCTGGGCGAACATGCCGCCCGCGGACGGTGACTGGTCCATCGATTCCCGGATGCCGGTTAACATGGCTGATCGGCTCGCGAAGGCGGGCATACCGATTCTGCTTCTGTACGGCGGCCAGGACGCGACCGTGCCTCCAGCGAAGAACTGCGAACTGTTCGCCGAGAAATTCAAGGCGGCGGGCGGGAAAATCGACATCCGCCACCGCGCTCTCTACGGCCACCATCCACACGGCGAGGATCCCGACAAGACATCAAGCATCGTCTCCTTCTTTGAATCGCTGAAACAAAACGGAGAATACAAACATGATAGGCAGATAAACAAATGAACAGGATAGCAATGCTTAAAGCGTTCTTTGCCAGCATCGTGCTGACGGTTTGCCCTGCGGTGTGGGCAGCGATTGAGTTTCCGATCCCGGATTCAGTGCAGAGCTGGGAGATACCCGAAATGGCGACGAACGGCGTGAAGGCCGTATGGATTGAAGGCGTGCCGTGGTTCGGGAAGCCGACGCGTTTTTTCGCCTATTATTCGTTGCCGGAGGGTGCAGTGGCTGAGAAGAAAGTTCCCGGCATTGTGTTGGTACATGGTGGATGGGGAACGGCCTCTCACTCCTGGGTGAAGCTATGGAACGCGCGCGGATACGCGGCAATCGCGATGGATAATTGCGGCGGAATTCCTGGGGAAAAGAGCCCCATGCCCGAACATCCAAGACACAAATGGTCCGGACCGAACGGTTGGGGCAGGTTCAGCGAAGAGAAGCTCAATCCCAGAGATCAGTGGGTGTATCATGCTGTGGAGTCCGTCATTCGGGCGCACACGTTCCTCCGCAGCCTTCCCGAAGTCGATAATTCGAAAATAGGTGTAACGGGCATTTCATGGGGCGGATTCCTCACCTCGATCGTGTGCGGAGCAGATCACCGATTTGCGTTCGCCGCGCCTGTGTACGGATGCGGGAACCTGCGACACCATTCCCTCTGGTCGTCCGAAATAGGCGCACGGTGGGAATCGCTGTGGAATCCAGTCGACTACATTCGCCGCTGCCGCATCCCGACGCTCTGGTGCACAGGCACGAACGACCACTTCTTTCCGCTCGATTCGTTTGTGGAAACCGCTCTGGCCTCGGGGAATCCGGTTTTCTCAATCAAGCTCCGCATGGCGCACGGTGGTCCGCCGTCCGGAGATCCGCCTGAGATTGCGGCGTTCGCAGACTCGATAGTGAAAGGTGGAACAAAGCTGTCCGCACGCAAGAGTGCGCGGTGCGAATGGCTCTCTACCGACTCAGGTGATCCGGTCTGGGAGAAACGTCGTTTTGCGACATCTGAGACGGAGCCGCAGTCTTTCACAATTCGCTTCAGGAACGACATAACGGAGGACGGACTCGTGATTTCGTCAGTTCCGGAATTCCGCAAGCCAGCGCCTAAGGAGCTGACGGTTGCGACGGACGGGATGTCGCCGAATGACGCGCTTCTGGCCATCCGGGCGGCGAAGGGAAAGGGCGACTGGAGCTCCTGGACTGTGCGTGTGAAGCCCGGCGTATATGTTCTGAAGGAACCGCTTGTGTTCACGCCGGCGGACTCCGGAACGCCCGAAGCGCCCGTGCGCTGGGTCGGGGATGGCGGCGAGGCTGTGTTCTCCGGCGGCGAACCGCTCGCGGACTGGCGCGACGAAGGCAATGGCGTCTGGTCTGCGCCGATTCCGAAGACACCTTCGGGCGAAAGGGCTTGCTTTGAGCAGCTCTGGGTGAACGGAAGAAGGGCGGATCGTGCGCGTCTTCCAAAC
>ONVK01000045.1 GCA_900321255.1 uncultured Lentisphaerota bacterium | reverse complement strand
GCGCGTGCGCTTATGGAGGGCGTCGCGTTCTCGCTCCGCGACTGCTACCGCACGCTCGAGGAGATGCGGCTTCCGGTGAAGCGGATCTTCCTCATCGGCGGCGGTGCGCGCTCGCGTCTCTGGAGCGAGATCGTCGCGAACGTCTTCAACCGTCCCGTCTCCGTTCCGACGCCGGGCGACGCGAGCTTCGGCGCATGCCTTCTCGCGGGCGTTGGAATCGGACTTTTCCCGGACGTGAAGTCAGCCGTCGCGAAGTGCCTGCATGTCGAGCGCACAATCAATCCCGATCCTGCGGCGGCGATGGAATACGACCACCTCTTCACCTGCTACCGTCGCATCCACGACGCGCTCGCGCCTGTCTACGGCCCGCGAAAGGAGAAATGACGAAGGGGATCCTGCGCCTGCGGCCTGCGCCGGGCTGCGGAATGCAATGCTGGAGCGAAAAGCCCTTCGGATACGGTTTCCGGGACGGAAAGCACGCTCTCGATTAGGCCGAGGAGAAGATCTGTCGTCACTGTATTCGCCACAAAAGGGCGGGGATTTGGTATAATAGAAGCACAGTTCGCCCTCTGCGGCTGGAAGGGAATACTAGTGAAGACTGTAAAATCACCTTTTCATTTCAAAGGCGGGGTTCATCCCGACTACAACAAGGAACTGGCGCGCGACAAGCCAATAGAGAAGCTTCCGCTTCCCGCCGAGCTCGTCGTCTCGATGTCGCAGCACCTTGGCGCGCCTGCGAAGTGCCTCGTCAAGCCAGGCGACTTCGTGAGGCGCGGACAGGTAATCGGCGAGAAGAACGGCTTTATTTCAGTATGCGTGCGCGCTCCGGCCGATGGCAAGGTCAAGGCCGTCGAGAAGCGCCTTGGCCCTGCGGGCGGCAAGGCCGACGCGGTGATTCTCGATACGACGGCAAAGCCGGAGTCTGCGCCTGACGCCAACTCACCCACCCCTCCGCCCGTCAACTCCCCCGCTTCCATTCTCCCGCCGCTCGACTGGAAGACGGCCTCGCGTGAAGAGCTTCTGAAGCGCGTCGAGGAAGCGGGGATATGCGGCATGGGCGGCGCGGGCTTCCCGACGTCCGTAAAGCTCAATCCGCCGCCTGGGAAGCGCTGCGAGTACCTCGTCCTCAACGGCGCGGAGTGCGAACCGTATCTGACCGCCGACTTCCGCGTGATGCTCGAGCGAGCTGGCCGCATCCGCCTTGGCGTCGAGATCATGCGCAAGATCCTTGGGCAGCCTGCCGTGAGGATTGCGATCGAGGCGAACAAGCCCGAGGCGATCGCCGCGATGGAGAAGGCGTTTGCCGACATCGAGGGCAACGTCGAGATCGTCGTCCTTCCCGTGCTCTACCCGCAGGGAAGCGAAAAGCACCAGATCTACGCGACGGTCGGGCGCGTCGTTCCCGAGCCGCCCGCGCTCCCGATAGACGTCGGCTGCGTAGTCGAGAACGTCGGCACTGTCGCCGCGATAGCCGATGCCGTTGAGAAGGGCGAGCCGCTTCTCGAGCGCGTCACCACGGTTTCCGGCGATGCGGTTGTCGAGCCCAAGAACATCCTTGCGCCGAGCGGGACTAAGTACTCCGACCTTGTCGCGTTCTGCGGCGGCGAGAAGGAGCCGCCTGCGAAGGTGATTTCCGGCGGTACGATGATGGGCTTTGCCGTCTCGACGCTCGAGATCGGCACGACCAAGACGACGTCGGGGCTTCTTCTCCTCTCAAGGAGGAAGGTCTTCCAGTATGCGTCTGGCGCGTGCATCAACTGCGGGCGCTGCCTCAGGGCGTGCCCGATGAACCTGAACCCCGCTCTCATCTCGAAGGCCGTCGACGCGAACGACATCAAGGCCGCCGAGGACGCGAGCGTCATGGACTGCATCGAGTGCGGCGCGTGCAGCTTCGGCTGCCCGGCCTACCGCACGATCACCCAGAGCTGCCGCCGCGCGAAGAACTCGATCCGCGCGCGCATCGCCGCCGAGAAGGCCAAGGCCGCCGCCGCGAAAAATAGTTAAAAGCTAAGACTTGAGAGTTGGAAGGTTGAAAACATGAAACCAAAAGATACCTCCGAACATTACATCCTCAGCTCGTCGCCGCACGCGCATTCGAACGCAAGCGTGTCGCGCATAATGCTCGACGTCATCATTGCGCTTCTTCCGACGACTGCGATGGGAATCTACTTCTTCGGGATGCCGGCGGTGTGGACTATCGCCGTGTGCGTCTCGACGTGCATCGTGACGGAAGCGCTTTGCCGCCTGGCGATGAAGCGCGAGAACACGATAGGCGACCTCTCGGCGGTGCTGACGGGCCTTCTTCTCGCGCTGAACCTCCCCGCGGGGATTCCGCTCTGGATGGCGGTTCTCGGCTCGGTGTTCGCGATCGCCATCGCGAAGCAGGTGTTCGGCGGGCTTGGCATGAACCCGTTCAACCCGGCGCTTGCCGCGCGAGCGTTTATGCTCATCTCCTTCACCGGGCCTATGACCACGTGGCTCAAGCCGTTCTGGTGGAAGACTCCCGAGGCCGCGACGACTGCAACGCCTCTCGCGGTGATGAAGACGTGGTTCGTCGCCGAGGCGACGGCGTCTGCTTCTCCCCACGGGCTCTGCAACGCCGCGTGCAAGGGCGTTCCCTCGCTCTGCGACATGCTTGTCGGCAACATGCCCGGCTGCATCGGCGAAGTGTCGGCGATTGCGCTCGCCATCGGCGCCGTCTATCTCCTCTGGCGCAAGGTCATCACCTGGCACATCCCTGTCTCTTTTATCGCGACGGTGTTTGTCTATTCGCTGATCGCCGGCGGTGCTCCCGCGATGATGCAGGTGTTGACTGGTGGTGTCATGATAGGCGCGTGCTTCATGGCGACCGACTACGTTACGAGCCCGATTACCGCTAAGGGCAAGCTCGTTTTCGGCTTCGGGTGCGGGCTTCTATGCATGCTGATCCGCCAGTTCGGCGCATATCCCGAGGGCTGCTCGTTCGCGATCCTCATCATGAACGCGCTCTGCCCGCTCGTCAACCGCTGGACCCAGCCCAGGCCCTTCGGCGCAAAATAAAGGAAGGAGCTGCAGATGATGAATTCACACATGATGTGCAGGCGCGAGTTTGCCAAGGGCGCCATGGGGCTCTTCGGCTGGGGGATGTTCGCCGGCGCCCTCGGCGGCTGCAGCACCGTTTCCGGCGGATCTGGCCCGAGGCTTGTGTTCGGCGTCGTAAGCGACATCCACTTTCGCATGAGGCGCAAGAACGGGAAGGACACGTTCGAAGGCGAAGACAGATTCCGCGGCGCGCTTGAGTGGTTCCGAGACCAGGGCGTGGACGGAGTGACGATAAGCGGCGATCTCGCAGACCTCGGTCTCGTCGAGGAGCTCGAGGCCGTCGGCCGCACCTGGCGCTCGGTGTTCCCCGGCGACAAGGCGCCGGACGGCCGTCATGTCGAGAGGCTTTTCGTGTACGGCAACCACGACTGGGAGGGGTTCCGGTACGGTGGCGCCGCGAAGCAGATCTTCGGCGACGATCTCGACGCGCACACGATCCGCAGCGATCTTGCCGCCGCGTGGAAGAAGGCGTTCGGCGAGGAGTATTCGCCGGTCTGGCGCAAGGAGGTAAGGGGATACACCTTCGTCGGCGCGCACTGGACCGCTGACAAGTGCAAGGCGTACGAGGAAACCGGCGTGCCGCAGGCGCCGGAGTGGTTCAGGGAGAACGGAGGCACCATCGATCCATCGAAGCCGTTCTTCTACCTTCAGCATCCGCCGCCGAAGAACACATGCCACGGCCCGTCTCTCTGGGGGCATGACGACGGGCGCATCACCGCGGCGCTTTCGAAGTATCCGAACGCCGTCGCGCTGACCGGCCATTCGCATGCGCCGCTTTCGTCAGAGAAGGCGATATGGCAGGGCGAGTTCACCGCTATAGACGTCAGCTCGCTCAGCTACACGGGCCTCAGTTTCGGGGATCTCTATCCCTTCAGCCGCGAGAACGACAACACCGAGGGAAAGCTGTCCGCCACGAATCCGACGAAGATAATGCGCCGCATGTCCACCGGCGACGGGCATCAGGGCCTGCTCGCCAGCGTGTACGACGACCGCATCGTGTTCGAGCGCCGCGACTTCGTGAGCGGCGATAAGCTCGGCGACGACTGGGTCGTCCCGCTTCCGGCGAAGAAGCCGATGCCGTTCGCCTTCGCGCCTCGCGCGGCCGTGAGCATCGCCCCGGAGTTCCCGGCGGGAGCCGCGCTCGCCGCGCGCATGACGACCGGAAAGAACCGCGGCGGAGGAAACGTGAAGTCCGAGGAACGCCGCGTCCTCGAAGTCACGATTCCGGCCGCGAACCGCGCGGGGGCCGGGAGGGTCTTCGACTATGCCGTGGAGATTTCCGGCAAGGACGGCGGATTGGACAGGAGATTCGTCTTTGCCTCCGGGTTCCACAGGTCCGCGGGCACGAAGGAGGCCAACGCGCCGACGGTGCTTCAGGTCGATGCCGATCTTCTCTCCGTGAAGGGCGAAGTGCTCATAAAGGCCATTCCGCGCAACAGCTTCGGCGTTGCCGGCGGCGCAATAGCCATGCCGTTTGCGCTGGCGGCGGCCGGTTCGGCCGGAACTTTGCAGTAAAACTGAACGGCAGGGGCCGTTGCCGGGTCGTTTTTGAGCAACTGGTAAGAAATTGAACGGCGGAAGGCGGATAAGGCGCCTTCCGCCGCTTGATTTTGCGTTGGCACGAAAGTTGCGGAGTTTTGCTATAATGGTGGCGGCGAGAAGGGTGAAGCTGCAAACAGGAGATGCGAACGATGATCAAGATAATCCAGGGCGACATCACTACGCTGGCGGTGGATGCCATCGTCAATGCGGCGAACCAGGTGATGCTGGGCGGCGGTGGAGTTGATGGCGCAATCCACCGCGCGGCGGGGCGTGAACTCTACGAGGCGTGTCTCAAGGTGCCCGAGGTGAGGCCGGGCATTCGTTGCCCGACCGGCGAGGCGCGCATCACGCCTGGCTTCAAGCTGCCGGCGAAGTTCGTCATCCACACCGTCGGCCCGGTCTATCGTGAAATAACCGCCCCTTGCGGGGGTTCGCGACCCATGGGGAAGCGAACACGCCGAGCGGAGCGAGTGCCGAGGCAGCATGGAGAGCCGGAGAAGCTTGCCGCCTGCTACCGCAATTCGCTCGTCCTCGCGGCGGAGAATGGCTGCAAGTCCATCGCCTTCCCTTGCATCTCGACAGGCATCTATGGTTATCCGATTGAAGACGCCGCGAAGATTGCCGTGCGGGAGGTGGAGGAGTTTTTAGCCGCAAAGAACGCAAAGGACGCAGAGGAGATGGAAGTCGTCTTCTGCTGCTTCTCGACGCACGATGTGGCGGTGTATGAACGATTGCTGAAATGATATATGGAATTGAACAGGAAAGGATTTTTGCAATGAAGGCAAACTATGTGATGATAGATTTCGAGAATGTCACCCCTGATAATCTCGACGCGTTGAAGCAGACGGACTTCAAAGTTATGCTTTTTGTCGGCGAAGGCCAAAAGAGCATCCCGAAACAAATTGCAATGGCGATGCAGCGCATCGGAGCAAAAGGGGAATATGTCGAGATTGGAGGGACTGGGCACAATGCGCTTGACTTCCACATTGCCTATTACATTGGTTGCATTTCAATAGAGGACAAGGACGCTTATTTTCACATTGTCTCAAAAGACAAAGGTTTCGATCCGCTTGTAAAGCATTTGCATGGTCGTGGCATTTTCATTGATCGTGTTGAGTCAATAGAGGCAATTCCGGCCTTGATGCAGGCCAAGTCTTCTAAAATGTCTCTCAGAGATCAGGTTGCACAGACGAAAGAGCGATTGTCAAAGCCTGGCGTAACGCTGCCTCGGTCGCGCAAGACGCTGTCCAATCATGTCAATGCCATGTTTGGCAAGTTGTTGCCAGAGGAGCGTGTCGCGGCAATTGTTGATGCATTATTTGCAGAAGGGTTTGCATTTGAGAATGGCAAACGTGTTGAATTCAAATGTGAGCGCAAAGCGTAAATGACCACCTTCCTCTCCAACCGCGACATCTACACCTCCGTTGTCTGCGGGATTGTGCCGCAGGCGAGGGAGCGGTTGTGGATCGCTACCGCTGACATCAAGGACATGTACGTCGACTCGGGTGGTCGTGATATGGTGCCGTTTCTCGAGATTTTAGACGGGATGGTGAAGCGCGGGGTTGAGGTTCGGCTTATCCATGCGAAGGACCCTGGCCCGAACTGGAGAGACGACTTCGACCGCTATCCGACGCTCTGGACGGCGATGGAGAGGATGCTCTGTCCGCGTGTGCATTTCAAATGCATCATCGTCGACGGCGTTAAGGCGTATTTCGGCTCGGCGAATCTCACCGGCGCCGGCATGGGCGCAAAGTCGGAGAAGAAGCGCAATTTCGAGAACGGCGTTCTTACCGACGACCCTGCACTTGTCGAACCGCTTGTAGGGCAGTTCGATTCCGTCTGGCGAGGAGCGTTTTGCCGCGATTGCGGCCGCTCGGCACTCGGCTTCGCCTCGGCTATCCCCTCGCGATGCTCGGCCCTCACTTCGTTCGGCGGTTACGCGACTTCTGCGACGATCCTGTGGTATAGATTGTCAGGATAGAGTATCATGCGAATATGTGCCAACACATTGCCGCAGATTGCGGAATACGCCCGGAGTGGGCGGGTGGTCGTTTTTGACACTGAGACGACTGGCTGCTCGCGCTACGATGAAATCTGTCAGATAGCCGCCGTGGAGTATGTGAATGGCGTTCAAACGCGCACATTCAATTCGTACATCTGCCCCTCGTGCGAAATGAATCCCTGGGCGGAAGGGGTGCATGGGCTGTCGTTGGATTTCCTTTCGAAACATGGTCTTGCGCCGGAAGAAGCGATGCGCCAGTTCTTCGATTTTCTGGGAAGCGATGCGCTGCTCGTGGCGCACAACAACAAGTTCGACATGAGGATGCTCAACCAAGAGTGCGGAAAATTCGACCTCTGCTTCGCGCCAGATGGAATCGAGACCTGCGATACAGTCGCGCTCGCCCGTCATCTGCGCCCGGGATTGGATAGCTACTCGCTCGCAAACCTGATTGAAGCGCTCAACATCGACGGCATCAACAGCCACGACGCCATTGACGACACCCTCGCCTGTGCTGGAGTGTTTTTCGCTTTGCTGAGTTAACTGAAGTCCGCTCTGATTTTTACCAGTGCTCAGATTTTGAGCGAAAAATCGCCGTCTTTGTGGCATATTTTGCATTGGCACGAATATTGCTACATGTTTGGCATGAGATTTTTCACGAGAGGAGGCGCGAGGCGAAAAACGCGATATGCGCAGATTGCTCCGTTATGCGACGGGGAAATTTGCTATAATATTGTTAACAACAGCTTTGCGTTCATCGCATTGTTGGCTCGAGTGAAACCGCGAATTTCAACTGTAAGAGCCGCGATTCGGTGGGTGCGTCCATCTGGGCGCATCTCCTTTCGTGATTTCTTACAGGGCTTTCGCGGGCCTCACTCGGAATCCGTCAGGGGATGCGCCCTCTTTCTCTGATGGGACAGCAAAGGGGTAGAAAGGTGACAGGATCGAATGACGTCGAATGTTGTTGATCAGCCGGCCAAGGCGAATGAAGACCGCCTGAACATGAAGGCATACGCCGACGCGTTGACGGATTTCATCTCCAATGCGCAATCTCCTCTCACTATTGCGCTTCAGGGCGAGTGGGGTAGTGGTAAGACGTCGCTGATGAACGCTCTCAAGACAAGTCTCGTGGATAGAGGCGATGCTCCATATCTTGGAGTTTGGATTAACACATGGCAGTATGCCTTGATGTCCAATCCCGAAGAGGCAATTCTGAAGATTCTGACCGGTATCGTTGGACAAGTTTCAACAAAAGCCGACACGAGTGAAGAAGAACGAGCCACCCTGTTTCGGAAAGTGGCTCGTGTGGGTGGAGGCGTCCTTTCAGACGTCTTCAAAAAATACAGCGGGATTGACGTCGAGAAGGGGATGGAGAACTGGAACGCAGGGGAGTCGGCCCCAGAAAAGTCGGACGTGGAAGATCTCAAGGATAAGATTGACGGCTTAATCAATAATGCCCTTAAAAGCAATAGTGGCAAGCGTGGGTGTCTCTTCTTCATCGATGATCTTGACCGCATTGATCCGCCGATTGCGGTGCAGATTCTTGAATTGCTTAAGAACATTTTTGACTTGCCGAATTGCATCTTCGTCCTTGCCATCGACTATGGAGTTGTGGTGAAGGGTCTAAAGCCCAAGTTTGGCGCAATGACGCCGGAGAACGAGCGTGAATTCAGGTCTTTCTTTGATAAGATAATTCAGCTGCCGTTCTCAATGCCAGTCGCGAACTATAGCATTGATGGATTCATTACATCGTCCCTTCGAGAAATCGGCTTCATCGACGCGAAAGAGGAGAAAGATGGGAAGCTATGCGAGGCGTTCACGGACTATGCTTTACAGTCGGTGGGTACCAATCCTCGTTCGCTCAAGCGTCTAATCAACTATCTCTCGCTCATTAAGCTTATCATCGGCAAGACGAAAGACAAACAGGACGATGCGGATTTTGCCGCGTGGAAGGATGTCCTTTTCGCGCTCGTGAGCCTGCAAATACAGTATCCAAAAGTTTATGAGGCATTGCAGGGCGATCCCGATTTTCCAAATTGGGGCGAAGCGTTCGAGCAGAAATGGCGGATTCCTGCCCTTGCTGATGGTGAAAAGGAAAAGTTGGAGAAGATGACGGAGTTCGACGAGAGATGGGAACAGATGCTGTTCCGCTTCTGCCGCCGCGACACCTTCCTAGAGTCTCGAGCGCTCAACATATCAAAGATACTTAACCGCATAAAAGCGCGAATTGAGGAGACGAATCGAAGCGAGAATGTCGGTGACACGGTTGAGTGGCTGCTTCGCCTTTCAGCCGTCACAAGCGTCAAAAGTGAATCGGCACAGGCGGCGGTAGTGGAGAATTTCAGCAAATCTCAGTATCTCAAGGATTTCCGTTGGAACACTTTGGGGATGCGGTGGATGAAAGATTGTAATGCTGCAAATCTTTCTGATTGTGCGAGCCTTACATCGGATCAGGCGCGCGTGCAGAGCAATCTGTACTGCTATATGTGGAACTCCGATCTGACAGGAGTGTCAGAGAATAATAACTACCTCTGTGTAGTGCGTTTCCACATTTTCCACGACGGGAGGTCGTTCCAGTTGAAGATCTGGGGCGAGTTCTGGGGCAATACGCCGAAAGAGATGTTTGGCATTGATTTCAATTCAGAAGATGTGAAACAACCTCTTGCCATAGCCATCGGACGTATATGTGATGCATGGACATGCTTTGGGATTAAGGGGAACTGTGGATGCAATCCCGGCGACCATATTGGTGGCGGCGACATCTGGTGGAATGTTACGGTTCCGTTTAATGATCATGACGAACTTGTTTCTGCCGAGTTTTCACAAAAGCTTCGCGGTAGTTTGGCAAAAGTCGCAGCGGCCTTCGCCTCGCTTACGCCATATCGCGCTTCAATAAACAACAAATAGTAAAGGAGAGTAATCATGAGTGAATATTGCAAGTACTGTGGAACGTCGGCGCGCGATGCGCGGTCGTTGCTGAACGGTTGGTGCCCGAAGCATCCTGCCGGTCAAAACAAGGGGAAGCATGCTCTTTACGAAGGTGGGGAGCGAGATGATTACTTTTGTGTCTATTGTGGACAGAAGTATCACTCGTTGAGCTCTCTGCTTTCTGGATGGTGCTACAAGCATCCCGACGGTCAAAATAAAGGAAAACATGTTGCATACGATGGACGCGAGAGCGGCCCATACGAGTGCAAGTATTGCGGACGGGAATTCCGAGATATTGCATCAATGGTTGGCGCCTGGTGTCCGAAGCATCCCGCGGGTTCCAATCGCGGTAAACACAGTCCAGCGCGGTAGTGCGACGCGGGAAACGCCAGCCGAGCGCGTGAGAATCGCCTCGGTTGGCAAGTTCTGTGGTGTGGCGCAAGAACATTCACTTCATGATGAGGAATTAGGAGGCTAAAATGGCTAGTTCACGAGAAGAAACCCTTAAGTCCGCTTTGTTCGGTAAAGAGGCAATTCGGTTTGAAATTCCGAAGTATCAGCGCGCATATAGTTGGGGAAGGGATCAGTGGAAGCAGTTTCTGCAAGACCTGAAGGATGCAGAATCGGGATATTACCTCGGACACTATCTCTTTGAGACGCATGATGATGTATGTTTCGTCATTGACGGACAGCAACGCCTGACAACATGTGTCATATTCATAAGTGCAGCACTCGACATTCTTGCGGCTTACGAAGAATACAGACGTGACGTAAACATATGGCGGAGACGTTATCTCCTGGATGCGGAACTCGGCCCCAGGCTGAAAACCGTTCCGTATGACAACCCTCTCTTCCAGAGTTTCATCGTTGATGGAGACTGCCGCCGACCGAGTGTTTTCAATACTCAGTCTGAGAAGAATATTGTGGAAGCAAAAGAATACTTTGTTCAAGAATTGAGAAAGGCTGAAGCACCGGAGAAGATCGCCATACTTGTAAGGCGAATGGAAAATGCTGTAATCACCACATACGAAGTACTGGATCGCGGGATGGCCGCACGGATATTCGCCTTCCAGAATGATCGCGGCAAACCACTAACGCAACTTGAGACAATCAAGTCGTTCTTGATGATGACTGTTTACATGAAAGGCAAGAACGAGGAGGAAAAGAACAGTGTGGTTGATGAGATTGATACCCGATTTGCCCATATCTACGAGACGATAATGCGTATCAATGTCGACGAGGACGATGTGCTTCTCAATTATTGGCGTTCGCGCAACGGCTTTTATGCTGATGATGCACTTAGCGGCGCAAAGAATGAGTTGTCGAAGACAGAAGACCAAATTTCATGGATAAAGTCGTTTGTCAGAGACCTTGGATCGGCATTTTCATTTGTTGAGATGTTCGAAAAGGATGAAGGTGAGTATCCGGTACGCTTGCGTCTTTTGAACAACATGGCATATTCATATCCATTCCTCATTAGAGCATGGCTGGCGGGCGTCAAATACGATTCACCTCTATTTGTCAGCCTCATGCATTTGATGGAGAATCTGACATTTAGAAGTTTGATTCGCGGAGGCCGTGCCGATATACAGACAAGGCTTAATGATCACCTAAAGCGAATTTCTGATGAGGCATCCGTTAAGGTCGAGATTGGTAAGATGGTTGAGGCCATAGTAAATGGATGGTGGGGCTATTGGAGCGATGCGGAGGTTGAAAGACGATTGAATGAATGGTTCTACGGCAACAGAGTCGACAATTACCTGTTGTGGCAATATGAGCGCTCTCTCTACGACAATGGCTATGTTGCTCCAGTTTCGGCAAAGGAGATGATGAAAAACGAGAGTATTGAACACATCGCTCCTCAGACCGAGACTGGTGGAGATGCTCCTGCCAATGGATATGGTGAATACGATATCAAGGAGAGTCCTGAGAATGGTATTGTTTCCGGCGGTTGGCTCAATTGTCTTGGCAATCTCGTTCTCGCTTCGCAAAGCCAGAACAGTTCGATTGGCAACAAACCGTTTGCCGAGAAACTTGATGACTATGGGAGGGGAATTTTACAGCAACAGAAAAAGATAGACAGTTACGCTGAGATTGGCACCGACGGCAGCAAGAGGTGGACGGTGGGATCCATCAAGCAGAGGCAAGAACGCATCGTAAAATGGGCGTTGACGAATTGGGACGTGCGGAAAGCCGTGGAGTAAGCGTTGCGATCAGAAATTTTCCGTGCCGCTGAAGAACAAGACTCACGTAGAAAGAGAGGATTATCATGGAAAGAGATTTGTCTAATTCAATATGGGATATAGCTAATTGGGAGCGCGATGGAGTAATTGACATTCCGGCGCTTCAGCGTGGGCTTGTCTGGACGCCGCATCAGGTTGAATTGCTATGGGATTCAATTCTGCGGGGATTCCCGATAGGGGCATTCGCTCTGACGCCTGTCTGCGGCAATGAGAAACAAATCGCCAATGGGACGAAACCTTCGGCAAGATACTTCCTTCTTGATGGTCAACAGCGATACAATGCCATAAAGTCTGCGTTTACGCCGTGGGAAGACGATCCAAATGTCAAGTCCGTCTTATGGATAGACTTCATGCCTCCTGTGGGGACGAATAGCACACGTCGGTTCTGGGTCAAGACCATTACAAGGGCGCATCCGTGGGGGTTTGCCAACAATGACACATGTTCGACTCTTGGATGGAACGTGTATCGTGAAGCATTAAGACTATTCACGGGAAATGAAAACACTCGAATTCAAGATGTAAAGCTGTCACAAGCCTGGCCCATAAAGGCTCGATGCCCAGTCCCGGTTTCAACAGTTTTTGAATTGTTCGAACATTCCGGGGGCGGACAGAGTTTCTGCGACAGCATCATCTCCTGGTGTAAGCATCGTTCTGAAATTGGAGCGACACAAAAGGATTGGAGGCTTGTTGAAGAATGTGCGAAACGTGTTCATTCTGCATTAGTACGTATGCGCGGCTACCGTGTGGTAGCCAATATTCTGCAGCCAGAAATACTTGACGAGCGGGATGTGATTGAGGAAGGAAATCTGGAGGATGAAGGGACAAATAGCCTGGAGCAGTTGTTCACTAGAATCAATACCCTTGGCACCCCAATTTCTCCTTATGACCTGCGCTACTCGGCAATCAAGGCATATTGGGGTAGAATCAAAGATGCCAATGACGACATAGCCGGTACAATCATGCCTGCGGCGCATTTGGCCATCTTGTCGTTTAGACTCGCCTTGACATTGGCATCAGAGAAGAATGGATTTGCAGATTCTCCTTCGGTCCAGAAGATTCGCCGGTTAAAGGTTGAAGAAAATTCAGAAAGCAAAGCCGTTCGCGGGTTTGTAGATGAACTTTATAAAAACGGCGGCATGAGGTTGCGTGGCATCATAGAGCAAGTTGAAAATGCCTTGCGGGTTTACCGGTATGAGAGCGATGACCCAGACGGCTTGCCGGCTGTCATTAGAACATCGATTATTCTTAACTCCCCTGATGTCTACCTTATGCTTATCTACATGGCATACAAGGGGCGGTTGGCAGATTTTGGAAATGTCATTGGGCTTGCGACCTGGCTACATTGGTTTGCCGCAGGGTCGCAGAAAGTGATTGTCGATGCCATGAAAAAGGTTGTCGACGCTGGAGACAAGACGATGTTGAAGACGGCATTGCATAATTGTTGCGCGGAACATGCGTTGCTTGAGCCAGTCGAAGCATCGGACGACAACTTCTTGGATCCACTAAAATTCTTGAAGGACGACAACACGACTTGTGATTGGGGGTCTTACGAAAGCGAGTCCTGGTATCCGCTTTTTGACAAGATTTGGTCGCTGCGGGAACTTGTTATTTTCGCGACGCGGAAATATTTCAACCGTGAGTTCAGATATGATCCTGCGGAAACGAAGTTCCTTACGGGGCACAACAAGCCATGGGACATTGATCACATTGTGCCCAAGAGTTGGGTGTCGCGTCAAGGCGTTTCAATGGGAAAATGGAAAGAAGTTTGCAATGAATGGATCTGGTCCAATGGCAATTATGCGGCAATCCCATTCACGATGAACAGGAGTAAAGGAGCCCGTTCGGACTGGGAATACTACGTGGAACGGGCGAAAGAATTGTTCTTCAATTCCAAAGTTATGGAGTTGCAGAGTGACAAGATGACATCCGACAAAGAAATGGCCATGTGCTTTGTGCAAATCTCCCACCAGCGCATGATTGCCATGTATAATGAGTGGAGGCAGAAAGTCGCCGAATTCATTTGACGGGTGTTTTTTAATCAATGTGCTGTCATGAACTGGAACTATGACGAGTTCGCAGAGAAGCTTGCCATGGGGCGGATCGATGTCGATGGGGCGGCGATGCCGTTCGTGCTTGATGAGGCGAGGAAACGGCGCGATGGGAATGTGATTGCGCATGTGGCATCGTGGTACGAGGATGTCAAGGACGACAAGGCTCGGTATTTGGAATTGGCGAAAGAGTTGGCAAAGAAAAGGTTTGGTTTTGCGCGGCAGAAGTTGGCTGCGTTGTAGCTTGCTTGCGGGGCGCGCGCCCTACCGTCGGGAGTAATGGGCGATTGATCATAATTTGAGCAGGTAGTGAAATATTTAGCGGCGGAAGGGCGCAGGATGCGCCTTCCGCCGCTTGATTTCAGCTTGGCACGGATGTTGCTGGATGTTATTCGAGGTGACAAAATGAAAACATTGACTTGGAAGCCGATTTTATCCAACTTGGAAGAGGCAAATGGAGAACTTAGGAGGTTGCATTGGCAACTGCACTATCTGACATTCGGCGAGCTGCCGAGTGATTGTCCACGGCGGCATGACTCATCATACATGGCATGGATTGCGCGGGACTTGGAACGTCACCCTTTTGACGAAGGAAGACTCTTCGTGTGTATGGAGCATGCTTTTCATCATATCAACTGGGCGTGGAACTGCCGCCGTACGCCAGAGAATCGAATATGGAACTTTACAGAACGAGACGCCAACAGGTGGACGAAGTTCCCGGACGCGGCGGATTTTGCCGATCTTTGGCCACAGGACAGGACAATCCGGGTGGGTAAGGACGATCGTGAGCTGATTGGCAGCTCAAGAAGAATATATCTTTCGCCTGTTGTAAGGCTTGGCATCCAAATGGCGAACCGTAAACTTGACATTCTATGTTATCTTGTCGCGAAAGAGCTTGGCAATGACTTGCCGCAAAAAATAGTTCGCCCCAAAGGCCTCAAAGCGGAGGTGGATCAGCAATCACTTACCGAAAAGGCCTTTGCCCGCAGGTTGCATAGAATCTATGTCGAATTGAACATGGCATGGAATGGCCGCAGGGACAAGACCTTTGTCACGAATAAGCGAGCGATATGCCGTCGACTAGTGTTTTCATCGGCATTTGCTCAATGGAAGATGAAAATGTCGTTGAATCTTGATCTGCTGGAGTTTCATGTGCGTGAGGCGACGCAGGAACTTGACTTGTTGCAGGATGCGATCCAGAATGCCAAGGACGGGACGCGGCGGGAGGGTGACGTCGGCGACGAGCCTTTGCGTTGGCCGTTGCGGGAAGGCGCCCTTGCCGCTTCGCTTGAACACGCCTACCACCATCTCAACTTCGCATGGAACGGGCGGTTCAAGACGATGCGGGAGGCGGATACGCAGTTCGATCGAAACGAGAAATTCCCCCGTCCGCGCGATTCGGTATTTGACCAGCCGCTCAAATGCTGTTGGCACGGATATTGCTAATGGTTGGTTGCCATTTTTAATGAAAGGAGAAAACGATGAGCGAAGGGAAAGCGATGCGTGATCAATTCGTGGTGTGCCACGACGAGCTTCTGGCGCGGGGAGAGAAGTTGGAATGGAAGGCGCTTCGCGCAGATGCGCGGTATGTTGCGCTTCTTGAGAAAGAAGTGGAACTTGCCAGGTCTGCAAACGATGCTACGTTCTATGAGCTGTGCTTCGACGATGTGGGCGAATTGACGGCGGAGGTGCATGATGTCAGGTATGAAGCGATTGAAAGGGAGATGCTGTGCAAGGCCGCAGAACTGGGATCGGCGAAGGCGAACCTCTGGCTTGGGCATGAGTACCGGGCGGGGAAGAAGCGGCTCAGATGTTTTTCGCCGTGTTTCGTGGCGGGTAGACTTGGTTTGTGGCGATGAGTGTCGTGTGTTTCGCAGAAAAATACGTCCGATTAAATTTTGAGCAGTGTGCTCAAAATATGGTAGAATATGCGCCAGTCGAAAAGTCGGAAAGGACTGGGGCAGAAATGAACGCAAGGGAAGATCTTGTTTTGACGGGGTGGGGATATCCGGAGTACGTGGCTGCCGCTGCGGTCGCGCTTGGCGCGCTCGATGGCAGGGCCGAGGTCAAGGGCGTGAGCAGGAGACGGCTCCCAGAGCTTCTGTCGGAGTTGGCTACAGAGCGGGGCGCACAACGATGCCGCCGCGTCTACATTCTCGGAGTGTCTCTCACTGGCGACCCGGCGGCGCTCGCGGCGGCAGTCAAGGCGCTTCGGAAGAAGGGCGTCGCCGTTGTGTGGATCAGCGCGATAGAGATGCCGGACGAAGTGGCCGAGGCGGTTGGCGACTCGCTTGAGGCGCATGTGATCGAGGGGTCGCTTCTCGAAGCCGTCGGACGGGCCTTTGGGGTGGAGGTCGATAGGTTCCGGCCGTTTCTCAAGGAACCGAAATGTGCTTCTGCCGAGGTGCGCGACAGCCTTTCAATGATTGCCGCTGCGCAGTTCTACTACCGCAACTATCAGGACGAGTCGCTGTACGCGACGGCGGCGCGGTATCTTGCGGAAGGCGTCAAGCCAGCCGCGTGGGGGCCTGAAGTGCGCGCCGCGGTCGAGCACTACGACCGCTACGGCGGACGCGAGCTCATCGGAAAGAGCCCCGTGATGACGACGCTGCAGGACCGCATCAACCGGGTGGCGGCGCACGAACACGCCCGCGTCCTCATCCTCGGAGAAAGCGGCACCGGCAAGGAAACCGTCGCCCAGCAGATACACACGAAGAGCCCGAGATGCAAGATGCCGTTCGTTGCCTTCAACTGCGCGAGCGTGACGAAAGAGCTCCTTGAGGATCGTTTCTTCGGGCACGAGAAAGGCGCGTTCACAAATGCCGTGGAGCAGACGGACGGCTTGTTTCTGCAGGCGGACGGCGGCACGCTCTTCCTCGACGAGATCGGCGAGATGCCGTTGGAGGTGCAGGCGCTTCTGCTGCGCGTGCTTGAGGGTGGGCGCTTTACGCGTCTTGGCGGCAAGGAGGAGTTGAAGTGCGATGTGCGGCTCATCACGGCCACGAACCGCGACTTGCCTCGCCTCGTGGCCGAGGGCAAGTTCCGCGAAGACCTCTACCAGCGCATCAACGTGGTGCAGTTGAGGACGCCGTCGCTGCGCGAACACAAGGAGGACATTCCGCTCATAGCCAACTCCTGGTGGCGCAAGTTCCACGGCAATCGCGTGTTGCAAGCCGAGCAGATCGCCGCGTTGATGGGCTACGACTATCCAGGCAATGTGCGCGAACTCATCAACATCCTCGACCGCGCGACCGCGCTTGAGGAGAGCGACTTCGACCTGCTGATGCGCGAGCACAAGGAGATGAACGCGGGGCTCGCGGGGAATCTTGAGCTAAAGTCGGGGCGCATCCCCGACAGGCTTGAGGACGCGATGAAGCTGCACGTGCGGCGGGTGTTCGAGAAGTACGGGCAGAACCTCACCCGTGCGGCCGATGCACTTGGCGTAAGCCGCAACACGGTGCGGAAGTACTTGTAGCACCCGCGTCAATCCCATGCCGCGTGAAGTAGACGCGTCTGCGTCCGGGATGGTATAATATCCGCCCATGAGCTCAGAGCTATCGAATGTAAGGAACATAGGAATCGTCGCCCACATCGACGCGGGCAAGACGACGACGACCGAACGCATCCTCCTCTACACCGGCAAGATCCACCACGCCGGCGACGTCCATGACGCCAACACGACGACGGACTTCATGATCCAGGAGAAGGAGCACGGCATCACGATCCAGTCCGCCGCGATCTCCTGCCAGTGGAACGGCCACGACATCAACATCATCGACACCCCCGGCCACGTCGACTTCACGATGGAAGTCGAGCGCTCGCTCCGCGTCCTCGACGGCGCCGTGTGCGTCTTCTGCGCGGTCGGCGGCGTGCAGCCGCAGTCCGAGACGGTCTGGCGCCAGGCGAACCGCTACAACGTTCCGCGAATCGCTTTCGTCAACAAGATGGACCGCATGGGCGCCGACTTCCAGCGCGTCGTAGGCGAGCTTCGCGACAAGCTTAAGGCGAACGCCTGCCCGATAGAGCTCCCGATCGGGCGCGAAGACGGCTTCAAAGGCGTCGTCCCGCCGAGCTGAAGGACGAAGCCGAGTTCGCGCGCGCCGAACTCGTCGAGAAGGTCGCGGATGCGGACGAGGGGGTGATGGAGGCGTTTCTCGAAAGGGGAGACCTCACGCCCGAAGAGCTTGTTCCCGCGATCCGCCGCGCCACCGTCGCGGGAGCGATAGTCCCGGTTCTCTGCGGCAGCTCCTTCAAGAACAAGGGAGTGCAGCCGCTTCTTGACGCGATTTGCGCCTATCTCCCCGCGCCCACCGACCGTCCGCCGGTCGAGGCGACCGACCTCAAGAGCGGCGAGAAGGTGACGCGCAAGCAGGAGGACTCGGAGCTTCTCACCTCGCTCGTCTTCAAGATCGCGACCGATCCGTTCGTGGGACGCCTCTTTTTCGTGCGCGTCTACGGTGGCGTCCTCAAGAAGGGCGCAAACGCCTACAACCCGCGCACGAAGAAGCGCGAGCGCATAATGAAGATAGTGCGCCTCTTCGCCGACGACCGCACGGAGGTCGACGAGCTCCGCGCCGGCGACATAGGCGCGATCGTGGGGCTCAAGGAGGTCACGACGGGCGACACGCTCTGCTCCGAGATGAAGCCGTGCCACCTCGAGCGCATCGTCGCGCCCCAGCCCGTCATGTTCATGGCGATCGAGCCGAAGAGCTCGGCCGACAAGGACAAGCTCGTCGAGTCGATGAAGTCGCTCGCCGCGGAAGACCCCACGTGCCAGTTCCGCGAGGACGAGGAGACGGGGCAGACGATCCTCTCCGGCATGGGCGAGCTGCACCTCGAGATTCTCGTCGACCGCCTGAAGCGCGAGTTCAAGTGCGCGGCGAACGTCGGAAAGCCCATGGTCAGCTACTGCGAGACGGTGACGAAGGGCGCGGTGAAGGAGTTCACCTTCGACCGCGAGCTCGGCGGCAAGCGCCACGCGGTGACGCTCAAGATAGAGGTGAAGCCGCTTGAGCGCGGCAAGGGCGCGAAGGTCGAGCTTTCGCGCGACTTCGTGAATCTCGTGACGGAGAAGCGTCTGCAGGAGTGCGTGAAGCAGGGGCTGGAAGACGGTGTCGTCACCGGCGTTCTCGCGCGCTATCCGATGACTGACCTCGAGGTTACGTGCCTTTCTGCGACGCTGTTCGACCCCGAGGTTTCCGACGAGGTCGCGTTCCGCTCTGCGGCGATGATGGGCTTCCGCGAAGCGGCCGAGGCCGCGGCGCCCGAGTTCCTCGAGCCGATCATGAAGCTTGAGATAACGACGCCGCCCGAATCTGTCGGCGAAGTCCTTGGCGATCTCAACGGACGCCGCGGCACGGTGCTCAGCATGGACATGAAGGGCGACCTCCAGCTTGTGAACGCCCGCGTTCCGCTCGCGTCGATGTTCGGATACGCGACGGCGATACGCTCTCTCACGAAGGGCCGTGCCTCCTATTCGATGGAGACAGACCAGTTCGAGCTCGCCCCGAAGAACGTCCGCGAAGAGATATTGAGCAAGTAGTAGAGGCCTTCGCCCGAGTTCACTCGTTGGCGGCGTCCGAAGGCTCCTCCTCGGGGAACCCTCGGCGAATACGCCGAATCCCCTCGCTCGGACCTTCGCTCCACCGCCAACTTCGCTCCGCCGCTATTTTTGGCTGGAAAGCGAAGCGCAGAGGCCAGAGAGCCGATGGTCGCGGACGCGGAGGGTGTGTTTCGGCGGCATGCGCGTACCCGCCGCTTGTCGGTGGCTCGTGCGGTGCACGAGCCAACCCGAAGCGAAAGCGAGGGCGAGCGACGACGCAAAAGACGGAAGCGACCCGATTTTGACGCACCGCCATTTTGCCGAGAGGCTAGACGGCACGGGCAAAATGTAAAAGGTCGCAAAATCGATGTCGCCACCGGCTTTTTCGTTGGAGATTTGACGCGTATTCGCGGCAAATCTAGCGAGCCCTAAGCCGAAACACAGCCCGAAACGGACGCGACACCGCCAACGAGCGGGTGAGTGCTGCCAACAAATAGCGGCGGGCGCAAAGTACACCCGCCGCAATTTGTTGGTAGTTTGGCCGTTAGAGGATTTCGATCTTCTTCGGCTGCGTCTCGGGACGCTTCTTGATCGTCACGGTGAGAAGCCCGTTTTCGAGCTTTGCCGTCAGCGTTCCCACGTCTGCCATTTCGGGGAGGTCTGCGCTCATCGCGTAGCTCTCGTGCTCGAACTCCGCGGCTACCTGGCGGAACCCGGCCGGGTTCTGGTAGCGGCTGTGCGCCTTGAGGACGAGCGTTTTGCCTTCGACGTGAAGCTCCGTGTCCTCCTTTGCGATTCCCGGCAGCGATGCCTTCAGCACGTAGCCTTCGGGATTCTCCACAAACTGCGTGGACGGAACGGTGAATTTCTCTTCGGTGTTCATTTTAAATCTCCTTTCTTTTTTGTGCGGTCCTTACTGGATCGCGATGTGCTTGACGCCTTCCTTCTCGGCCTTCGGCAGCTCGATGCGGAGTATGCCGTTCGTGAATTTCGCATTGGCCTTCTCCGCGTTGACGCGGAAGGGCAGATCGAGTCGGCGGCTCCATGCGGGCTGCACCTCTTTGCCTTCCTCGGCCACCGGCTTGTCGGCGATCACGACTGCCTGTGGTTCGAGCGTGAGCGTCACGTCCTTTGCGGTTTTCCCCGGCAGCTGCAGGTCGAGCAGAACCGCGTTGTCGTCGAGAAACACGTTCACGGGCGGGAAACGCCCGGCGGCACGCGCCCTCATCGCCTGGAACGTGCGGCTCGGCACGCCGAGCAGGTCGTCCAGGAATCCCCACGGATCGATGTTCATTATCGTGTTCATTTTTCTTTCTCCTTTCAAATCTTCTGCCTGCGCCATCTTGCGCAGACAACCAGAAATATTGCACCACCCATGCCAAAGGCGGAAAATCGGCGGATCGATCGGAAAAATGCGCCGAACTGTCCCAGCGATGGGACATGGAGTCTCAAAACTACCTATAGCGCGGCTTGGTTGAAGCAAAGACGTTGCGCAAAGTAGTTGGACAGTGGTTTTGGATATAGGAATGCCCTATGGGCAAGGGGGATTATTTCCGATTATGCAATGGCTCGGGGATATGCGATAATGTTCGCGTCCAAACGAAAGAAAGGAGAACGCAACATGAGCGACAAGAAATTCCACATCGAAACGCTGGCAGTCCACGCAGGACAGCCGACCTTCGGCGACCCCGCGACTAACGCACGCGCCGTTCCGGTCTACAGGACGACGGCCTACAACTTCCGCGACTCCAAGCACGGGGCCGACCTCTTCGGTCTCAGGGAGCTTGGCAACATCTACGCTCGCCTCATGAACCCGACGAACGACGTCCTTGCCAAGCGCATCGCGGCGCTCGAGGGCGGCGCGGCTGCGCAGACGCTCTCCTCCGGCACGGCGGCGATCTTCTTCACCATCACGAACATCGCCCGCGCTGGCGACGAGGTTGTCGCTGCCTCTAACCTCTACGGCGGCACGTTCAGCCAGTTCGACGCGATCCTCCCGAACGCGGGCATCAAGGTGAACTTCACCCCCGTCAACGACTTTGGGGCCGTCGAAGCGGCGATAAACGAGAAGACGAGGCTCGTCTTTATCGAGGCGGTCGGCAACCCCGCCCTTGACATCGCAGACATAGAGAAGTATGCGGAAGTCGCGCACAGGCATCACCTGCCGCTCGTCGTGGACGCCACGTTTACGCCGCCGCCGCTTCTGAGGGCGCTTGACCACGGCGCGGACTTCGTCATCCACTCCCTTTCGAAGTGGATCGGCGGACACGGCGCGGGAATCGGCGGCGTAGTGGTCGAGAAAGGCGGCTTCGACTGGTCCGACCCCAAGTTTGCGCTCTACAACGAGCCTGATGCGGGTTACCACGGCCTCAGGTTCGCACACGACCTCCCGGAGCCGCTTAAGCCCATCGCGTTTTCGATTCGCCTTCTCACGGTCGGCATCCGCAACCAGGGCCCGACGCTCGCGCCGGACGCTGCGTGGATCTTCCTCCAGGGCGTCGAGTCGCTGCCTCTCCGCATCGCGCGGCACAGCGAGAACGCGCTCGCGGTCGCAAAGCACCTCGAGAAGCACCCGAAAGTCGCTTGGGTCAAGTATCCCTCGCTCGCGCAGCCGGAACTCGCGAAGAAGTACCTTCCGAATGGCGCAGGCGGAATGGTCGTCTTCGGCGTCAAGGGTGGCGCGGAGAAGGCCCGATGTTTCGCGGACGCGCTCAACGGCGAGATCTTCTCGATTCTCGCCAACGTCGGAGACGCGAAGTCGCTTGTCATACATCCTGCATCGACGACGCACTCGCAGCTCTCCGACGAGGACCTCAGGAAAGGCGGGGTCCTGCCCGAGCTGATCCGGCTATCGATTGGCATCGAGCACGTCGACGACATAATCTCGGAGCTCGACAGGGCGCTGGAGGCAATTTAAGGGAGATATCCCCCCGCCCTGCCCCGGCAACGGGGCAGGGCATTTAAAGACAACAAAACAAATCAAAACAACCCAAATAAAGGAATCGCACAATGAACAACAACATCAAGAACAGCAAGTCCATCCGCATCGCAGCCGCTCTCTCTTTCGCGGCAGTCGCTGCAATAGGAACCGCCTACGGAGGCGTACCGCTAAACAACCTGCAGGGCGCGGGAGGCATTGCCTTCAACCCCCTCGCATACACGGCGGGCCAGCCGTGGGAGGGCGGCGAGTCGAACAGCCTCAACAACGTCGTCTCGAAACCGCAGTTTGGCGCATGGTACGTCAACCTCAATGACGCCGACATCAACTGGGGTGCCTTCGGCGCCGCGTTCACCGTCGCAAACCGTCTCGAGCTCTCGGCCGGCTATGAGCTCGTCAACGCGAGGAAGTACGGCGACAGGTCGATCAACAAGTACAACCTCGGCGCGAAGGTTCGCCTTCTCGACGAGAATGCGTTCGACACCTCGTGGGTGCCGGCGATAGCAGTCGGCGGCATCTACAAGTACACGGACTCGCGGACGGTCGACGCGCTCAAGCTCGACCATGACGGATTCGATGCATACGTCGTTGCGTCGAAGCTGATCACCCAGACTCCGTGGCCGGTTCTGCTCTCGGCGGGTCTTCTCTACACCGACGAGGTGGTGAACGGCGTCGTGGCCTTGAATACAAGCAGGGCGCGCGCGTAGGGGACGGAATCCGCAACCATGACTACTACGACGGCCATGTCGCATGGTTCGTCACCGACAGCCTGACGCTCGTCGCGGCGTATGTCCAGACCGGTGACAAGGACAAGTTCTACCGCCATGGCTCCGCGAAGGACCTCGGCGTCGGCTCGGGTCTCGTCTTCAGCGTACAGTACCAGTTCTGAAAGGTTGAAGGATAGGACAAAGGACGGAGGACAGAAGACAAAGGCTTAGCCACTAACGACTAACGACTAACTATGATATAATATAACGAAAGGAAAATCGTCATGAGCAACACAGTAAAGAACATTCTGGCGAAGGTCGGCGGAACGCCACTCGTCGAGATCTCCAACAAGCTCAACAAGGGCGGAGCCAAGGTGCTCGCGAAGGTCGAGTACTTCAACCCCGGCGGCAGCGTCAAGGACCGCATCGCCCTCTCGATGGTGGAGGCGGCCGAGAAGTCGGGCGTCCTCAAGCCCGGCGCGACGATCATCGAGCCAACGAGCGGCAACACCGGCGTCGGCCTCGCTCTCGTCAGCGCGGTGAAGGGATATCACCTTATTCTCACCATGCCCGAGACGATGTCGATCGAGCGCCGCAAGCTCGCGGCGGCCTACGGTGCGGAAATCGTCCTTACGCCCGGCGCGGCCGGCATGAAGGGCGCGATCGCCAAGGCGAACGAGCTTCGCGACTCCACGCCCGGCGCGGTGATCCTGCAGCAGTTCGAGAACCCGGCTAACCCCGACTTCCACTACCGTACGACGGGGCCAGAAGTCTGGGCGGACACGAATGGCGAGGTCGCCGCGTTCGTGGGCGGCGTCGGCACGGGCGGCACGATTACGGGAACCGGAAAGTACCTCAAGGAGAAGAACCCGAACGTTAAGCTCTTTGCGGTGGAACCCGACACGTCGCCTGTCCTCTCCGGCGGACAGCCCGGTCCCCACAAGATCCAGGGCATCGGCGCGGGCTTCGTCCCGAAAGTGCTCGACACCTCGATCCTGACGGAGGTCATCAAGGCCTCGGCCGATAACGCCGGCGCGACTGCCCGCGCAGCCGCTGCGCAGGAAGGCCTTCTCGTCGGCATCTCGTCCGGCGCGGCGCTCTGGGCGGCCCTCGAGCTCTCGAAGCGTCCCGAGTTCGCCGGCAAGACGATTGTCGCGCTCCTTCCCGACACGGGCGAGCGCTATCTCTCGACCTGGCTCTTCGAGTAAGCGGGAAGCCACTAACTAAACATGATGCGCGGGACCCTTTTCTGGGCCCCGCGCACAGTAAAACCCCCAAGCAGACGAGGCTTCGTCATGCTCATCGGCCGAACTATGTTTGACATACGGCTTCCAGAATTGCGGCCTTATGCGTTCGAGGGCGGAGGCGGGGCGCATGGCGCAGACGCCGCATCCGTTTCCGCCCGACCATCCGCGCATCGTCCGCGACTTCTGCGAAAACCAGACGGAGATCAACACGGGCGTCCATCCGACGGCAGAGGCCGCGGTCGCGGAGCTGAAGGAGATCGATGCAACGATCCGCGCGGCGATTCTGCCGCGGGGCGAGCGGCTTTGGACGAATTCGAATCCGCCTGCAGGTCTCGAGGAGGACGAAATCGTCCCTGCGAAGTTCGACGGACATCTCGCCGGAAAGTCGACGTACCGCGACTACCTCGCGGACAAGTACGGCAAGGCGCTGATGGCGTATTGCGGAATCCACGTCAACTTCTCGTTCGGCGAGAAGCTGGTCGAGGCGTCGGGGGTTGACCGCGACGTGCTCTACCTCCACCTCGCGTCGCAGTGCATCAAGTGGGGCTGGGCGATTGTCGCTCTCACTGCGGCGAGTCCGCGCGGAGACTACTCGAGCGTCAGGTGCTCGGAGCGCGGCTACTGGAACAAGTTCATCCCCATCCTCGACTTCTCGAGCGTGCGCGACTATGCGCGGAGCATCGCGCGGTATGTGACGGACGGGCAGCTTGTCGCGCCGAGCGAGCTCTATTACCCGATCCGCCTCAAGCCGCGCGGGCAGAACCGGCTCCAGACGCTCGTCGAAAACGGAATCGACCACATCGAGGTGAGATGCGTGGACCTGAATCCGCTTGTCGGCGGACTCGTCGATGCGCGCGACGTCGAGTTCGTGCGGCTGTTCTTCCTCTGGTGCGCCGCGCAGCCGCGCGAGACGCTTTCCGCCGAAAAGCAGGCGGAGTGCGTCGGGCACTTCAAGGCGGCGGCGCGGCTCGATTTCGACTGGACGCCGGTAGGCGAGCTCGTCGAGAGGATGGAGGAGTTCTTCGCTGGGTTCCCGGAGGCGCGTGCGATTCTCGCATTCGAGGCGGAGAAGGTGTACCATCCTGAAAGGCGCTATGCGTGGATGGAGGCGTGTCATGTGTGAGATGCTTGGAATATCCGCGAAGCGGAGAATCCGGGCAAACGACATTCTCCGCGAATTCTACTCGCATGCCGACCGCCATCCGCACGGATGGGGCCTCGCGACGTTCAACGACGCCGGAGCCCCTGACATCGAGAAGGAGGCTGTCAAGGCGACGGAGAGCGAATACCTCAAAAAGCGCCTTGCCGAGCCAATCGAAGAGAGCGTTCTTCTCGCGCACATCCGCCTTGCGACTGTCGGTCACCTCGAATACCGCAACAGCCATCCGTTTGCCGCCGCCGACAACTGCGGTCGTATCTGGACGCTCGAGCACAACGGCACAATCTTCAACGGCGCGGAGCTCAACCGCTACATGGGGCTTCAGTTCGGTTCGACGGACTCCGAGCGCATTCTTCTGCATCTCGTGGACATCGTGAACGAGAGGCAGATAAGGCACGGCCGCTCACTCGACTGGAAGGAGCGGTTCGCGGCGCTGGACGACCTTATCGGGGAGCTTGCCGGCGGCAACAAGCTGAACCTCCTCGTCTATGACGGGGAAATACTCTACGCGCATACGAACTTCCGCGGCTCGCTGCATGTCCGCGTCGACGACGGTGCGCTCGTCTTCTCGACGAAACCGCTTTCCGGCGACGGCTGGGAACCGCTTCCGCTCACGCGTCTTGTCGCTGCGAAGGACGGCAGAATCGTCCGCGAAGGCGCCGCGCATGACAAGGAGTACATCTACAACCCTAACGACTACCGATTCCTCTACATGGACTTCGCCACTTTGTAGTGGCTTGCGAGGTATAGTTTTTTCCTATGGCCGAGCGCGTGTAATTCCGAATATTCGTCGTAACGGCATTATGATACACTTTCTCCCGTGCGAGAGCTCCGACTGAACGGCGCTCCGCAATCGAAAGGGAAAGACATGAGTGACAGACAGGAATTAAACAGAAACCTCGCGCAGATGCTGAAGGGCGGGGTTATCATGGACGTGGGCGGCGTCTCGCGCATGAGCGACCCCGCGATGATCAAGGGGATTCAAAACGCAGTTTCCATCCCGGTGATGGCGAAATGCCGCATCGGACACATCGCCGAGGCGCGGATTCTCGAGGCAATCGAGATCGACTACATCGACGAGTCGGAGGTGCTTTCTCCCGCCGACGACGTGAGGCACATCGACAAGACGAAGTTCAACGTGCCATTTGTCTGCGGCGCGCGCGATCTTGGCGAGGCGCTTCGCAGGATCGGCGAGGGCGCGACGATGATCCGCACGAAGGGCGAGCCCGGCACAGGCGACGTCGTGCAGGCGGTTAGGCACATGCGAAAGATGCAGAGCGAGATACGCAAGATCGTCTCGCTTCGTGAGGACGAGCTCTACGAGGCGGCGAAGGAACTTGCGGCTCCTCTCGATCTCGTGAAGTACGTGCACGAGAACGGGAAGCTCCCTGTCGTCAACTTTGCGGCTGGCGGAGTCGCGACGCCTGCGGACGCGGCGCTCATGATGGAGCTTGGCGCAGAGGGCGTTTTCGTGGGCTCCGGCATCTTCAAGTCGGGCGATCCCGCGAAGCGCGCCGCCGCGATTGTGCAGGCAGTCACGAACTGGCAGGACTCGAAGCTCCTCGCCAAGCTTTCCGAAAACCTCGGTCCCGCGATGGTTGGCATCAACGCCGACGAAATCGAGACGATAATGGAAGAACGCGGAAAGTAGTTTTCAACGCAGAGTCGCAGAGACGCAAAGTGCGCAGAGATCGGCACAACACTTTCCCCGCTCTGCGTACTCCGCGCCTCTGCGTTAAATAACTAGGATAGAGAAAAATGCAAGTCGGAGTATTAGCAGTTCAGGGGGCGTTCGCCGAGATGGAGGCGTATTGGCGCGAAGAGGGCGCTGACGTATTTGAGATACGCCAGCTCGCCGACCTTGGGCGGCCGATGGACCTTCTGGCGCTGCCGGGCGGCGAGTCGACCGTGCAGGGGAAGCTCCTCAACGACCTCGGGCTTTTTGATCCGATCAAGAAGCTTATCCTCGGCGGGCTTCCCGTCTTCGCGACATGCGCGGGGCTGATCCTGCTTGCGGAGAAGATCGACGACCCTGGTCGGCGCGACGCCACGAGGCCCGAGAAGTGGTTTGGCGTTCTTCCGGTGGCGGTGAAACGCAATGCCTACGGGCGCCAGCTCGGGAGCTTCACGACGCGCGGCGATTTCGACGGCAAGCACGATTTCCCGATGACGTTCATCCGCGCACCCGCGATAACCGACGTCCTGTCGGATGAAGTCAAGGTGCTTTCGACCTTCGGCGGGAAGCCGACATCCGTCCGCTGGCGCAACATAACCGCCTTCACCTGGCATCCGGAGCTCAACGCCACGGCTTAATCGCAAAAATGGTATAATGTCCACATGACACTCCAGCAGCTCAAGTATGCGGACGCAGTTGCGGCGTGCGGCAGCATCAGCGAGGCCGCGCGCAGGGTTTTCGTCACGCAGCCTACGCTCACCGAGTCGATCCGCGCGCTCGAGGAGGAGCTCCGCACAGCCATTTTCACCCGGTCGGCGCGCGGCATCGCCGTCACGCGGGAGGGAGAGGAGTTCCTCGCCTCGGCGCGGCAGATTCTCGACGACGCAGCGCGGATCCAGGAGAAGTACACGGGCAAGGCGGTGAGAAAGCCGCAGTTCGCCGTCTCCTGCCAGCACTACGCCTTCGCCGTCGAGGCGTTCATGGAGGTCGTGAAGGAATGCGATTCCGCGGCTTACGACTTCACCTTGCGCGAGACGGTCACGAGCGAGATAATCGACGACGTAGCGCGTCACCGCAGCGAGATCGGCGTAATGTACCTCTCGACACGCAACGAGAGGGTCATCTCGAAGCTCCTCAAGAACGAGGGGCTCAAGTTCGAAGAGCTCTTCGTGTCGCGTCCGCACGTCTTCCTCGGAAAGCGACACCCTCTTGCCAAGCGCAAGGGCGGCGTCGCCCCGGCGGAACTCGACGACTATCCTTTCATCTCGTTCGAGCAGGGAACCGAGAACGCGCTCTACTTCGCGGAAGAGGTGATGCCGTCGATCGACCGCAAGAAGAACATCCGCGTGCGCGACCGCGCCACCATGACCAACCTCATCCTCGGGCTCAACGGCTTTACCGTCGCCTCCGGCGCGCTGTCGAAGGAGCTCAACGGCCCCGAAGTCGTCGCCGTGCCGCTTAAGATGGACGAGATAATCCGCGTCGGGCTCGTGACGCATGGAGACGTGCCCTTGTCCGCAGCCGGCAGGATCTTCGGCGCCGCCATCCGCAGCCGCTGCGCAGAGCGCAGCTACGCCGACGCCGGGCTGTGACGGAATGTACGCTATGTCTGACGGAATAGAGAAAGGCGAGGCGCTGGCGCTCCTGAAGCCGGAGCGCAGGGCAGAGCTTCGCGAACGCGCGCACGAGACGACGCTCAATTGCGTCGAGAAGCGGTTTGACTTCTGCTCGATCATCAACGCGCGCTCCGGGCGATGCGGCGAGAACTGCAAGTGGTGCGCGCAGTCGGCGCACTGGAAGACCGGCTGCGAGACGTACGGCTGGGTCGGAACCGATGCGTGCGTCAAGGCGGCGAAGGAGGCGGCGGCGAACGGCGCGGACAGGATAGGCATCGTCACCTCCGGCCGCACGCTTTCCCACGAGGATGTCGAGAACGTCTGCGCGGCATTGAAGGCGATGCGCGAAGCGGCGCCGGAAATCGGGCTTTGCGCGTCGCTCGGGCTCCTCTCCGAAGAAGACCTCGTAAAACTCAAGGCGGCGGGGCTCCAGCGCGTCCACTGCAACCTCGAAACCGCGCCGTCGCTCTTCCCGTCGCTTTGCACGACGCACACGCCGGCCGACAAGCTCGCCACCTTGCGCGCCGCGAAGAAGCTTGGTTTCCAGATCTGCTGCGGCGGCATAATCGGAATGGGCGAGACGGACGAGCAGCTCGTCGAGTTCGCCTTTGCGCTCAAGGAAATCGCGCCTGACTCGATCCCGGTCAACGTGCTGCACCCGATTGAGGGGACGCCGCTCGCAGACCGCGGCATCCTCGATCCCGAGCGCGTCGTCGATTCCGTCGCGCTTCTTCGGCTCGTCAATCCGTCGACGCCGCTTCGCTTTGCAGGAGGACGCCGCGACATGACAGACGAAACCGCGGCGAAGTGCATCTATGTCGGAATGTCGGCCGGCATCGCTGGTCCGCTCCTCACGACGCCCGGCGCAGACTTCGACGACGACAGGCATCTCGCCGTCCGGGCCGGCTACTCCGTTGGTGCAAAAAAGGCAGTATGCTGACAACATACATCATCGGATCGCTGGCGCTGATCGTAAAGCCCGGACCGGATTTGACCTGCACCATCGCGACGGCGCTCTCGGACGGCAAGTCCCGCGCCGCCACGCTGATGTTGGGGCTTGTCGCCGGATGCTGGCTCTGGATCCTCCTCTTGACCGCGGGCGTCGCCTCGTTTTTCACCGCCCACCCTGCGACAATGTCCGCAATCCAGATTGCCGGAGCCGTCTATATCGCGTATCTCGCCTACGGCGCGTTTGCGGACGCGATCCGCAGCTTCCGCGCCGCGTCGCCTGATGCGCTCCGTCCCGCGAGCGGGCGGGGCTTCCGGCTTTTCCTCCGCGGGATTGCGATGTCGATGTCGAATCCGCTGACTATCCTTTTCTTCCTCGCGTTCCTGCCGAGCTTCACGCGCCCGGACTCGACTCTTGCGCCGGCCGTGCAGACGCTTCTCCTCGGCACGCTTTTCTGCGCCCTCGTGCCTTTTGTCTATCTCCCCGCGATTGTGGCCGCCGACTTTTTCCGCGCCAAGCTCGTCGGCTCGGTGAAGGCGACGGCCACCTTGAAGCTCGTCTCGGCCTTGATGCTCGCCGCAGTCGTCGTGGTCTTGGCGGCAAATATCTCTTTTTGACAGGACTTGCCTGAGGCCCTCCGGCTGATGGCGACGCAAAGTCGGTCGCGATTTGGTATAATCTGCGGCGATGAAGATCTTGTTCGTTTGCCACGGGAACATCTGCCGCAGCCCAATGGCGGAATTTGTGATGAAGGCCCTGCTCGCCAGGGCGGGGAGGTCGGACGTCGTCGTGGAGTCTGCCGCGATGCACGAAGACGCGATCGGATGCGACACGCACCGCGGCACGAGGCGCAAGCTCGACGAGATGGGCATACCGCATCCGCGGCGCGAGGCGTGGCTCCTCACCGCCGAAAAGGCGGCTGAATACGACTTGATCGTCGGGATGGATCGCTACAACATGGCGGACCTTGAGTTTCTCGTCCGTCCAGAGGACCGCGGCAAGCTGAAAAAGCTCCTTTCGTTCGCGGGCTCCGACCGCGATGTGGCCGATCCGTGGTATACTGGCAACTTCGACGAGACTTACGACGACGTGTACCTCGGTTGCATGGCGCTCTTGCGAAGCCTTCCGCGGCCATGAACTCCCTGCGGAACGCATTGCGCGATTTTGCTATAATACTGGCTGAAGGGACAATCCAGGGGATTTCTAAGTGGCGAAGAAAAGCGGATTTGCGATCAATGTCGAATACGGGGCGCTGCGGCTCGCGTGCGGGCTCGTCAATGCCATCCCGTATCCGGTGGCGATGTGGCTCGCATCGTTTGCGGCCGCCTTCGCCGTGCGTGTCCTCCGCTTCAAGCGCGCGCGGACAATGGAGCGAATTGCATCCGTGTTTCCGGAGAAGAGCAAGTCCGAGCGTCTTCGTATCGCCGTCCGCTCGCTCGCGAACGTGCTGCAGACCGCAGTCGAGATGATACGCGCGCCGCGCCTCACCCGCAAGTGGATGGACCGCCACGTCGTCGACGGGCAGATGTACAAAGACCGGCTTCAATCGTACGTCGACGAGGGGAAGGGCGTCGTGATAATGGTGCCGCACTCCGGCAACTGGTATATGGCTGCGTGGGCGATGGCCGCCTACGGGATTCCGCTCTTTGCAATCGCGGCGAAGCAGAGAAACCCGAAGATCGACGCGTGGATGAAGCGTCAGTACGGCGCGATAGAAGTCCTCGAGCGCGGCAGTGCGAAAACGCTCGTCGAGATAAAGGGGAAACTCGCGTCTGGCCGCGCGTTCGCGATACTCCCGGACCTTCGCGTTCCCCAGAGGGACGTCGAAGTCGATTTCCTCGGCGGCAAGGCGAACGTGAGCCATGCGGGCGCGATGTTCGCCGTCAGGTGCGGCTCGCCGATCGTCGTCGCGGTCATGCGCCGCGAGAACGGGAAGCACGTTTTCGACCACGTGGGAACACTCCGCCCCAACCCTGCGGCGGGAGACAAGAAGGCCGAGGCGGCGCGTCTCACGCGCGAGGCGATGAAGATGCTCGACGGGCGCATCAAGGCACATCCCGAGCACTGGTACTGGTACAACAAGCGCTGGATTCTCCAGCCGGTGGACACGAAATGAGGAAGAAGCACCGACTGCCGTTCCCGATCCTCTTCGAGGACGAAGACCTGATCGTGGTCGACAAGCCCGCCGGGCTTCTCACGACTCACACGAAGCTCGTCGGCCGCCTTGCGCGCGAGAGCCAGCTTACCGCGGAGAACATCCTCAACGACTATGTCCGCAAGGGGCAGGCGAAGTCAAGGAAGCGCGTGTGGCTCGTCCACCGTCTCGACCGCGAGACGAGCGGCGTCATGATGTTTGCGAAGTCCGAGGAGGTCGCGGAAAAGTTCCGCGCCGACTGGGCGAACCTCACCGAGAAGACATATCGCGCCCGCGTCGCGGGATTGCTTGAAGAGGAGAGCGGAGCTTTCGAGTCCCATCTCCTCGAAGACGCCGACGGCTACAGGGTTCGCTCCGTCGCGGCGCCAGACGCGCGCCGTGCGCCTCGCGGCGCAAAGACCCCCAAGCTTGCCCGGACCGAATGGCGGCGGCTTTCCACGGCCGACGGCACTACTCTCGTCGAGGTGAAGCTCAAGACCGGCCGCAAGAACCAGATACGCGTCCACTTTTCCGAGGCCGGGCATCCCGTGATCGGCGACGAGAAGTACGGCGGCGAGCGCGCGTCGCGGCTCTACCTCCACGCGCTGTCGCTTCGCTTCCGCCATCCGCGCACCGGCGAATGGCTGGAGTTCACCGCCCCACCTTCAAAAGGCCTCTCCTAACCCCTGACCCCTGACTCCTAACTCCTGACCCCTAACTCCACTCCAACTCCAACTCTGAACTCCAACTACTGACTCCTGACCCCTAACCCCTGACTCCTAATCCATATGCCAGCAGTATTCTTCGACATAGACGGAACGCTCTTCGACACTCGCGCCGACCTCGCCGGGACCGTGAACCACACGAGGCGGGACCTCGGCCTCGCGGAGCTTCCGGTCGAGACTGTCATCACGCACGTCGGGCAGGGCGCGCGCTATCTCCTTGAACATTCGATCCCCGAGGCGAAGATTCCGTACGAGGAGCTGTGGGAGATTTTCCGCAGTCACTACGCCGAGCATTGCTGCGAGACGGTCGTACCCTATCCGAATGTGCGGAGAACCCTCGACGAGCTCAAGGCGCGCGGATGGCTCCTCGGCGTCAACACCAACAAGCCGAACTTCGCCGTGAAGCTCATCCTCGAGAAGTTCGGGATGACGCGGTACTTCGGCCAGGCCGTCGTCGCAGGCGGTGACGGGATTCCCCTCAAGCCAGACCCCCAGTCGATCAGGGAGTGCGCGTCGCGCCTCGGCGGGCACCGCCTTTCGGCGCACGACTGGATGGTGGGCGACAGCTGGACGGACATGCAGGCGGCGGCAAATGCAGGCGTGAAGGGCGCATTCTGCACCTTTGGCTTCGGCCGACTCAACGATTCGCGCTACACGATCAAGATCAACCGTTTTGAAGAACTCCTTAGGCACTTGAAAGCCGAGGAGTAAATATGGTAAAATATCCACTCATTTCAGTTGAAAGGAAGAATAAATCATGAAGATGACATGGCAGCCCTCGAAGATCAAGAGGAAAAGGAAAATCGGCTATCGCGCCCGCAAGGCGACGAAGGGCGGACGCAAGGTTCTCGCGTCCCGTCGTGCGAAAGGCCGCAAGCGCCTGACGCAGGTCTAAGGGCTTAGGCGAATGTCCACGCGGCTCCCCGGCGCGAAGTACAAGCGTGTCTTCGACCGGGGGCGTTCCATAAAGGGGCGTCTCCTCGTCGCGTGGCGTCTTTCGTCTCCCGACGCCGACCGGCAGGCCGGCGTCGTCGTTTCAAAGAAGAGCTTCCACGATGCGGTGGATCGCAACCGGGCCAAACGCCTCATGCGCGAGGCGTACCGCCTTCTCGTGAAGAGCGGCGCCATGCCGGAGCGGACCGAGTGGGTCTTCATCGGGCGAGCCGCGCTGAAGGACAGGAAATGCCAGGATGTGATGGAGGAGATGGCGCGTCTCGCCTCTCGCGTCTCGTGACGGCGCCGCTGATCGGCCTTGTCCGCGCGTACCAGGTCGTGCTGTCGCCTGTGATGGGCGGGGCCTGCCGATTCGAACCGAGCTGCTCCAACTACATGATCGAGGCATTGAAGACGCATGGTGCGGTGAAGGGAACGCTGCTGGGGCTATGGAGGATATTGCGCTGCCATCCGTTTGGCGCACACGGCTACGACCCCGTTCCGCCGAGGGGGAAGTGGAGAAACAGCGGATTCGAACCATTGAACTCTTGAACTTTTGACTTATGAATAAAACAGAAAAACTTATCTGTCTCCTTCTGGGCGTCGTTCTCGCCTGGTACGTATGGAACGAAATGGGACGCGCAAAGGAGCGCCAGAAATACCTCGCCGAGCAGGCGGCGATAGCCGCGACGAACGTGACGGCCGAGGCCGCCGCGCCGCAGCCATCGGCTTTGGAGGCCGCGGCTCCCGCGAACAGCGGGACAAACGCGGCTGCGGAGCCGGCTCCCGCGCTCCCCGCGACGCCCGAGAAGATCGTCGTGCTCGAAAGCGACGACGTGAAGCTCGAGCTTTCCACGTGGGGTGCCGTCGTAAAGAAGGTCACGCTCAAGAAGTACGCTAAGGACCGCGGCGAGATTTCAGACGAGAATCCGCCAGTCGTGTTCGACTTCTCCGACTCCCCGCTTGGCGCGGGCGCGTCCGTGGAGGCGTACGACGTCGCGGAGGAGAAGCCGGGGTCCGTGAAGTTCACCTGCGGCGCGAAGAGCCGCGTGATCTCGCTCGGGGCGAACTACCGCATCGAGCTCGAGGACGACGGAATCGGCGGGCCTCTCTCGCTCGGCCTCATGCGCATGGGCGACTCGAAGAACGACCTCCTCTCCGTCGACAGCTGGGCGATGGACGCCGGGAAGGGCAAGGAAGGCGTTCTCCACCACTGCGAGGGCGACTCTCCGCTCAAGGGCTACCTCATCGGCGGGCTTTCCGGCGGCTGCAGCGGGTCGAAGAGCGCAGAGGGGATGCCCGAGCGCGCTGCGGTTCCGTTCCCGGGCGCGCAGAAGTGGGTCGCCGTCAAGAACCGCTTCTTCGTGACCGCGCTCTGCTCCTCCACCGCGGCGAACACCGGCTTCGAGACGACGGTTGTGCGCGACATGTCCGCCGCGAACTACCGCCCCGCGTCAGTCTCCGCGCGCGTCTCGCTCGCCGACGGCGCCGAGAAGCGCACGAGCGTCTTCTACGTCGGCCCCAAGAAGCAGTCGTTCCTCTGGGACCTCGGCATGAAGGACGTGATGGAGTTCGGCATGTGGAGGTGGCTCTGCTATCCGCTCGTCTGGGTGCTGAACTTCTTCAACAACCTCATCCCGAACTATGGCATCGCGATCATCCTCCTCACGATTCTCGTCCGCCTTCTCTTCTGGCCGCTCACGCACAAGTCGACGGTCGGCATGAAGAAGATGCAGGAGCTCCAGCCGAAGATGAAGGAGATCCAGGCGAAGTTCAAGGACAACCCGCAGCGGCTCCAGCAGGAGACGTGGGCGCTCTACCGCGAGGCGAAGGTTAACCCGATGAGCTCGTGCCTGCCGATGCTCATCCAGATCCCCGTCTTCATCGCGCTCTTCAACGTGCTGCGCTCCGCCGTCGAACTCAGGTATGCGCCGTTCCTCTGGATCGGCGACCTCTCCGAACCCGAGGGGCTCTTCGCGAGCTGGTTCCCGTTCGGCGGGCTCAACATCCTCCCGATACTGATGGCCGTCTCCACGGGGCTCCAGAGCGCGTTCACGCCTTCGACCGGCGACAAGAGCCAGCAGAAGATGATGATGATCTTCATGCCGCTCATGATGCTCTTCATGTTCTACTCGTTCCCGTCGGCGCTCTCGCTCTACTGGTTCCTCTCGAACCTCTTCTCCATCGTGCAGATGTGGATCATCCGCCGCCAGACGGCCGCGAAGGCGCCGGCGAAGGGCGAGGTTCTCATGGGCGAGGTGATAGACCCGCCCGTGACGCGGCAGATGCGCCGCCACGGGAAGTAAGGCATGTCGGAAGCCGGCAGGACAAAGTCCGAGGAGAGGTGGGCCGTCGCGCGCGACGCGATAGGCGGCGGCCGGCTCTCCGTCATAATGCCGGTCTACAACCTCGCGGACACCATAGAGGCGAACATCGCGCAGACGGCGGGGCTTTTCGAATCCCACAATCTTAGGGCCGAGCTCGTTCCCGTCGACGACGGCTCGGCGGACGGCACCGCAGAGGCGCTTGCGCGCGCGGCGGCGGCGAAGTACGAGCACGTGGCCGTCAAGCCCGTGGTCTGCGCGAAGAACGGCGGCAAGGGCGCCGCGCTCAGGGCGGGGTTCGACGCTTCCACCGGCGAATACGTGATGCTCCTTGACGGAGACCTCGACATAAACCCGAAGCAGACGCCGTTCTTCTTCGAGGCGATGGCCGCGAAGGGCGCGGACATCGTGATCGGCTCGAAGCGCCATCCGAAGAGCGTGGTCCAGTATCCGTGGCACCGCAGGTTCGTGAGCTGGGTCTACTTCACGCTCGTCAGGATGTTTGTCGGGCTTCCGATAACCGACACGCAGACAGGCATGAAGCTCTTCCGCCGCGAGGTGCTCGGCGAGTCGCTCGGCCGCATGCTCGTCAAGACGTACGCGTTCGACCTGGAGCTTCTCGCCATCGCCCACCAGCGCGGCGCGAAGATCGCCGAGGCGCCTGTCGTGATACGCTTCGGCAACAAGTTCGGCGCGCTCAAGCCAAACACGGTGAAGACGATGGCGATAGATTCGCTCGCCGTCTTCTACCGTCTGCGCGTCCTCCGCTACTACGCGAAGGCCGAGGTTCCGCCGAAGCTCGACCACGATCCGCTCGTCTCCGTGGTGATCGCCTGCCCGCGCCGCAGCTGGATGCTCGACGAATGCCTTGCCGCGCTCGGGAACCAGTCGTACCGCAACTTCGAGGTGATAGTGTTGCCAGATGGAACGGACGGGGGTTCAGGCACACCACGCATAGCGCCCGCTTCGCGGCTCGCTTCGCTCGGTGGATACCCCGAACCCTTGCCCAAGGACGTTAAGCTTTCCGTCCTCCCGACAGGGAAGGTGAGGCCGGCCGAGAAGCGCAACATCGGCATCAAGGCGGCGAAGGGAGAGATCGTCGCGTTCATCGACGACGACGCCTATCCAGACGCGCACTGGCTCGAATACGCCGTCCGCTATTTCGGCGACGAGACGATTGGCGCCGTCGGCGGCCCGGGCGTGACGCCGCCGGGCGATTCGTTTCTCGCGCGCATGGGCGGGCGCGTATACGACAATCTGCTCGTCTCGGGGAACTACCGCTACCGCTACAAGGCGGGCGGCGTCAGGCGAGACGTCGACGACTACCCGAGCTGCAACCTCTTTGTCAGAAAGGCGCTTCTCGATTCCTTTGGCGGCTACCGCACCGACTTCTGGCCGGGCGAGGACACGCTTCTCTGCAAGGACATCGTCGACGCCGGAAAGCGCATAGTCTACGATCCCTGGGTCGTCGTGTGCCACCACCGCCGTCCGCTTTTCGGGGCGCATCTGCGGCAGCTCGGCCGCTATGCGTTCCACCGCGGCTATTTCGTGAAGCGTTTCCCGTCGAATTCGCTTCGGCTTTCGTACTTCATTCCGACGCTGTTCGTCGCGTATCTGTTTATTTGGGCGATTCTCATTGCGATTCCGCAGCCGGACATCATGTCGGTGGAGTTGTTCTGCATCTGGCAGGGGGTTGTCTCGATGCCGATGCTCACGTACATCCTACTTGCCCTCCTGACGACCTTTTCGCTCAATCCGGCGGTGTGGATAGTGACGCTCTGCGGCGTTCTTGCCACGCATGTGATCTATGGCGTCCGCTTCCTTGGCGGGCTCCTTGCGAAGAAGGCTCCCTGCGAATTCATCGGCAAAGACCACGCCTGACGTTGTGTGGTGGACTTGTTGACTGCCCTGTGCCGTTCTGTTGTTTGCCTGACATCGTGCGGCCACGGTTCGGGTAACGGTACTCCCTGTGCAGGGCGGGCGATTTGCGCGTCCTTCGACCCGCTCGGCGTATACATATACGCCGTCGGGGTCGA
>ONVK01000019.1 GCA_900321255.1 uncultured Lentisphaerota bacterium | reverse complement strand
GGAGTCCACGTGAGCCAGTCCTCGAACTGGGCGCGGAGTCTTTCGCGCGCCTTCGCGAACGTCGCCGCGTCGCCGATCTCGCGCGCGGCCATCATCGCGCCAGCCATCTGGAAAAGCCCCTTCCCGCCCCAGTAAGTGTCGCCTCCGAAATTGCCGCGCTCGGCGTAGTCGGCGAGCAGACGGCGAAAGAGATCGGCGCGGTACGGAGAGGCCGCGGAGTCCCCCTCGCGCGGCGCGGCCCAGCATGGCAGCAGACCGGGGAAGTCGTAGACTATTGAGAGCGAGTTGCCGGCTGCGATGCGCTGCTCGCCGCGCGGCGTGAGCCACGAGATCCCGTCCATCGTCTTGAACTGCGGCCTCGTCCTTCGGAGATGGTGCGGCTGAAAGCCCTGGAGCGCAATGGGATTCTTCGCCTTCCCAGTCAGGTCTTCCGTCTTGACGTTCCAGGTCGTGGTAAGTTCGGCCGTCTTCTCGTCGTACTTCCAGTCGACACGCGTTGAGCGAATGATTGCCGTTGCGTAGGGAGCGAGACGGGAGAAGTCGGCGCGCGAAGGGAGAAGCCCGATCACGACGTAGGAGCGTCCGTCCTCCCACACGCCGTAATGGTCGTCGCCAATCTTGAGGACATAGCCGCCCGCGGATTTCTCGACGACTTCGCATGGACCGTTCTCAGGAGTCACCGCGACCTTGACGCCGGAATACTCGATCCACGTGAACGGGGAACCGTGGACGAGCGTGGTGCGCATGCTCTTCGCGCCGTCGCGCAGGACCATCTCGACGTCCCAGTCGTGCCAGCTTTCCACGAGCGTCGCATCCGGATTGAACGCGCCCTTCGCGCCAACGACGACGGCGCTGCGCTCCTTAACCTCGGTGCCGTTGTCGATCCAGTACGTCGGGAACGCGACGCGCACGCCTGACGCGCCGATTACAACCTTGGCGGGATAGCTCCAGAGGTTGCCGGTCCAGCGGCTCACGAGCGCGTCGGTCCACCAATCGTTTGTCGGGAGGGGAAACGATTTCTTGTCGACGAGGTAGAGCGGGCGGTTCTGCATGATGCGGCTCTGGTCTCCGCGGCGCACGACCTTCCCGTCCGCGCCGAACGTCCGCGCCTTGCTCCACGGGGTGTACGAGGCGTAGCTCGCATCACCCTCGCGCAGCATCTCCTGCGCATACCCCGCCCAGGCCACGGCCAAAAACGCCGCGACAGCTGTCAGAAAACGCTTCATACCAACCGTTACCTGACGAAGACCGCTAATCCACTGCCGCCGACGACAAGCTTGCCTTCGCCGATAAGAATGGCCGGCAACGTCTCCGCAGTAAATTCGCCCTTCTTCTTCTCGCCTTCAATGGTGAGCGAAGAAACCTTCAGCTCGTAGCCGTTGAGGTCGATCTTGACGTCGGATGCATCAGGAATATCCAGCGAGCCAATGCGCGTGTTCTTCGTCAGCTTCACGCGAGCACCGGGCTGGACAGTCCAATTGGCCTTGGGGACGCCGGTCCACACGGACTCCCAGTAGGTGACCGTAAGGTTGTAGGGAGTAACCTCATTTCCTGTCTCGCGGTTTTGAACCAGAGTGAAACTCGACTCGTATGTCGTCTGGTCAACCTTTGCGCCGTTCAGGTGGATACGCTCGGCATCGAAGAGCAGACTATACACATTGTTCGTCCATTCCTCTGTAGCGTTGAAGGTATACGAACATGCCGGATAGATGACGCCACTTCCACTGAGCGACACAAAGTTCATGAAAGTCGATCCGTTATATGTTCCGCAAACCGCGCCGGCATCGCCGAGCTTGTTGTTGGAGATCTGCGACGAATAGACCTGCATCGTCCCATTTCCGACCAGAGTACCAGTCGATGTGATCGCAGCGTTTGACACAACCGTGTTTGCGACTGCGATGTCGTTGACCGCATTGTTGTATGCGTCAAGTATAAGCACGGACTTAGTAGTGTTCAGTGTTGTCGGCATCTCTCCCTGCCATGCGCCGTTTCTGTAGACGTAATCGAAATCACTTGCATAAAACAAGCCAGACTTGAAAGCCATAACAACTCCGTCTTTCACAATGGCAAAAGCGTAATGATACAGAACATCGGAATCAGCAAGAGAGACATTTTTCGTCGCGACATTTTCACTCAACGTCACTTCTTCACCTTCAGCTATAATGTTGGTCTCGGTAATATCCTCAGTCTCACAAGCGACATAAACGCTGGCACCTGCATCAATAGCAGTAATTGTCGCAGTAAGTGTGGCGTTTTCTGCCGTTGAAGTAGCGTTAATCTCTGAAATGCGATTGTCAGATACAATTGGGTCATAGGAAATGGTTACAATTGTGTCGGTTGTCTCAACTGTGAAATAGGTGTCCCAATTCTCATCAGTTATCGCACCACCGTCGAGAACAATATAGCCTGGCTTAACAAGAACCGACTTGGCTGTCGCAACATCGAACACCCCTACATTGCCACCTACAAAAGTGAACGACGAAGCCTTGCCGGAAAGGAAATTCACAAATGTCTTTCCCGAAGAACCAGTGTATGTGCCGGGAGGATAGACGCCGAGCCACTGGTCGTTGCGAGTCGTCGTCAGCGAAGAGCCGTAGAGGTTGAGAATTGGCGCACCGCGGTCAGAAACGTTAATCGTGTTAATCTTAACAGTCGAATTTGTAAAATAAACGTCCGCATTTATGTAAGTATCACCAGAGAGATTAAGCGTTGCACCCGAGAAGACATCTTTGCCGTAAATGGCCAGCGACCCCGAGTAGTAGGCGTTCCTACCGAACCAGCGGATGTCAGTTCCAGCCGTCGGAGCTTCCGTCGCAGGCGCCGACTTGTCCTTGGCCCAATTCGCCGCGTTGCCGAGGTTGTTGTCCTCGCCAATGTATTCGTAGACGTCCGTCAGCTCGCCGTAGTCGTCATAGGGAGCCATGATGCGCCTTACGACTGCTGCCGTCGCCGAGTATTCGCCGTTGTATAGAAGAAAAGCTCGGATATAGTTGTAACCGTCTTCAAGCGTGAGCGTGTCACTCACTTCACCAGTCGCCGAGACCGTTTCGCCTTCTGTGGCCGTCGGCCAGTTGGCAAATGTCTCACCGTAGTCGCGCGTACCCTGAACGAAATAGACCGTAGCGTCGCTTCCAGAATATTTTGTTGCTGTTACGGAAACCTCCACCTGACGATCCACGATCTCTCCAACTGTGAACGCGCCAAGTCCCCAACCATCGACCGATTTCATCGATAGCGTCGTCGTGCCGTTACCATTGTCAGTGTATGTGAAGTGCGTATTGAACGTTGCCTCGTTGATCACCTGGTCGTTGTAACGGATATAAGGGGTATTCGCAGGGTGGGAGAAGAACCAGAAGGGATTTTCCGCGATGCTCGTCTGGTAGGTGAAGGTCGCGGCGCGGTTGTTGCCATCAACGAAATTGAGGTAGCTCCCCGTATTCTGCCAGAAACCGTTGTTGCCAGATCCAGTATCAATAATCGCCGCATCGGAAATCGTCAGCGATGACCCGGCGAATTGCGAAGCGACGAGCGTACCGCTCACCGTGCCGCCATAAATGATCGGATGTTCGACGTTGTTGTTGCCAAACTGGATTTCACCGCCGATAGACCATGAAGCACCGTTTGAAAGCGTCAGAGACAAAGGGATGCGATAATTGCCGTTAACCGTTACGTTCGCACCGTCAATGACAACATCATCCGTTTCATACGGGGCATGCGTGGCAGGGGAATCGCCGACGTTCCAGTTCCCTGCGGTAGCGTAATCAGAGTTACCTGCATCACCTGTCCATGTATAAGTGTCCGCAAGGAGTTGTCCCGCTATTGCGGCGATTACAATTGTGACGAGTTTTTTCATGGCTTTCCCTTTCTGGTGGCGCTATTGTAGCATAACCGACGGTTTTGCAGATATCTATTTAAGCACAAAAAATGTGCCTTTTTGCGTCGTACGATCGGGCCTGAACTACCTAATGAAGACGACAAAACCGCTGCCGCCGACAACGATGGAGCCATCGCCCTTCACCCATTGGGCGTTGTCCCTAGTGTAGACGCCGCGAAGATTGACTCCATTGACGTTCAACGCGGGCGTCGTCAGTTTGAATCCGTCGGTGTACACCGTCTGAGTGCCGTCGTCGCTCGCAAGGCTGAGCGATGCAATCTGAACATCTCTTGTGAGGCGAACCGAGCCGCGTCCAGAAAGCTCCCACTTGGTCTTCTTCAGGGCAGAAATGCTGTCACCATTCTGCTTCGCCGGAAGATGCGTCGCAGCAGGAGGTATCGTCTCATCTTGTAGAGTCGCAAGATTGTTAGGATTGGAAACCTTGACAATACCGCATCCCTCTTGATCCGAGGCCGTTTGCAGATAGATTGTTCCTGCAGCCGACGATGTCGCGCCAGAGGCATTACCGCCACGTCCGTTTGCCGTCATGGCTGGGGCGTCGGAGAAATCGGCGCCAGGTCGTGTAAGACGGACGGCAATGCGACCACCCGAACCCGAACCGACACTTGTGTCTTGTCCACCATTAGCTGAGATAGAACCTGTTCCGGAAAGTTCACCTGCAGTAATGTTGATTGAGCCACCCGTCGAAGCCCCCTTGCCGGTTTCTGCGTTCCAGCCGTGGCCGATGACAAGAATGGAACCGTCAACTGTCATCCGTCCTCCTGTACATAGCATGATTAACCCCGCACCAGAAAAGCCATCGTTATTACCGAGGCCAGACGATCCATAGTCAAGTGGATTTATAACCGAGCCATACGAAACGAAAGACACCACTGACGTACTGCCGCCATCACCCGCGTAGGACGCGCCCGCGAGTCCAGCGGTGTAGCCTGGCCCAGCGTTATAGTAGCCGCGAGCAATGCCTGTAGCATCAAGATTCGCACCAGACCCCGCAACAATCTCAGCATTAGTGCAGATGGTAAAATCACCTGCAACCGCAACATTGACCGCACATGTCGGCGTTGCGGCCGGGCCATCATGCGTCCAGCGTCCCGCGCCGAGAAATACATCACGGGCAACAGAAAGAGCGCTGTCCGGCGTCATGTGGAACGTTACAGCCCATTTTGCATCTTCAAATCCTTCTTCTGGCTGTAGCCATCCGGCGACCGTATCTGTTCCCGTTCCAGGCCACCAGTCAAGCGGATTCTGTGCGAGGAGATCGAGGACGAAGACAGTCTCTGATGCCGTCGGCACGTGGTTCAAAGACCAGTTGACAGGCTCGCGCGAATCGGAAGAGACCGCGCCGATCCAGGTGTTCGTGGGCGATCCGGGGATTTCTGCGGAAACAAAATATGCAGGAGAAGGTGCCGCCCAAGCCATACCAACCTCATTGGTCGCGGCGAGGCGATAATAGTAGCGGCGATTGGGTACAAGGGTCAACGAAGCCGTCACTTCACCACCGTCAGTGGCGGTGCCAAGATCAAGTACATTATCCCAATTGGAAAAATCATACCCACCATCTGTGAAACCCCACAATGCGACAAGTCCCGCAGAGGGTGTGCCAGGGTTGCTCACGACCGCCGTCAGGATGGCCTCGGTCGGCGAGACGAGGCTGGCAGAAACCGAATTGTCAGCAAAGGATGGAGCATCGTCCGAAACTGGCGTGAGGTAAAAGTCGACAAGGCCCTCATAATCGGAGCTCGCTTGAACCGTGAAGAGGCGGTTGAAGTCCGTCTCTGAAAGGACCTCGCCGTTGTAGCGGAACTTGGGGGTCGTTTTGTTGGAACCGAACGTCAGCTTATAGACGTCCACGGCCGGGATGTTGAACGTAAAAACGGCGGTCGAACCGGCAGGCACGTCAATGTAGGATCCGTTATTCTGGTAGTAGCCGTTGTCGCTCGTTCCCGTGCAGACTAGCCGCCCCGACCGCCAGGGATGGACAAGACCCTTGCTCTGAACAGCAAACTTGGCGCATTCCAGCGTAACGTCTCCGTCAAACACCTGTCCTTCGGTGGGATGGTACTGATTGCTCACTATCAGTTTCCCGGCGATGAGTTGGTCTGTGGTCTTGCCTTTCACCGTGACGGAGACGCCGTCTCCAAGGACGGCGGTGCCGCCATGCAGGATGAGATGGGCGGTTCCGTTCCATTGCGCGTTCTTGAAATAGCGGAACGTGGTGCCTTCCTCCAAGATGAGGGAACCGGTGCTTTCCGTCGCCATGGAAGTCCGCAACAGGAACGTGCCGCCATTGGTGACCACCAAATCGGAAGACAGCGTAAAAAGAGTACTGGTGCCTGTATCGTAGGTGCCGCCATCCAACAGCATGCCCCCGTTGAGATAGGCGTAGTTCGTATTTTGGGGTTGGATGAGAGTCGCCCCGTCGCGGACCGTCACGAGGCCTTTCGGACTCCAATTGCCACCGGGGATGTAGGAGACGGTTGTGTTGCCTGCAATGGTCACATCGTCTGTCGGTGCAGCACTTGGCGCATTAGCCGCCGGGGTTGTCACGTTTCCGGCGCCGTCGTCGTATTTCCAGTTTTCACGCGTAAACCACTTGCCGTCATTGCCTTCTCCGGTCCATATATATGTTCCGGCGACAAGTTGCCCCGCTATTGCGGCGATTACGATTGAAACGAGTTTTTTCACGGCCATCCCTTTCTGGTGGCGCTATTATAGCATAATTGACGGTTTTGCGGATATCTATTCAAGCATAAAAAATGTGCCCTTTTGCGTCGTGTGCTTCGGCCTAAAGGGCCTCGCACCAAGACGGCAGCAGGAGCCGCGCGACAAGACGACAACAGGGGCCTCGCACCAAGACGACAGCGTTAAGGGCCGCGCGACAAAACGCCAACAGGGGTGCGCGACAAGAAGCTTATCTTTCAACCCGAAATACAATGACTGAACCTAAAGTCTGTCGCCGACGTCGCGTAGAGCGATAGTCCACCCGTCGTGGAAGTAGCAAAGTCTGCGAGCGCGTCGTTGATGCCGTGCCATGCGTCGTAGCGCGACGAACCGGGCGCAGCGACGCGGGAGAGAAGCAACAACCGCCCTTCGGCAAACTGCCGAGGCTCGTCGCCCTTGGGCCGGTAGACGAGCGCGAGCGGGTCGGGCACGGCCCTGATCATTGGCGCTCCGCGAGCGATGAGCGAGCGCGCCACTTCGCGCTCACATGGCGAAATAAAAGTTCCGGCAAGAACAAAACCCTTGTCGACGGCTGCCATCAGACGCGCTACCACTTTCGAATAGTCATTGACGGGGATTCGCCGGGAGAGCCGAATCGCGCAGATCTTTCGTTCAGGAGCCAAGAGCTCAATTGCACCCGCCGCGCTCCACCACTCGTCCCCTGGAATGCGCGGAGATGAAATAGGCTCAAGCACCTTAAGCGGCGGCGGATGGCCATGCATGAGATGCCATTTAAGAGGGTTGTTCTCAATATATTTGTCGGCAAGCTCGATTATCTCACGACTGAGGCAGAGGCGGTCATGGTACCCGCGCTCCCACTCGAATTCAACGCCGATTTTCGCGCAACTGAATTTTGTCCAGCGCTTGAAGTTGTTGATAAACTGCGCAAGTCTGGCGAGCGGGCGATCCATGCCCGGCTTGAGATAGAGCCTTAGATGCACATGGTCGGGCATGATCACCGATTTCTCCACAATGATGTCGTCTCTGCGGCGCTCTTCTATGGAGAGTGTCGACAGTGCCGCCATGCCGGCAGGAGAATAGAGCAGCCTACCGCTGTCGTCGACAGAGCCAAACACCTTGGCACGCCCCGCGACGGCAAAGGTAATGAAAATAGCCGCCCCGCGCGAGTAGTCATAGCCCTTGAAGCGGCGATAATGACCGGCCCCGGCACAGTGAGATATTGTCTTTAAAGCCATGGGCAGATTATATCACAAACCAGGGGCCCTTGGTGTGCTTCGGCCTTGGTGTGCTTCGGCCTAAAGGGCCTCGCACCAAGACGATAGCGTTAAAGGCCGCGCGACAAGACGACAGTGTTAGTGGCCGCGCGACAAGATAACAACAGAGTCCGCGCACGACATGGCGATAACTTTTAGAGGCCGCGCTACAAGGGCTGCTCAAAAGGCCAAAGCCTGTCACCCCGTCTTGGTGCGAGGCCCTTTAGGCCGAAGCACACAAAGGCCGAAGCACACTTTAGTCGGCAACGTACTCAATGTCGTCGAGATAAAAGGCAAACGGCTTCCCCTGGCCGCCGAAGTTGAAGCCGAAGCCGGTCTTGATCTGCGAAAGGTCTTCGCCGTCGAGCGGGATGCGGTAGCGCGTCCACGACTTCTTCAGCACGACGTTCTCGAGCTTGCGGTTCGCCGTGTCGGAGAACGCCTTGTTCTTTATGCCGCCCATGAAGAAGCTCACCTTCTCGCCGCCCTTCTCGCCGCGCGCCCAGAAGACGAGCGTCGCCGCCTTCGAAAGATTCGCACCGCCCGGCTTGTCGCCCCAGTCGTTCGCGGGGCTCTGCCAGAAGATTCCCGCCCAGTTGCCGTTCGCGGAATACTCGATCTTCATGCACGTCTCGCCGGAATGCGGCTTCTCGGAGCACTTGTCGTCAACCTTCATCGCGCCGGTGTTGCCCATGTAGCCGGATACGTACCACGGACCGTTCGCGCCGTCGCGATAGACTGGATACGGCATCGCCGCCGCCCTAAGCTCCTTCTTCGGCTTCGGGCCCTTCCCGACAAGCGGCCAGTTCGCGTACGCCGCGTTGCCCTTCCCGTCGAAGCAGTAGGCGTAGAGACGGTACTTGCCGCCTCCGGGGAGCTTCACCTTCACCTTGTTCGTCCCCTGCCCGGCGACGATCGCCTCGTCCCAGCCCTGCGGCATCGCGAGCCCAAGCCCCGCCTCGCCGTAGTACGACGCCTCGTCGATGAGAGTCCACTGCCACTTGAGCTTGTCGCCGTCGAGATCCTTCGCGGCAACGGAAGCTTCGATCACCTCGCCCTCGGCCGGCGCGTCCTTCGAGACCTTCACCTCCTCAATGCGCGGGCAGCGGTTCGCGACCTTGCCGCCCCAGAACTTGGCGAGCGTCGCGACGACCTCGAGCTTCGTGCCGTCGGGAAGCATCGTGCCGAACCACGTCGGCGAAACCTCGTTCTTGTGACCCCACGTGAAGACGTATCCGCCAAGGCACCACTTGTCCTTCTCCTCGAGGATCGTCTTCTGGTATACGTCTCGGTACCACTCCGCCTTGCGCGTCGAGGTCCATTCGAGCGGAAGTCCGTTCGGCGCCTTCCCGCATTCGCCCGCGCCCATCGGACCGTACTCGGTGAGGATGTACGGGATCTTGCCGCCGAGCTCGCGCCACCTCTTGCCGACCGTAAGCGCGCCGCCGTAGGAGTTGAGGCCCATGTACTGAAGCTCCGGAGCGTAGGCGATGATCGCGTCCGCCTTGTCCTTCCACATGTCCGCGACGACAGTTCCGACAGGATGGTTTGGATCAGCCGCCTTCACCTTCTTCGCAAGGCGGTTGATGAACTGCCACATCTCCTTCGGGTTCGGCTCGCCGAGTTCCATCTCGTTGCCGAGCGCATAGCAGAGAAGCGCGGGATGGTCCTTGATCTGCGCTACAGTCTCGAGCACCTCGCGCTCGGTCTTTTCGAGCGCCGCCTTGTCGAGATAGCTGAACCCGTGGTTGTGGTGCCCGAGCCAGAAGCCGAGCATCACGGTCTGGCCATATTTCTTCGCCTCGTCGAGCTCGGCCTTTGCCCTGCCCGCGCCCCAGGTGCGGAAGGAGTTGCCGCCGATATCCTTGAGGAGCGCCTTCGAGCCGCCGCCGCCGCCGCCCTTGATGAAATAGGGCTTGCCGTTCAGCGTGAGGCGCCACGAGCCCTCGCCGCCCTCGATCTTGACGACCGACCCCGCCCCGTAAAGAGCAGTCGCGGCGCATACGGGAAGAAGAAATGCTATGAGTGTTTTTTTCATGTCTCCATTATACAATATTCTGCGCGGATTGACAGCCACGATTGCGTCATTAAAATATTGTCGATTGCGTCATTCCGTTTTTTCTGGTAGAATAGAGGCATGAATACGGTTCTCTTCATCACGGATCTCCACGTCGGCTCGCATATCCCCGAGTTCGCCGGAGTCTACGACCGCGCAGCGGCGCACAACTGGCGCGTGATAGAGCTGGAGCTCGCGCGAACAGTCCGCCCGCTGCGCGAGCTCGTTTCGCAGTGGAAGCCCGCAGGGTGCATTCTCGAGGGCAGCACCGTCTCCGCAGCGGACGCGAAGCGCGCGTTCAGGGGAATTCCGGTTGTGAACCTCGACCCCGGCGCGAGGGCGGCGGCATCGGCGCGCCACACCGTCACGAGCGACACCGGCACGATAGCCCAGTGGGCGGCGAAGGAGCTTCTGCGCACAAAGCCCGCCTCCTTCGCATACTTCGGCTGGTGCACGAAAACAGTGTGGAGCGTCGAGCGTGGACGGCTGTTCATGGAGGCCGTGAGACGCGGGTCGCGCGCAAAGTTCGCGAGCTTCGACGCCAACTGGGACATCGGCGATACGCTCGGCGTGCAGAAGAAGCTCGCGAAGTTCCTCAAGGCGATGCCAAAGCCCGTCGCCATATTCGCCGTGAACGACTACGCTGCGGTGCAGGTGTCCGAGGCGTGCCGCCTGGCCGGGCTTTCCTGCCCGGGCGACTTCACCCTCGTCGGCGTAGACAACGAGGAGATGCACTGCGAATGCGCGGATCCGACCCTCACCTCGATCGAGCAGGACTTCCACGAGGCGGGACGCCTCGCCGCCGACCTTCTCGCCGAGCTGATCGAGAACCCGAAGCTTCCCCCGAAGCACCTCAAGTTCGGGCCTGTGCGCCTCGTCCGCAGACAGTCCACGCGCTCGTTCAAGTTCTACGACCCTCGCATAACCAAGGCCGTGGAGCGCATACGCCGCGACGCCACCACGGGGCTCACGGCAGCAGACGTTCTCGCGGAATTCCCGTACTCGCGCCGCATCACGGAGAAGCGCTTCCGCGCGGCCACCGGCAAGACGATCCTAGAGGAAATACAGGACGTGCGCTTCGAGAAGGTGTGCGAACTGCTGCTGACCGACATACCGATCGGCCACATAGCGGGCCGCTGCGGCATGCGGTCTGATTCGTTCCTGAAGCGCTTCTTCAAGGCGCGCACGGGGATGACGCTCCGCGCCTGGAGAAATGCACACCAATAACTGGCGAATCAGCGCCTCTGGCGCACCCAGACCCAGAAAAGGACAAGCACGACGACGGCAACGACGCCGATGCGCCCGCGGCGGAACGCGGCGTCGGGGTCAACTGGGGGCGGAGGCGGCGGCTCCTGAGCGACGGACTCGACGACAAGCGCGCCACCCTGGCCGTCAGGTTGCAACGCCTGCGATTCCGCGGCACATGCGGCCTCTCGCTCTAGACGCTCCTCCTCTGCGGCGCGCAGCTCGCGCTTCAGCTGCGCCGTCACTACACTCGGATCTGCACTGGCTTCAACCATAGATTCGAATCACCTGCCCTTTCTTCAGTCGAAGACGACCATCCCATCAGGGATCTCCGCCCAGGCGACAGTCGTCGGCGGGTTGTCGCTCGCCTTTGCGAGACCGACCTTGTCGTTGTCGACAGTCTCGGACGAGCCGGAGTAGAGCCTGATGTCCCAGTTGAGGTAGAGATTGCTGGAGTAGCGTATGCCCTCGTTGCGGCAGACGAGCGCGCCGTTGAAGGTACACTTGCCTATGACGCCGAAGATGCCATGGTTGTTGTATAGAACGCCGTCGACGCGCGTGATCGTCGAAGAGCAACGGGAGGAAATCTCGGTGTCGAGACAGACCGACTCGTAGTACTTGCGGTCGTATGAAACTCCGGGGACCTGTATGCACGGAGTGTAGTATTCGTTCTTGCTGACGTACCTGTTCTCCTTAGTGTGGGTCGTCGTGTTGTAGGTCTCGTAGGTACCGGATCTTGTCGCCTTTTTCTGCGCACCGGGTCCGTCAACCATGCGCTGCTTGCCGAACTTTCCCGTCCCGGAATCCCTGCCGCCTGGCACGAAGGCCGCGAGACCGGCGCTCTCGCACTTGGCGAAGTCCGCGGAGTTGACGTATTCCGCCACCGTGTAGTTGCCGCCAAACGTCTCGGGATAGCCGATGGCCGCATCGGACGTGTCGCACTTGTACTTCTGCACGTAGGGCTCCTGGGAGAGATAGGTCTTGATGTCGCTGAGCCATCCCGACGACGAACTGTAGTAGCCGTAGCCAGAAGTGGTCTGCTGCGTATAGTCGCCAAGAACGATGTTGCCCTTCGCCATGAGCCCGAGCATGTCCTTGGTGGCGTTGCTGGCGCCTTCGGTGGACTTGCCGTTCCACTGCGGCGGATTCTTGTAGGTTATGTTGCCGACGATGTGGATGTTGCGCCCGGAGTATATGGTGCCCTGCCCCGTTACATAGCCCTTTATGATGACGTCGCTCGGAATGATCACGGGCCCGTTGATCTCGATCGGATGGCTCTCAGTCCCCTCCAGCACGATCGCTCCATAGTCGGGAGCGGTTATCTCTTGCCCGTTGTGCGTGATCTTCTCGACGCCAGACGGCCCCACGCCGTCGTAGTAGACCGACACGAGAGTCTTGCCGTTCTGCTTGATCGTGGACATGCTTGGGTCTGCGTCGTGCAGCTGCTGCGCCCATTCGCGATAGGCGCTTTCATTCGACGAAATGTCGCCTATGTACGGCATCTCTATCGCCAGGTCCTCGTTGGCGTGTATTCTGTTGGCCCTGTCCGCCGCCGTAACGGTCTGGGGCGCCTCGTAGCCGCCGGCGTTCAGCTCGCCCGACAGCGGATCGGAGCTGAGCGGACGGGCCATGTTGGAAGAGCCGTAGGTCGTCGACCTGTACGTGCTGTAGCTGTCCATCTGCCCGGTGCTCGTGATGTTCCCCGGCACGTGAAGCTCGTCGTTCTTCGCGGCGTAAACCTTGCCGTTCACCTTGCAGTTCGAATCGAGCGACATGTTTCCGTTCGCCCTGACGTCGCCGTTTGCCGTGCATCCGGAGCCCTGGAACCAGCCGTAGTTGTTGACGAAGTACGCGTTGTTGAACACCTTGGAGCGCTGCTGCGCGAAGCGGACTTTCTCGACGACCGTAGACGAGACCGCGGGGCCGCCGGGGACATGCCTCTCAGCCCTGGCGACAAACGTCACGTTCGCCCACTGGGTGCCGACCGTGTGTTCCACGGCGCCGATCCTGACCTTGACGACGCAATCCATGTTGGTCACGACGTCGTCGAGCGTCAACGGATTCTTCGCGCCGATGGTCCGCTTCGCCACCGTGCTGGAATAGGCCTCAAACCAGTCGAACGAACTTACCGTCGTCGAGCCTATCGCGTCGCCGCCGATGATGTGGCCGTACCGTTCGAGCGACAGGATGAACGCCTCGTTCACGGCATGCTTCGCGATTTCGATCTCGCTCTGGGCGGCAAGCCTGCAGATGTCGCGCCCCGTGGCGATGGCCGACGCGCGCACCGTCCACGAGACGTAGCCCATGACACCCGCAAGAAGGATGGTGACGACCCCCATCATCACGAGGGTGGACAGGAGGGCGACGCCCGATCTCGTGTTTCCGCGTTTCATGGTCAGTATTTCCCCGAAATGTCCTTCATGGGCTGTATCCGCCCCATAAGCGGCACGGAGACCCGCTCGCGCCGGTAGACGCTAACTCCGCCCGCCTTCGTCATGAGGTTGATGTCTATGCCGACGCGGTAGACGTCCGTCGCCTTGGTGCCGAGCGTTTCGTAGGAGACGACATCGGACATGAGGCTGTCAACGAGCGAGACGTTTCGGGGCCAGAGCCAGCCCGCATACTGAACCCAGTTCGGGATGTGTTCGTTGACAAAATGCCACCCGCCGGACGAACCTCCCATGATGATGCGCACCGACTGCGGACGCACGTCGGAAAGCGAGGTTCCCAGGGCGCCCATCTGCATGAGGATGTTGTGGCTCCCCGTCTCCACGACCCAGCTGCTGTTCGTGCCGCTGAGCATGCCGGCGTAGTGAACGCCGTCCACAGCCGGCGCCGCGTGGAAGAGGAGCTTCTCGCGGAGGCCGCGGGACGCGAGCGCGAGCTCCGACTCGGCCATGGAGGTCGCCAACATCCGCTGGGCCGAAAGGAAAGTGGTCATTACGGCCGCCAGGACGATGCCGAGGATCAGCGTCGCCACCATGGTCTCGCCTATGGTGAACCCCTTTCTCATATCCCCCTTTCGAACGGTCCTTTGTACACCGACACAGGGACAGAAAAACTTCGACCGGACGTCGTGCCTACCGAGTTGAGCCTGCGGCGCGACGAAGCCGGCCCCCATTCAACGTTGACGTCTATCCGCTTCACCACCTGCGACGAACCGTGGCGCGACGGCGAAGAGGAGCCGGACAGCAGCGCCACGCGGACGTAGAGCCTAGCGTCTGCGCCGCCGTTCAGCTCCCTGCAGAGCATCGGGCAGGCGTTCGAGCTGACGACGAAATAACCGGAACCGTTGTCTGAATAGAACCTCGCCGTCGTCGAGTTGTTCAGTTCGTCGTAGGGCTTGTTGAGCCACTTCCACGCGGTGTCCCAGGCGAACGCCTCGGCCGCGAGGAGTTGGGCGTTCTCGTGGGATATGCGCGTCGCAACTATCACCCCCTCGAGGCAGGCGAGCGTGAGCAGCACGGCGATCGACCCCGCGAGCATCACTTCGACGAGCGTTACTCCCCGCCGCGCCTTCAAGACAGGCCCTCCTTGACGGGAAACATGCGCGCGAGAGCCGTCTCCACAAACGACGGCATCGTCAGGTAGAACCTGCAGGGCATCACAGCCGAAAGCTCCGAGCGGAGCCCCTCGTCCGTCGGATTGAGGATCGCGACGAGCGCGTCCTTGCCGACCAACGCAAAGGGAACGGCGCCGCGAACACGCAGCGTGAGCGCCGGAAACGGCGAGAAAAGGCTCTTCGGGGGCTCGAACGCCGCAAGGGGAATGGGTGGGGCGGCATGGCGGTCGGCGAGATACGCGATGCACTTCTCGAGCGCCGTCGAATTCTCTTTTTCGAGAATTTGCAGTGCGGAAACAAGAAACACCTGCCCTGCCGTCGGCGTTACCTCGATCTGCGCCTTGAGATGCTTCGACTCCTCCTCGGAAAGCACACCTCCGTCCACAAGCTCGTCGACAAGCGCAAACTCCGCCTTCACGGCGGCAGACGAAACAGACTCGACGATTTCGTCCTCGGTCATCTCCTTCGGTACCTCGGGCGTAAGGTCTGGCGCGGGGGCGATGAGCGTCTTGACCCTGAGGGAAAGCGCCTTCGCCTCGGCGTAATCGCTCGCCTCAAGCCGCGGCAAAAGCCCTTCCAGAGCAGCAGTGTCGTGCTCTTTAATCAATATCTTTGTCAGGGAAACAAGGGCTTTTTGGGCATCTTCGTGCCTGTCAAGCTGCTCATACGCGACTACAAGGAACTCAAGGGTGACGCGATCCTCCGGCATCAGCTGGAGCATCTGCTCGAAATACGCAACGCCTTCGGCGAGACGTGCGTCAAATTTTGGTTCGTCTTCTGCCATATCAGAAACATTGTAGCACATACCATGCCAACATGTGGCACGGTATGTGCTAATATATTGTCGCACATGGCAGAACAGACACAGACAAAAGGCAGATTCCACGTCCGGCGCGGCGGAGCGGCCGAGATCAAGAAGATCGAGGACCCCTCCGATTTCGCGATAGCGGCCGCCGACTATCTCGGCGTGCAGCCGATTTCAATTCCTTCGGGCTTTGTTCCCTCGCAGGAGCTTCTCTGCGGGATGGATGCTGACGCGTGGAACCGCGCCAAGGCCATTCCGCTGATGAAAATCGACGGGCGCTTCGCAGTGGCGTTCTCAGACCCGTTCGACCTTCCGACGCAGGAGGAGGTGTCGCGGTGGACGCGCGGCAAGATCTGGACGCTCGTCGCGCCCGCGCCGGAGCTGAACGACGCCCTTCAACGGCTCAAGAGCCAGGCGGACGCCGCGAATCCCGCCCTCGCGATGGAAAACATCATGAAGGGCGACGAAAACGACATCGAGATGACCGCCGGCGAGGACAAGAGCGCCGACGCTCTCGACGCGACGCTCGACGCGGCGGGCGAGGCGCCCGTGATCCGCATGGTCAACACGATAATGATCGAGGCCCTCAAGACGAAGGCGTCCGACATACACTTCGAGGCGATGGAGAAGACCTCCCGCCTCAGGTACCGCATCGACGGCGAACTTGTCGACCGCCCCGCGCCGCCGAAGGCCCTCCACAACGCCGTGGTGTCGCGAATAAAGATCCTCTCAAACCTCGACATCGCCGAACGCCGCCGCCCTCAGGACGGCCGCTTCAAGGTCAAGGCGCTGAAGAAGGAGGTCGACGTACGCGTGTCGATACTCCCGACGGTACACGGCGAGAAGGTCGTCATGCGTATCCTCGACAAGGCCAACCTCGCGCCAGGACTCGCCTCGCTCGGCCTCGACGACTACGCATACAAGGCGATGAAGTTCGCCATCGACCAGCCGCACGGCATCATACTCGTAACTGGGCCGACGGGCTCGGGCAAGACGACGACGCTCTACTCCTGCCTCCAGGACCTGAACCAGCCGAACGTCAACATCGTCACGGCCGAAGACCCCGTCGAATACGAACTGCCCGGCGTGAACCAGTGCCATGTGAACGTCGCGCAGGGCCTTACTTTCGCAGGCATCCTCAGGTCGGTGCTGCGACAGGACCCCGACATCGTGCTCGTCGGCGAAATACGAGACGGCGAGACGGCGGACATCGCGGTAAAGGCCGCCTTGACGGGCCACCTCGTGCTCTCGACGCTCCACACCAACGACGCGTGCGGCGTCGTCGCACGTCTCTTCGACATGGGCATTCAGCCCTTCATGCTCGCGTCGTCGCTGATCCTCGCGCAGGCGCAGCGCCTCTTCCGAAAGCTCTGCCCGTTCTGCAAGCAGCCTGTCGACGTTGACCTTGAGATGCTCGAGCTGAACAACGTCGACCCGAAGCCGTTCGAGGGCGCGACGATATACGGGCCCGTCGGGTGCCCGAAGTGCCACGGCTCGGGCTACAAGGGACGCGGTGCGATGATGGAGGTCCTGCCGATCTCGCCGAAGATCCGCGCACTCATCGAAAAAGGCGGCGATGCCGATCTCCTCAAGACACTGGCGCTCGAAGAGGGCATGGTGACGCTGAAGGAGGCGGGAATGATAAAGGTCCGCGCCGGGCTAACGTCGCTCCAGGCGGCGTTCGAGGTGACGGGCGGAGAGTGACGATCGGCAAGTTGAAAGTTGAAAGACCACCAACCACCAGCTACCAACTATCAACTACCAACTTATAGTTAAGTACTCATGGCAAACATACCAAAGATCAAAGGCGCAAAGAAGCTTGCGAAGACGGAGGTCGTTCCGTTCACGAGGCAGCTCGCCTCGATGATCGGCGCGGGCATGCCGATCCTGTCGACGGTCCAGACGCTCGAGGAGCAGTGCGCCAACCCGGAGTTCAAGAAGGTCCTCGGACATCTGCGCGAAAAGATCGAGGGCGGCGACCCTCTCTCGAGCGGCCTCGCGTCGTTCCCAGCCCTGTTCGACGACATGTATGTCAACATGGTCGTCGCCGGCGAGCAGTCCGGCGAGTTCGCGGGCATCATGAAACGCCTTGCGTCGATCATGCAGGCCACGGCACGGCTCAAGGGGAAGGTCAAGAGCGCAATGACCTATCCTACGGTGATCGTCTCGATCGCCCTTCTCATGGCGGCTGGCCTCATCCAGTTCGTCGTCCCGATCTTCGCAGAGATGTTCTCCGGGTTCGGCAAGCCCCTCCCGTCGCTGACGCAGTCTCTCGTCGACATATCCGAGTTCGTCAAGCACTACTGGTACTACGTAGGAGGCACGGTCATTGTCGTCGTGCTCCTGTTCAGAAAATGGAAGTCGACCGAACGCGGCCGCTACAAATTCGACGAATTCAAGCTCAAGATGCCAGTGTTCGGGCAGCTCAACCTCAAAAGCGGCATCGGCAGGTTCTGCCGCCTTCTCGCGCAGATGACCAACGCGGGCGTGCCGATCCTGAAATCACTTGAAGTCGTCGCGCTCTCAATCGGCAACCGCGTCCTCGAAAAGTCGATCCTCGACGCGAGGAAGGAAGTCGAGCAGGGCAACCAGCTCAACGTGGCGCTCGACGGCAAGCCGTTCATGCCGGTTATCATGGTGAGGATGATCGCGGCCGGCGAAAAGGCCGGCAAGGTCGAGGACATGCTCGACTCGGTCGCCGACAGCTACGACGAAGAGGTAGAGGCACTACTCAGCACGCTGACGTCGCTGATGGAGCCCTTCCTCATGGTGTTCCTCGGCGCCATAATCGGCACCATCGTCCTGGCGATGTTCCTGCCGATCTTCAACATGGGCAGCCTCGCCACGTGACGGCGGGCACATACAGGAGCTACGCAATGACAGACGAAACCAGCACAGCGGAGGACACAAGCCGGCGTCTCGCGATAGCCGAGATGCAGGTAGAGCGCTCAAAAGTCGTGATGGAGTCGCTCGCCGGCTTCTGCCACGCGCTCGGCCAGCCCGCGACCGTCCTTCTGAGCTCAATCGAGCTTCTGAAGATGCCGGGAGTCGACGAAGACACGAAGCGACAGGTCATCGACATGTGCCACGAGGCCGTCCTCGAGATCAAGTCGCTGCTCGCCGAGATGAAGACGAGGCGCGAGTACGTGGCGGAGGCCTATCTTGCAGGCAAAGCCGAGGCGGGGAACATGATATCGCTGCCGGAATGGCGCGACAAGGCGCCGCCAAAGGCAAGCTGGGACAAGAAGTGAGATTAACCAGGGGTGGTGGAGATAAGGGGAGTCGAACCCCTGACCTTCTCAATGCCATTGAGACGCTCTACCAACTGAGCTATATCCCCAATAAGAAAGAAGTGGCGCGTATTATCTCATATCCACGCGCCGTTGTCAATGGCGAACTTAGCCGATCATTCCGCCGTTGACGGAGATGATCTGGCCGGTGACATAGGCCGCATCGTCGCCGGCAAGCCACGCGACGGCTTTCGCGATGTCTTCGGCTGTGCCGAAGCGCCTGAGCGGAATCGTGTCCATGTAGGCCTTCTTCACGTCGTCGGGAAGGACATCGGTCATCTTCGACTGGATGAAGCCGGGAGCGACCGCGTTGCAGCGTATGTTGCGCGAGCCCAGTTCCTTCGCCGTCGTCTTGGTGAGCGCTATCACTCCGCCCTTCGAGGCCGTGTAGTTCGCCTGGCCCGCGTTGCCCATGATGCCGACGACCGACGCGATGTTGATGATCGAGCCGCCGAGCTGCGTGCCGTCCGCGGCCTTGTTCTTCATCATCGGGCGGCTCACCGCGCGCGTGAAGAGGAAAGTGCCCTTGAGGTTCACGTTGAGAACCGCATCCCAGTCCTCGTCGGACATGCGCATGAGAAGCCCGTCCTTCGTGATGCCGGCGTTGTTGACCATGATGTCGACCTTGCCGAAGTCGGCGAGGACCTGCTTCACGCACGCATCGACCTCGGCCGACACCGCGACGTTCACGCCATAGCCCTTCGCCTTGACGCCAAGCGCCTCAAGCGCCTTCACTGTCTCGTCGCACCATTCGGCCTTGAGGTCGCATATCGCGACGTCTGCGCCGCGCTCGGCGAGCTTCTTTGCGATGGCCGCGCCGATTCCGCGTGCGGCGCCTGTGACGATTGCGACTTTGCCTTTGAGGTTGTTCATAGTAGGTATCAGTTAGTAGTTAGTGGTTAGAAATTTTTTAACTCCGATTAATCCGAAATCTCCGCTAACGCTCCGATCTTTGGGGCCTGGGGTGAAACCCCAGTCTTAAACAGTCTTCCCGATTTGAAACAGCGAAGCTGCGAAGCGGTAGCGAGAGCCAAAATCATAGGAGTTTTCCTTTGGCAGATAAGGGCTAGGCGAGCGCGGCGACGGTCGCGTCGAGCGACGCGAGGTCGGCGACATTCGCCGTCGCGAGCGCGGGATCGATCTTCTTCACAAGCCCGGAGAGCACCTTGCCGGGGCCGAACTCGACGAACGAGTCGCAGCCGAGCGATTTCGCGGCCTCGACATCTGCCGCCCAGTTCGTCGTGCCGGTCACCTGCTCGAGCATCGTTGCCTTGATCTCGCCCGGATCGGACGAATGTGGCTTGCCAGTGACATTGGACAGGACGGGGAACTTCGGCGCGGAGAACGCGATGCCGTCGAGGATCGGCGCAAGCTTCTCGCGCGCGCTTGCCATGAACTTCGAGTGGAAGCCGCCGGCCGTCGCAAGCGGAATCGCGCGCTTGATGCCAAGCTCCTTGGCGACCGTCGCCGCCTGGGCAATCGCGTCCTTGGAGCCGGACAGGACCTGCTGCGCGGCGGAATTGACGTTGGCAACAGTGCAGCCAGTCTTTTCGCAGAGCGCCTTAAGCTGGTCTGCCGACGCGCCGACGATGGCGATCATGCCGGACGGCGTCGCTTCGCACGCCTCCTGCATGAAGCGGCCGCGCGCCTCGAGGACCTTGAGCGTAGAGTCGAAGTCGAGGACTCCGGCGGCGCAGAGTGCGCCCCACTCGCCAAGCGAGAGGCCCGCCGCGCACGCGAATTCAGTCGGCCTGCGCTTCTGGAGCGCAAGATACGCCGCGAAGCTCGTAACGAAGATCGCCGGCTGGCAGACATTGGACTTCGTCAGCTCCTCGGCCGGGCCCTCGAAGCAGATTTTCTTGAGGTCGAAGCCGAGAACGGCGTTCGCCTTGTCGAACAAGGCCATCGCCTCGGCGTCAGCCTCGGCGAAATCCTTGCCCATCCCCGGAACCTGGGCTCCCTGGCCCGCAAACATACAACAGTTCTTCATAGCAGGATATTATATCACATTTCCGGCGCTCTGGTCCGCTCAGGCGAGGACATTGATGTAGTCGAGGTTCATGTCCTCGGTACCTGTCATGAAGCAGCCCTTCTCCTTCGCGAAGAGGATGTGCGCGAGAACGTCGGCCGTGATGCGCTCGCCGGGCGCGACGATCGGGATGCCGGGCGGATAGCTCATCACGAACTCGCCCGCGACGAGGCCGGTCGATTCCTTCATCGCGACGCGCCGCTTCTTCGCGTAGAACGCCTCCTGCGGCGGCATCACGATCACGGGGTCGATGTATTCGTGGTCAAAAAGGCCGATCGGGCTCTTCTCGCGCTGGCGCTTTATCTCCTCGAGGGCGGAGATGAGCCGCTCGATGTCCATCATGCGGTCGCCGTTCGAGATGATCGCGAGCAGGTTGCCGATGTCGCCGAACTCTATCTGTATGCCGTAGTCGTCGCGGAGATGGTCGTAGACCTCGATCCCCGCGAGCCCGATGTCGCGCGTGTGCACCGAGAGCTTCGTGCGGTCGAAAGCGAAGACGGTATCGCCGTCGACGAGCTCGGGGCCGAACGCGTAGTAGCCGCCGAGGGCGTTTATCTCCTCGCGAGCGTAGTCGGCGAAGTCCATCGTCTTCTGGTACATCGCGCGGCCCCTGAAGAAGAGGTTCTTCCTCGCGATGTCGAGCGACGAAAGAAGAAGATACGACGCCGACGTCGACTGGGTGAGCGTGATGACCTGACGCACGTAGTCGGGATTCACCGGTCTGCGCGTCAGGAGTATCGAGCTCTGGGTAAGCGAGCCGCCCGTCTTGTGTATGGACGCGGCGGCCATGTCGCACCCGGCAGCCATCGCGGATACGGGCAGCTCCTCGTGGAAGTAGAAATGCGTGCCGTGCGCTTCGTCGGCAAGGACGAGCATTCCCGCCTTGTGCGCAATCTCGACGATGCGCTTCAAATCAGAGCAGATGCCGTAGTAGGTCGGGTTGTTGACGAGAATCGCCTTGGCCGACGGATGCGCGGCTATCGCCTTCTCGACGTCGGCGACGCTCATGCCGAGCGGAATGCCGAGGCGTCGGTTTATGCCGGGGTTGACGTAGATCGGCACGGCGCCGCAGACGACGAGCGCGTTGATGGCGCTTCTGTGGACGTTGCGCGGCAGGATTATCTCGTCGCCGACGGAGCAGGTCGACATTATCATCGCCTGCACCGCCGAAGTGGTGCCGTTCACCATGAAAAACGCGTCGTCAGCGCCGAACGCCTCGGCCGCAAGCTGCTGCGCCTCCTTGATGACGGAAACCGGATGCCCGAGGTTGTCGAGCGGTTTCATCGAGTTGACGTCCATGGCGAGCGCTCGCTCACCAAGGTATTCAGTCAATTCGGGATTGCCGCGCCCGCTCTTGTGCGCGGGCACGTCGAAATGCGCAAGACGGTTTATGCGCTGACGGTCGAGAGCGTCCGCCAGCGGCGTCTCGCGCTGACGAACGCGCAGTTCGTCGACCTCCCCCCGGGGCGATGTCCGTGCCATCTACCTACTACTTGAAGTAGCGGTTGTAGAGACCCTGGAACGCCTTGCCGTGGCGCGCCTCGTCCTTCGCCATCTCGTGGACGGTGTCGTGTATCGCGTCGTAGCCGAGCTCCTTCGCGCGCTTGGCGATCGCGAGCTTGCCGGCGGTCGCGCCGCACTCGGCCTCCATGCGGCGGCGGAGGTTCTCCTTGGTGGAGTCGGTCACGATGTCGATCGTCTTGCCGAGGAGTTCGGCGAACTTAGCCGCATGCTCGGCCTCCTCGAACGCGATGCGCTTGTACGCCTCGGCGACCTCGGGATAGCCCTCGCGGTCGGCCTGGCGCGACATAGCGAGGTACATGCCGACTTCGCAGCACTCGCCGTTGAAATGGTCCTTGAGGCCCTGCGTCACCTCGGCGTCATCGACAATGCCGTCGCCGACATGGTGCTCGCAGACAAAGTCGAGCCCGCCGCCCTGCTTCAGGAACTTCGATCCCGGAACGCCGCACTGGGGGCACTTCTCCGGAGGATTCTCGCCTTCGTAAACATACCCGCAAACGGGGCAAACCCACTTAGCCATGTCTTTGTCTCCTTTTGGTTGTTGTAGATGTCGTGAACTTTACCACATTTCAGCCGCTCGTGTCAATCCCGCCGTCAGGCGTCGGGCCAGAGCTCGTGCGCCATCTCGCGGAGCTTGTACTTCTGTATCTTCTGCGAGGCGGTCATCGGGAAGACGTCGAGGAAGTGGACGTACTTCGGGATCTTGAACCACGAGATCTTGTCCTTGCAGAAGGCCTGAACGTCCTCGGGCTTCAGCTCAACGCCGTCCGCGGGGATCACGAACGCAGCAGGCTGCTCGCCGTACTTCTTAGAGGGGCAGCCGACTACCGCGACGTCCTTCACGCCGGGCATTGTGCCGAGGAAGTCCTCGACCTCCTTCGGCGAAATGTTCTCTCCGCCGCGGATGATGAGGTCCTTCAGTCGTCCAGTGATGTAGTAGTATCCGTCCGCGTCCATCCTGCCGATGTCGCCGGAGTGTAGCCAACCGCGCTCGTCGATGCACTTCGCCGTCTGCTCGGGCATCTTGTAGTAGCCCTTCATCGTGTTGAAGCCGCGGCAGCAGATCTCGCCGTCCTGCCCGATCGGCGCGAGCTCCTGCGTCTCGGGGTCGATGATCGCGACCTCCACGCCCGGCAGCGCCTGCCCGATTGTCTGGCACTTGCGCTCGATGGACGGCTCGAAGTACCTGGTCATCGTCATCACGGGACCGGACTCGGTGAGCCCGTAGGGGTTCGTGATCTCCTTCATGAACATCCTGTCCTGCGCCTGCTGCATGCGGTGCACAGGGCACGCCGAGCCGGACATGATGCCGGTCCTGAGCGACGTGAAGTTGAACTCCTTGAAGCGCGGGTGGTCGAGCATCGTGCACTTCTCGCGCTCGATCGACTTCATGACGAGGAGCGGGTCGAACTTCTCGAGGAACACCATCGTCGAGCCGTGGTTGACGCAGCTCATCACGCCGAGGACGCAGCCGAAGCAGTGGAAGAGCGGAACCGGTATGCACACGCGGTCGCGCGAGGAGAGGTTCTGGCACGCGCCGATCCAGAAGCCGTCGTTCGCGATGTTGCGGTGGGTGAGCTGCACGCCCTTCGGGAAGCCCGTCGTGCCGCTCGTGTACTGCATGTTCACGACGTCGTTTACGTCGACCGTGGCCTGGCGCTCGAGATACTCCTCCTGCGTCACCTCGCACGCGAGCGACTTCACCTCGTTGAGCGAGTACATGCCGCGGTGCTTTTTCGGACCCAAGTAGAACATCCGCTTGAGGTGCGGGTACTTGGCGCTCTTGAGCGCGCCGCGCGGGCACTCCTTCAGCTCGGGGATGAGCGAGTTGATGACCTCGATGTAGTCGCAGTCGCGGTATCCGTCGATGACGAACAGGTTCTCCGCGTCCGACTGCTT
>ONVK01000021.1 GCA_900321255.1 uncultured Lentisphaerota bacterium | reverse complement strand
CGCAGAGCGCGGATGGATACATCCGCGCTAGTACCCGCTTTCACTTCCATGCAAAGCTTTTTCACTTTCCCCCTTGACGCAATACATACTTGACCCTGTAGCCCCCGCACAACCCCACCACCCGAACCCCACCATTAGGGACCCTCGAAGCCCCATTTAGTTCAGCCGAGTTTTGCTCGGCGTACCTGACCCTCGAAGCCCTCGCAAGTGCTTGAGCTTAATGATCCTCATTAGCGGATATCATATCATATCCGCCGCCACAAAGGCAATGAGAAACTTATACATTTTGCAGAAGTACGTCAGCGCGTCAGCGCATCGATCGCCCGACCGACGGCGAGACGCCAGGCGTCGACCTCGGACTGATCGTCGGACTTGATGATCGCGTCGCGGTCGGCAAGAAGATTCCCGTACTCGAGATGGTCCCTGCCCTTTGACTTCTCGGCCTTGAGCGCCTTTTCGAGGAGGTCCATGTAGGCGACGTCCTCAAGCCCCTCGCGAAAGGCGAAGAGCTGCTTCGTCGGGACGGCGGAGCGGTCGAGGCCACGCCAGGTGATTCCGTCGTCAAAGCCGTCTTTCGCGTCCCAGCCGTCGTTCTGTCCGCCGCCGAACGTCCACATCGCGATGCCGTCAAGTCCGGACATCCACCCGCGCCACGGATAGAAGCGATAGTACCTGCGGATATTCTGCTTGTGCATGAAGCGCGAGCAGTTGTAGCTCCAGACCTCCTTGCCGGCGTCTCGGATCATCTTGACGGCCGCGCGGCCGCGGTCCGGATCGCGCGTGAAGCTCTCGATGACCATCCACTTCGAGAAGAACTGCGGCAGTTTCGCGTCAGCGATGTCCTGAAGCGACGGCCCCGTCGGCGGCGGCGTCGAGATGAGCGTCGCCATGAACTGCAGATTCGTATTCCAGTTCCAGACCGCCTCGCGGTACTTGGCGTACTCGGGTATGTCCTTCCGGACGAATTCATCGCGCAGAAGCCCGTGGAACGTGAAGTCCTCGTAGGCAAAGCCCATGTCGAGGAAGCGCTTCGTCACCGTCTTGAACCAGTCGAGCGAAACGGGCGTCCCCCACCCGATCACAAACCGCATGTCCAGCTCCTTCGCCCGGTCAAGGAACTTCTGGTTACCGTGGAGCGCATGTTCGTCCTCGAAGTCACGCGCGGGATCCTTCTTCCCCTTCCCCTGACACGGACCGGGCCAGATGTGGTTCTCGCGGCACATGCCGTACTTGTAGCGATGCTGCTCGGTCCAGCCGTGCGTGATGTGGTTCTCCCACACAGTCTCCAGGACGGCGACCTCGTCGTTGTAAAGCGAGAATGGTCCCCAGAAGAAGCTTTTGAGCGGCCAGTCGTGCGTCTCGGGGAGGGCGAAGTTCCAGACCTTCGCCTCCATCGGCACGTCACGCGTCGCAACCTGCAGGTCGTTGAGCGCCTTGAACCTGAGCGTTGTCCTGTACGTGTCCGCCGGAACGCCGCGGGAATTGAAGACGACCCACACGCGCACGGTCCGTCCCGGTGTCACGGTCACGATGTTGCCGTGCGCCCGCACAAGCGGCATCGTGACGACCTCGCCCTCGATCTGCACAAACGGCTCGACGTATATCTCGAAGCTGTCGGACGAGAGATACTGTCCCTTGGGCGCAAAGCAGAAGCCCTTCGTCCCGATCCCCTCGGCATGGAACCGGAGGTCGAGACGCGAACCGCAGAGAAGTCCCGAAATCTCCAGGCAGACCTGCTCGCGCTCGTTGCCCGCCTGCTCGAAGGCGATTTTCTCCGGCATCGGCCCAAAGTCCGTCGGCGGCAGGTCGGCGTCCGAACCGACCGACCACGGGTCGGCGATCCAAACCATGTAGGCGTTGTCCGCCGCATACCTGTCGAAGGCGTCCGCCACAGCAAAAAAGCGTTCGGCGGCCTCCGCGTCGATCGCCCTGCGGTCCTTGAGCTCGTCCGACCACCGGGCCTCGAAGTCCTCGAGCGTCTTCGCCATCTTCCGGACCTCGCCCAGCGCCTTCACGTGCTGAGGATGCTTGGAGCGCCTGAAGTAGTCACTGCCGCCCTTTACCTCGTCGAAGCGCCGGAGGAAGGCGTCGAACTTCCCGTAGAAGCGCTTGCGCCGGAGTTCGAGCGCGTACGCCCGGTCCCCCTCGATCACCTTCTCCGCGCCGGGACCTGTCGGCGCCGCAAAGAGAAGCTTCGCGAAGCGTCCGCGCTGGTTGTTGCCGGAGTCGATCAGGAACGGCGAGGACGATTGGAACGAGCGCGCGCCGTCGTTCACCCAACGGCAGAAGCGTGCGCCGACGAAATCATCCGCGACCGGACGGTCCATCGGAAAGCCCGCGAACGGCAGCTTGCATTCGACCGTCCAGCGGTCGCCGTACCGGACCGCCTTCGCCTCGATGCCGCCGTTCGACCAGGCGATGTTGCCGTCCAGCAGGTCGGTGACCGCCCCAAGCGGGTTGAGAAGGATCTGGTAAAGCCCGTTCTTGCCATCCTCCTTCCGGAGAAAGAGGAACAGCTCGAGGTTTTCGTCCATCCATCCGGGCATATCGCGCTGATCCCACTTGAAGGTGCCCTTCGAAAGGTCCTGCCACAATGTCGCGGCGACATAGAGGGCCGAATGCGAATAGAGCAGCCGGATCTCGTCCTTGTACGGCAGTTCCTCCTTGCCGCCCTCCAGCATCTGCGGCGGCAGGACGGATGCCTTCTTCCAGACGTCCTTTTCGACATTCCCGTCGATCGCGAAGTCCTCGACGTATGCCGCCGGGAACACGAAGTCCGTATCCACGACCGGCTTGGCCGCCCCGCAAACCGTCCCCGCGGCAAGCGCCGCGGCCATCAGCACACTGACTTTCATCTCATTCTTCCCTTATGGGTTACTTCATCCGGCAAAGCGAATCGATTGCGCGACCGACGGCGAGCCGCCAGTCGTCCACTTCCTTCTGGTCGGCGCGCTTGACGATGCCGCGCCGGTCGTCGAGCAGACGGACGTAGGACGGGAAACGGTCCGCGCCGACGCGCTTCAGCTCCTTCTCGAGACGGTCCATGTAGGAGACGTCCTCAAGTCCCTCGCGGAACGCCTGCAAGCGCTTGGTGGGGACCGGTTTCTTGTCGAGTCCGCGCCAGGCGATGCCGTCGTCGAATCCGTCGCGCCAGTCCCAGCCGTCATCGCCCTTCGGCGACTGGATCGTCCACAGCGCGCAGCCGTCCAGCCCGTAGAGACGGCTCGTCCACGGATGGAAGCGGTAATAGCTCAGGATCCCCTGACGGTGCATGTACACGTTGCACCGGTACGTCCAGACCTTGCAGCCCTTCGCCCGCATGCGCGAAATGGTCTCCGGTCCCTTCGGAGGATTGACGAGTCCGCCGTTGATGACCATCCAGACCTTGAAGAAGTCGAGGAGTCCGCTCTCCTCGAGATCGTCCAGCGTCGCCCCGGTCGGCGGCGGCGAGGAGATGTAGGTCGCCATGAACTGCATCTTGCCGCCCCAGGCCGTCACCGCGTCGCGGTACTTCGCCAGCGCGGGGATGTCCTTCTTCGTGAACTCGTCCAGGAGCAGCCCCTGGAACGCATAGTCGTCGTACCCGAAGCCAAGGTCGTCAAGCCGCTTCTTCATGAGCTTGAACCACTCGACGGACTTGGGCGTCCCCCAGCCGAGCATGAAGCGCATGCCAAGTTCCTTCGCGCGACGGAGGAAATCCTCATTGCCGGTCTGCGCAAGGTCGTCGTCGAAGTCCCTCCCGTCGACGATCCCGCCCTTGCCCTGCCGCGGACCCGTGTAATACCTGTTATCGCCGTACAGGCCGTACTGGTAGCGGTGGTGCTGCGTCCAGGCGTGCGTGACGTGGTAGTCGTGCATCAGCTCCAGAAGCGCCACCTCGTCCTCATGGTACTGGTACGGACCCCAGAAGAAGCTCTGCACCGGCCAGTCGTGCGTCTCTGGGAGCGCGAAGTTCCAGACCGTCGCCACGACCGGCACCTGCCGGTCCGCGACGTGCGTCGAGTAGGCCCGCTTGAAGGAGACCCGGGTCCGGTACGTTCCCGGCGCGACGCCGCGTGAGTTGAACATGATCCAGACGCGCACCGTCTCGCCCGGCGTCACCGTGACGACGTTCCCGGGCGCTCGCACGAGCGGCGCGGTCCACGTCTCGTTGTCGATGTCGACGAACGGCTCGGTGTAAACCTCGAAGGCGTCGCACGAGACGAACGGTCCGTCCTTGGCGTCGACGCTCTGCGGCACGACGCGCAGGTCGAGGCGGCTGCCGCAGAGGAGCCCCGAGAGATTGAGGCAAACGGCCTCGCGCTCGTTGCCGGCCTGCTCGAAGACGATCTCCCTCGGCATCAGCGGCGCGTCTTCGGGCGGCAGGTCGTCAGGTGCGCCGCGCGCCCAGGGATCGCCCGTCCAGACCACGTAGGCGTTGTCGGACGCGAAACGCGCGAACCCCTCCGCCTCGTCGAGGATCGCTCGGCTCTCCTTCTCCGGCACGAGCCTCCGCGAGGCCAGTGCGTCCGCGTTCCGCGCCCTGAAGCCGTCCAGCGCCTTCTTCATCTGCGCGACGCCCGCCAACGCCCTGCGGTGCAGCGGATGGGCGGACTTCGCGAAGCGGGCCGCGGCACCGCGGACTTCGGCCACGCGTCGCTCGACCGCCTCGAAGCGGCGGTGGAAGCGCTCGGACAGCTCTTTCTCGCGATAGGCCCTGTCCTCGGCGGAAGCCTTCGCCGCGAGTTCGCCCTCCGGCGGCGCAAAGACGAGCTTCGCGAACCGCGAAAGCTGCTGGTTGCCGTTCGTCAGCAGGACCGGCACCTGTCCGACCGCGTTCGGATTGTGCACGGCACGGCAGAACCGGACGGCGATGAAGTCGCCGGGAAGCGGACGGTCCATCGGGATCCCGGCGAACGGGATCCTCCACTCGATCGTCCAGCGGTCGTCGAACCGCCGCACCTTGAGCTTCATGCCCTTCGTCCAGTAGGCGAGGTCGCCGCTGCGCAGATCGGCGAGGCTGCCGATCGGATTGATCGAATACTGGTAGAGGTCCTGTCCGCGTTCGTTGGCCAGATGCAGGAACATCTCGAGGTTGTCGTCGTTCCAGATCGCGAGATCGCGCTGGTCCCACTTGGCGTACATCTTCGACATGTCCTGCCAGAGGGTCGCGCCGACGTAAAGCGCCTTCGTCGAATAGAGGATCCGGATGTCGCCAGAAAGTTCCTTCGGCCACGTGCCCTGCCGGTTGCCGATCGCGGGAACCGGAACGCCCTTCCGCCAGATCTCCTTGCCAAGATCGCCGTCCACCTCGAAGTCCTCGACGCGCGTCGCCGTGAAGACGACGTCCGTATCGACGAAGTCCTCGCCGCGTGCGCCCCTGGCCGAAACCGCCGCATAGGTCTGCCCCTTCTTCAGCAGAGCCGTGAACGGGCTGCGGGCGACCGTCTCCTCCGCGGCGAATCCGCACCACGGGACGAGCCACAGGGCAGCCGACAAAAGCACGATGTGTTTCATGAACGCCCTTACTCGACCGTCATCGAAAGTCGGAAGCCGACAGCGCGCAGGTGCGAGTCTCCGTCAGTATACGACGAATCCGTAGAGTTCATGTTCCACAGGTCGAAGTTGTCCTTGACAGTTTGCCAGGAACCGTCTCGACTCTGGCGAACGACACCCCACTGCGGATTCGACGACTCCGACTGAAGGACTCCCGGCGGGTCAATGACCGGATTGCCCGTGCTCGCGCCGATCGTCTCGTCCCCGTAAAGGTTCTGGTAATAGGCGCGATACGCGTTGTCCCGCCCCGTTCCACCATAGTCGTAATGCGCCGTATACTCCTGGACGTTGCCGAGGACATCGTAAAGGCCGAAGTCGTTCGGCAGATACGAGCCGACGGCCGCCGTACCCGACTTGGTGTCGCAATCCCGCTCCGGAGACGTCGTCTCGACGTTGGAGGAGCTGCGACCCACGAGCGCACGGTCCGAAGGGATCGTCCCGTTGACGGCATAGATGTAGTGCTCGCCGTTTTTCGTCATGCCGTTCTGCGCGTAGTTCAGCTGGAAGTTCGAGGGAATGTTGATGGGAAGCCCCGTCTTCGCGCGCAGCTTCCCGAGGAAGGACGTCGCCGTGATCAGCTCTGGCGTCGCCTGCGGATCGATCATCTTGCCGACGACCGTGTCGAACCGGAGCCCTTCCAGCGGACGCGACGCGCGGTACGCCTCGTTGGTGAACCAGCTCTTCGGCCAGCTGCCCGTGACGAGCTGATACTGCTTCTGCGTCAGCTCGAAGACGCCGATGTAGTAGTCCTTGGAGAGCGTTCCGTAGAAGGCGCGCTTGTCCGACAGCATGAACGAGTTCGCCATCCACGGCGTCGTCGGCCTGCGGATGCGCTTGAGCCAGAGTTCCGTCGTCTGGCACAGCTCGTCCGCCGCGCCCTGCACGTGCGCGGGCGCGGTCGTCGTGTAGGAGTAGGGGTACTTCGCCGCGTCCGGACGCAACCGCAACGGCAAAACTCATGTCGCTTGCCTTGAAATTCGGATAATCGGCGCCGAAATCCCACGTCACGCGATTGCTACCGCTCTTGGCAACCGGATCGCTCGCATAGGAATTGGCGGCGAAGACTTTGCCGGATGACAGCTGCTTCGCCTGCAATTCGACGCGATAGGCCTCGCCCGCCGGCGCGGTCAAGGTGAAATCGACGTCCACCAGATTGTTCCAGGGATAACGCTGCTGGGCCTTTACGCCCGAAATCGTCACTGCATTCGCTTCGGCGAGCATCATCGCCGCGACAAATAAACTTGCAATCTTTTTCATTTTGTATAGCCTTTCTTACTTAATCAACGAATAGTTATAATAAAGCCGAGCTTTGAGCTGACGTAATTCGCGTGGAGGCTGCCGATGATTTCGTTGCCGACGGATGCAGTCAGCGACCAATCGTATTCACCATACGCGGTTGATGGCCTTTGCGAAATGACGCCGGCAGCTGGTGCGACGAACTCTCCCAATATCACGTTTTTGACGGATGGTCCCAACGCGGGCCGCGTGCACACATAGCCGAGCTTAAGCTCCATGCCGGGGATGTTGCCGAACCACTCGGAGTCGTAGACGATATTCACCGTGCGGCACTCGTCGGCGGCGCGCTGCAACTTGTCTGCCTTCGTGTCAAGCTCGGTCGCCCCGTTCTCACCGTTCGCCATCGTCACGGCGACCGTAGCGGCGGCCAGTTCCGTCGCCGCTTCATTGTCCGCCACCGCCATCAAGCGGATCTTGCGGCAATAGCCGACGGACGTATCGATCGCCCAGTCGTATGTTCCAGCACCGTCGGAAAAAGTCGCGACCGTCTCGTACACCGCTCCATCCACCGCGTCGGGAGCCGATTCAAGCCGCAACTGCACGCCATCGGCCAAGTTGAACCATGCGTGGTCATAAGCGATGGCAACCGAGCTAGGGACGATTCGATCCTGCGCGGAAGTATCGATTGAGACGGGCTCATCTGGAATTCGCTGGCAGCTGCTTCCCCATAAAGGGCAGATGCCGCCAAAACGCATACAATCGCCATCCTAGCATAGTTTGAGTTGAGTATCATTGCATTCCTGTAGAGTAGAGACCCACGCCTCGGCGTTGCCGCCGATGCGACTTCCCCCTCATCAAACCGGACGTGCGGATTTCCCGCATACGGCTTTCCATAGAGTGCTTTTCCCATTGTCATTGTCTTTATCCTTTCTTTGATTGTCAAGCGCATATTGCAGACGCGAAAAGCGCCGCTGCGCAGAGAAGCGCAACTGACGCAATACGCCAGTTTGAATTACCAATGGTTTTCATAGCTGCTCCATAATGCCGAAGCGGCACCATGCCACCCCGAATCTCCGCAAATATTATACCACCCCAACGCAGAATGGGGTAGATACACTTTTGGTGAGTAGTGGCGTCTACCGCCAGTCTATCCATGGAGTCATGTAGAGAGGAAGCCGCAGAATCCCGCTGGAGGCCGAGAGGTCGCCGGGATGCAGGATGATGCTTTCGCCGACGTTTACCGCGAACTTGGCGCGAAACTTGTCAAGCGACGACGTCGAATAGTCCTTCTCGCTCTTGACCTCCACAGCCGTGACGTTCTTTTTCCTGCGCATTTCCGCGTTCGCGACAAGGAAGTCAATCTCCATTCTCTCCTCGGCATTGGCCTTGTCGTAGCGGGAATAGAAGAACAGATCGAGTCCCTGCGCAGTAAGCATCTGGGCGACGGCATTTTCTATCAGCATCCCTTCGTTGAACGAAAGACTGTCGAACATTATGCGCCTGTGCGCATCCTCAACGGCCTTCGGGTTCGCCCCGAACGCAAGGCTGACGAGCAGCCCCGTGTCCGCAAGGTAGCACTTCATTGTTGACTGCTCTGCGCTGAGGGCGAGGCCCGCCGAGGGCTCCGTGGCATTATACGCGACATTCACGGTCATTGCGTCCTTCAACCAGAGAAACGCATCGCCGTACTCGCGCGTACGGGCTTCCTCGCCAAGAGCCGCCAGTCGGAACTTCTTGTCATGCTTCTGGAGCTGGCCGGGTATCTCGTCGAAGATCGCCTCCGCCTTCATGGCGTACTTCCCTGCGTGTTTTCGTATGTCGGCACGATAAAGGGCTATGATGCGCCGCTTGACGGCATCGACTTTCTTCAAGTCGGACGTCTCAACCCACTTGACCACAGCCTGGGGCATGCCACCAACCACCAGATACTCCCTGAACGCGTCCTTTGCCTTGCGGTGCGCCGCACCCATCGGTTCCTTGTCGCGGAGATGCGAGGATATGACGTCCACCAGCCCTTCCCGCCCAGTCGCCAATAGGAACTCCTCAAAATCAAGCGGATACATCTTGATATGATCTTCCTCAGACGGAATAACGATGTGAGAAACGTTCTCCTGTATGGAAATCAGGCTTCCAGTCTCAAGATAATGGTATCGTCCGTCAGCGACAAGGTACTTTATCGCCGCACGGGCACGTGGAAATTCCTGAACCTCGTCAAGAATGAACAGGGTCTCCCCAACATACAGAGGAACTGCATAATAACTCGATATCTTCTTGAAGAACACATCAAGGTCATCAAGGTCTTCCTCAAATATAGCCTTTACCTCATGAGGGGCAATATTGAAATCAATAAGGATGTACGATTTATATTCGGCTTTGGCGAATTGCTCCGCCACATAGCTCTTTCCAACACGTCTTGCCCCGTCGATTAGAACAGCCGTGTCTGGGGCATCGTTATTCTTCCATTGGACAAGTCTTTCGTAGATTTTCCTTCTCATAGAGCCAGCCTTTCTCAAGTTTCATCAATATTATACCACGATTCCAATGGGCTGACAATGGCCATTTTACACGATTCCAAGGGGCTGATGGTAATAGCTTTCTCACGCTTCCAAGAGGCTGAGCAAGCTCACCTTCCAAACTTTATTATTATTTGCAAATTTGGAAGCCGAACCTTGGGAATCAAATGTATCAACACAACAATGCGATTACGGTGCGGACGAAATCAAGAACCCCGGAAGCCAAGGCAACACCGTGCCGCCCGAAATTCCGTGAATATTCGACCACCCCGGCGCAGAATGGGGTAGATACACTTTTGGCGAGTAGTGGCGCTACCACTCGTTCGCGGCGTTTTTGGTGGAAATGTCCGAGTCGAGGTAGCACGGACGGGCAAGGCCGCGGATCGGCTGCGGTTCCGTCAGCTCCAGCTCCACGATGTCGACCTGGTTGGCGCCTTTCTGCAGGAACGGCGCGGGGCAGTATAGAGACAACTGCGGGCCTACGTTCCAGTAGCGTCCGATGTTGCGCCCGTTCACATAGACCGTCCCCTTCTTCCACTTCGACATGTCGATAAAGGTGTCGGCCGTCTTGTCGAGCTTCACAACGGCGCGGAAATGCCCGCCCGCGAAGCCATCACGAACGTCGGACGCCTTTGCCCTTGCGACCGATTCCCCGGAAAGCGGCTTGAGCGCAATGCGCCAGTTCTCAAGCGGCTTGCCGTCCATATAGACATCGCCGACGATTCCCTTGCGGTCGTACTTCATCCCCTTCCCGAAGTTGACGTGGCCCATCGCCTCCACTATGATTTCCAGCGCGGCGGATTTGCCGCGCTCAGGTATGGCTATCGACGACTTCCTGCGTCGGCGGTCGAGCGTCGCGATGCGCTTTCCGTCAAGCCAGACCTGCGCATAGTCCGCGATGCGGTCGTATGTCAGCTCTGCCGCATCGCCAGCGGGAACGGACGTGCGGTAGAAGGCCATCCCCTGGTTCTGGTCCATCTTCTCGAAATAGAGCGGGCGGCTCGTCTCGATCTCCTGCGCGACGTTGTCCCTGATGTTCGCGTAGAACGAAGGCACTACCGCATCAAAGGACATCGCGGGGATTTCGTCCGGAACAGGAGGCGGCTCGACGCCGATCGCGTCGAATATGATTTTCCGGTAATCGTAGTACGCCTTTGTCGGACGGCCCTGCTCGTCGATTGGAGCACCGTAGTCGTAGCTCGTGAGGTCTGGCTCGTAGCCGCCTTCGCCCCCGTCGTTCGCCCCGGCGGTGAAGCCGAAGGACGTTCCTCCGTGCGCGACAAAGAAGCAGAAGGAACGACGCCCCTCCATGAACCACTTGACCGATTTCGTTATGTCAGAAGGCTCCCACTTCCCTTCGCCCCAGTGCCGAAGCCAGCCGGGGTAAGTCTCGGCGGAGAGAACAGGAACGCCGGGGTTGTATTTCTTCGCAAAGCTCCAGTCCTTCTCGTCCATGCCGGGGTCGAACCCGACGGCGATTTCGGGATCGGGATAGATCAGGTCCTTGAGAAATCTATCGCCTGCCCCGTCCGCCATGTAGAACGGACCAAACCCGCGCTTCTTCCAGAAGTCCTTCACCCACCGCAGGTATTCGACGTCCTTGAACGGCCAGCTGCCGTATTCGTTCTCGATCTGGGTCAGCACTATCGGCCCGCCGTTCTTCGATAGGAACGGCTCGGCTACGTCGGCTATGGCGGAAAGATACTTCTCCGCCTCGGCGAGATAGCGCGGGTCCATCGTCCGTACGGCGACATCGTCCTTCAGAAGACGAGGCGGGATCCCCCCAAAGTCCCACTCGCCGCAGATGTATGGCCCTGGACGGAACAGCACCCACATCCCCTCCTCTTTGCAGAGAGAGAGGAACGCTGCGACGTCGCGGTTCGCGGTCTTGAAGTCGAACGATCCGTCGGGCTGCTCGAAGTCGTTCCATGCGAAGTAGGACGATATTGCATTGAGTCCCATTGCCTTGCACATTCTCACCCGGTGGCGCCAGTATTCGCGCGGGATGCGCTGCGGTTCAAGTTCCCCTGCGCGTATCTGGACGGCCTTTCCGTCGACGAGAAACTCATCGCGGTCCTTGCCTCCAAATGAAACGACATGCGAGCCCGCTACCGCAGTCGCAAAGACAGATATCGCCACCATCGTCATAATCACCTTCATTTGAAGTAATTATACCATCCCCACCTCAAATGGGATAGATACACTTTTGGTGAGTAGTCGGCAATGCCCCAAATTCAGATTAATGTGGTATAATTCTGACGATGTTTGAGATGAAGTTTCTAATAGCCGCCTTATTTGCCGCATCTGCTGTTTTATACGCAGACGCGGACGAAAACCCGCGTCCAATAACGTCATACGCGGAATCGCTGGCGCTTTCTGACGCAGAGTTTGCAGAGAACCGACCCTTTGAAATAATGGGACAGGTCATTGCCGTCTATCCAAACAGGACTGTATTTCTTCACGACACATCTGGGTTCTTCGAAATCCTTTTCGGCAAAACCCACGGCCTGAAGGCCGGCGATGTGGTTTCCGTCAAAGGGCATACGAAATTCAAGCATGACACATCCGGTGTTCGCGACCTTATAGGCGATTCGTGGGAGACAAAAGGCACTGCGCAGATTCCTCAGCCGGAGCGGGCGACGATTGCATCACTCGCTGAAGACATCCACAACACAGGGTTCGTTAAGGTACACGGCACAATAACCGACGCATTTGTAGACGAGATCGACTCGGAATGGAACTACTTCATTCTCAAGGACGGGGCAAGCGTCATACATGTCGCCATCGCGGACAGCGGGGACATGAGAAAACGCCTCTCCGACTTCGTCGATTCGGTAGTGGATGTCACCGGCGCGGCGTTTCCCGGTCACGCCGGCTTCAGACGATTCATAGGGCCTTTTCTTCATGTATGGGACGAGTCGTGCATCCACATAACGAGTCCAGCGCCGAAAGACCCCTTCTCGCTGCCGGAACTCGAAGACCTAAGTGGCATAGGAGCGGAGAAGGTTTCCGCGATGGCAAGACGCACCGCTACCGGAAAAGTCCTTGCAGTCTGGGGCAAAGGCAACGTACTCGTGCAGGATCGCCTCGGACGGATAATCCGAGTCGATCTTGCCGACCCTGGCATCCTGCCATCGTGCGGCGACAGGATTGCCGTCGTCGGCTACCCGGAGAGCGACATGTACCGCATCAACCTCGCAAGGGCGCAGTTCAAAATTGGCGCGGGGTTGCCAGCGGGGTCAGACCCCGCCGGTGAAACCGAGGGGTCTGACCCCCATGGCAACCCCGAAGACGTCACGCCCGAGACGATTCTCCTCGACGGGCGGGGCAAGCAGATGATAAAGCCGAACTACCACGGCCGTCTCGTCAGGATGACGGGGCTCGTCCGCGCGCTACCCGCAGAGGCGGGGGATGAAAGAGTCCTCTACATCGACTGCGGGAAGTTCCTAATTCCGACAGACGTAAGCGCGAAGCCAGAAATCGCATCAGGACTCGAAATTGGATGCATGGTAAAAGTGACGGGCGTCTGCGTGCTTGAATCCCCCAACTGGCGGCCGAGCATGGCGTTCCCCAGAATTGAGCGGATTCTGCTCGTGCCGCGCTCAAAAGAGGACATTCGCATAATCTCGCGTCCGCCATGGTGGACTCCTGCGCGGCTTCTCGCTTCCGTCGGCGCATTGCTCGCGGCGCTCGTCGCAATCCTCATCTGGAACCTTTCGCTACGCCGCCTCGCGGAACGGCGCGGACGCGAACTGCTGCGATCAGAACTCTCCCAGGCCGAGGCGGAGCTGCGCGTCGACGAACGCACGCGCCTTGCGGCGGAGCTGCACGACTCGCTTGCGCAGAACATGACGGGGATATCTTTCCAGATCGCCGCCGCAAGAAGCGCAAGAAACGTCTCCCCGGAGGCCGAAGACAAGCACCTCGAGACCGCCGAGCGCATGCTGCTTTCAAGCCGCACGGAGCTCCGCCGCTGCATCTGGGACTTAAGAAGCGAAGCGCTCAGCGAGCCTGACTTCGCAAAGGCAATACACACAACCGTGCAGCCCGTCATCGGCAAGGCAAAGCTCGACTTGTCGTGCGACATCGACCGCTCCCTCATGGACGACTCCACGGCTCATGCAGTCCTGCGCATCCTGCGCGAGCTTGCCGCAAACGCGGTCGCTCACGGCAAGGCGGCGAACGTCTGGGTCGCCTGCGAGGACAAGGGCCGTGAACTGCGGTTCACGGTCTCAGACGACGGCTGCGGATTCAATTCCTCATCCTGCCCCGGGCAAAACGAAGGGCACTTCGGCCTGAGCGGAATACGCGAGCGGGTCAAGCGGCTAGAAGGCGCGTTCGAGATCAAGTCGGCGACGGGGAAAGGAACCGTTGCGACCATGACATTGGCAAAGAGGTCAACACCATTATGAAAAAGACAACCATCCTAATCGCCGACGACCATTCGATTGTACGCATGGGGCTTTCCGCGCTTATCGGATACCAGCCGGACTTCAAAGTCGTCGGCGAAGCGGAGGATGGCGAGGAAGCCGTGGCGAAGGCTACAGAACTAAAGCCCGATATCGTGATAATGGACCTCGTCATGCCAAAGCTGGACGGCGCTGAGGCGACACGCGCAATTCGAGACAAGTGTCCCGACATCAAGGTTCTGATACTCACGACGTTCGGAACCTCGGCTGACGTCGCGCGCGCGGTTTCGGCGGGCGCGTCCGGTGCACTGGTAAAGGACATATCGAACGACGATTTCCTGAACGCCCTTCATGCGGTTGTCCGCGGCGAAAAGGTCTTCTCCCAGGAGATAGAGCAGACCGTGAAGGAGGAGGCCGAAGTCCCGACGCTCACCCAGCGACAGCTCGAAATTCTCCATTCCGTAACGCGAGGCCTCTCCAATGCGGAGATCGCGAGGCAGTTCGGAATCTCCATGGACGGCGTGAAGCGCCACATCATGGCGATCTGCAGAAAGCTCGGCGCGTCCAACCGCTCCGAGGCCGTAGCCATCGCCCTTCGCCGCCAACTGCTCAAGAGCTGAACCTCACGCGTCTCTGTTGGCGTAGGAGGCGACGCGACGGCCGAGGCAGTTGATGGACGATCCGAGGCCGTGCAGCTCAACGTTGTCGTATCCGCCCAAAATTACATCTGCACCATGCCACGTGGTAGCGGCAATCCACCACAAGACCGCGACGTTGGCTTGTGTCGCGTTCCGGCGCGTTGCGGCTACTTGCCCGACCAGACGCGCAAAGCCCGACACGCGGCAACGTGGCGGGCTTTGCGCGCGATGCGCTGGCTCTGGCCGTCAGACAGCGCTGCGCATGGCGTTCCACTCGTCGAGCTTCGACCAGAAGCGGCCGCCGTGCCGCTTGATGTCCTTCTTCGCGCGGCGGCAGATGCCCTGCATCTTCGCGCCGAAGTCCACGATGACCTTGAGCTGCTTCTCGATGCCCGCGAGGTACGAGGGGAAGGCGTCGAAGTTTATCTTCGCTCCTGCGGCGACAAGCTCGCCAATGCTCTCCAGCATCGACCCTAACACGCGCGAGATTGGACGCTCGGCGGCGGTGACGCTTGCCGGAATGATGGAAAACGGCATACCCGCCAAGCAGACCGTCCGCCAGATACAGCCATCGGGCGTAGTGGCCAGGGCTTCGACGGAAACAGTTCCAGTCGAGCCGAAGTGGCTTGCGGACGCGGCGATGGCCTTCAAGGTCGACAAGAAAATGGCGCCCGGCGCCTGGCGCAAGGCATTCCGCCATCCGCCCAGAGATTGAACTGAACACTTCACCGACTCTTTGAAGGCAACAGGGTCACCCGCCCCACCACAGAAGCAACACGCCATTGACGTTGTTTCAGAAAAAGTGTAAAATACCATCGTTTTCATTCTTGGAGAAACTATGAAATTGACCTTGGCACAAGTCAGGAACTACTTGAATCGGCTGGGCATATGCATAGCCGACGGCGAAACCGTCGACTTGCGAACTACCCTACCTCTCAACATTGCGGGACGCTATGACGCGGTTCGCTCCGAGATTGCCGACGAGAAATGCATCTTCTTGTTCCCTCGAAACGAGGAGATGGCTCCCGGCGACATTGCCTTGCACAACGGCACCGTTCGCAATGCCCTTTCAGCGCGCCCCGTATTCGCGTTCTCCCGTCTGGACAGGGAGTTTGCCGAAAGCCTCAAGGCGGCAAAAATCGCGTATGTCGTCCCATCGCGACAAGTATTCCTGCCGCCCTGCGCGATACTGGAATCAAGCCGCGCATATGCAGACGACGAGAAGCCTCTCGGCGCGCACCTGACTCCGTGGGCGCAGGTCGTCCTGCTTGACTGCCTTCTGCATGAAAGGTTGCCGGGCGTCGTGTGGTTTTCTGCACTTCGCGGACGCCTGAACATCACACCGGTCAACCTGTCGCGCGCGGCTAGAGAGCTTGAACGCCGCAGCCTCGCAAGAACGATCCGTTCCAAGCGGGACGGCGGAATGGAATTCTCCTTCGACAAGAAGAGAGTCTGGGAGAAGGCTTCGCCCGTGTTCGTCTCGCCGGTACGCAGCAGGGTCAGGGTCAAGGCAAAGTTTAACGATGCCATCAAATCCGGCATCACCGCACTTGCCGAATACTCGGACATTGTCGATAACGACTTCAAGACCTTAGCTCTTCCGGCAAGCGCCGTGAAGAAGATACCAGAAGCAAAGATACACCGCTATGACGGAGACATCATGGAATCGTGGCGTTACGATCCACGGCTTCTCAACGATGGCAAGGGGCAAGTCGATCCACTGTCTCTTTGCATATCTCTGAAAGGTTCCACCGATCCCCGCATCCAAACCGCAACAGAAAGGCTACTAGAGAAAACGCTATGGTAAAAGGATTCGACAAGTTCAAGCAGTACTTCGCCCCGCATTCGGACTCGTTCATCGTCATTGGCGACCCGACCGGCAACATGGAGGACTACCTCCTTGCCTTCAGGCGTCACTTCGAGCTGTAGGCAATAGTCTTGATTTATCCTCTTGCCCAAAGGCCGCCTGTATCAGTCCGTTGCGCCAAGGGGACGCGCGCAGTCGTGGCTGAAACAGCCGAAAAGACTCGAGTGCGCCGGGAACAAACGAACATCCAGTCGGGGAACGCATGATCAACCCGAACGCCGACAGTTCCGACATCGCGCGAAAGGCCGATGCCCGCGAACATCCGAGTTCCCGGATGATGTCACGCTCCCGGAATCCGTCGCCAAGCCTGCCGCTCAGCCAAGCGTAAATGATTCCCTGCGCCGCAGCACCGAGCCAGCTTCGCGACACAGCGACGCTGTCGCCCCTCAGCGCGATTCCGAGGAACGGGAGGTATACTTGCCGGCCTGCGACGAGAAACGGCACCTGGCGCGACACAAGCCGCATCCGTTCCACTGCCGACAGCGCCAGACACCCGTATGCCGAGTATCGCCCGAACGCCCTCCTGACGGAAAGCACAAGGGCGGCAATCCCTGTCACGGATGGATTCCCGACCCCAGGACGAGGGGTGATGACGATGAACGTCGGCAGGGCAGCTGCCACTGTCGCCTCCCAGAGGTCGTAAGCAACTCCAATAATGTCATACGCCCGTCTGCCATCCACCTTGCGCATCACTATGTTTAGCCCCAACGATGTCGCCAGACCCTCCTCGATCCTCGATTTCATCCCTATTCTCCCTTATGATTAAAGTTGAGACTCTGAACACTGCGGCAATGCACAGAACCCCCGTAAAACATAGTTTTTCCGCAACCCTTCTTTTTTTCACGGACGAAAGAAAGTTGGATATACAGTCCAGCTCCTTCCCGCGCCCTCACTTTGAATTGCCCCAGGGAGGAACCGTTGAATTTATTCCTCCGGCCGCTATTTGATTGTTATCCTTCGCCTGTTGCAATGTGCAAGCCCAAAGCAAGCGCTGAAGATTACCGTTGCCGCGGCGCACCGCACCGGCCAGGCGTGTGCCGGTCCTTGGACGCATCGCCTGCGTATCGGCGCAAAGCGCAGGATTCTCGTCGGCTGCAAACAACGAGACTATTTGAGCACGCCTCCAGTTCCATTGACCGACATCATCCGCACCTACGCTTATGCATCCGTGAATCGACTTTCCCCCAGAATAAACGAGCGTAAGAAGTGGTAATTTGCTTTTGCGAATGAATCCAGCCCAAAACGAGCATTGCTCGGCAAGGGGCATTTCATCGAACTCCAAGATCATGTGCCGTAACGAAGCGAGACAGGACTGTGCGACATACGACGGACGACCTTCGGTGGTTCTCCCCAGCTCACCAGAAAATGGATTTGGCACAACAAGTTCCCCGAACGAAACTGGTGACTGTCCATGAGATTCATCAAGCCAGTCCCTTACGGACCTGACCGAGCGGCCAAGAACACCGGGCATGGGCGGATCATTTCTGAATATGTACACCATCGCGTTATCGTCCGGAAATAGACGCCTAAGCTGATGCCATGCCTGTTCCTCCGGCAGCATGTCGGCAACAGGTTCAGGCGAAAGGCGCATCAGCTCTTCAAATGTCCGTACATCTCGTCCTGCGGCGATTGTGTTTTGCACATGACGCGGGAAACCTTTCTGCGTACACGGGTGTTGCTTCTCCGAGCGAGAATGCTGTCGCCATTGAGAAAAGCTGCCTCCGGCTGCACCATAAGGCTTCACCTTGTGCGTTGCAGTCCTAAATGCCCTGTGGATGTCATACGCCGACATGTCCGGAGCGACTTCGCGTATGCGCTCTTCGTATGTCGACTCGTCCACGCCCAATTTTACCGCAAGGCACGCCGCACGCGGCAGCAACCTGCAATTGCGGTGTCCGCGCCCTGTCGGAAACTCCGAAATGCAACGTTCAAACGCTTGCACCAGCCATTGATTGTCTCTCACCTCTGGGACTCCTTCCCGGCTGTCAATGTGATTATATTTATTACGCCCCACGCGGGGTATAGTATACTTATACCCACGCGGGGGGTAATGATAATATTCACCCCCCTTCTCCCCGTAGATGGGATGAAACAGGGGGATAAAGGGATTGATAGGGGATTGAACGCCGTCATGCATCCTCCCCTCGTCTAACCCTGTCGAGATAACCCGCGATAGCGACTGGAGTGCCCTTGAGAGTCTTCCCTCCTTTGCGCCTTGACTTCTCTGCAAGCGTTCCGTCATCGCGAAGCACCATTTCAGGTGTTTCGGCAATCAACGTGTCGCTGATCTTCTTTTCTTTCCATTCAGCGGTTCTACAACGCACATATTCATCTATGCAGGCATTCGTAGTCACGCCGGAATGCTCTTTAAGAAGCGCCTTGAAGGTGATTGAATCCACGGCGTCCCGGACAATGGATTGCATCTTTCGCCAGCCATCGTCTAGTTTCCTGCGCATCCGCTCGGACTTTTCCTTCTCGCGGGTTTCCTTTTCGGCATCCTTTTCCGCCTGTGTTTTGGCTTTTCTGCCTACTCTGGCGCTCGCGGCGTTATCCCAATCTTTCTGCGCTGCCTCGTGATCGAAGTCCGCGACGTGCGAATATGTCATGGTCGACTCGTCCAACAATACCGCCACGGGCCTGAATCCACGCCTGTCGTTGTGCTTGGCGTCGATGATTTCAATGACATCGCCATAGGTCTCCTCGTCGGCGTCGGCATAGGCGGGGCGCAAGTTGAATACGTTGCGGCACTGGCTGAATATGGCCTTCCCGTTTTTCCCATAATTGCCGCCGTCGCGTCGAGCACCGGCAAAGACCCGCGCGCCCATTCGCGAGTGGTTGAGTATTATTGCAGGGACATCGTTTTTGCTGCCGCTTCTGGCGATCTTTCGGATTTCGGCCACTGTAGCCCTCTGCACATCGTCCTTCAGCTCGTCGGCGCAGAGGTCGCCCCACGGATCGAACAATATTATGTCCGGGCTGAATTTTCTTACGGCGTTCTCGCATTTCGCAACGCAGTCGGGATCATCGAGGAGCATGTGCGTATCGCCTGGCTGCTCAAGCGTCGGCAAGATGAGATGTTCGTCCAGCTTGGCCAGATCGGCATCCCCAAGGCAAGAAATCATCTTGCGCAAGTCCGTCTGCCAGCGGTAGATTGAGTTTTCCGTTCCGAAGAACAGCCATTTCAACGGGCCGCAGTCACCGCTCCACTGCTCATTCGGGAAAGGGCGTCCCGTTATTTGGCAGATGGCGATCCACAGCGCGAGGCGCGTCTTGCCGAGTCCAGGCGGTCCGATTATCTCAGCCACCTGTCCAGCAGCAAGGGTTATACCTCCCCATGCCGTTTTTTGCGGGGGCAACTCCATGCGCGCGATTTCCATCGCACTTCTAAAGGAATACGTCCCAATCGCGTCGCGTTCGTCATCCGTCGCCCTGGCAAGTTCCGCCTCAAGAGGATCTTTGTACTGTGCGGCAGAATGCGACAGCAGGACGCCTGCGCTCCCGGTACTGTCTTGTCGCTGTTGACTATCGCCCATCACCGACTCTCATTCCCATTGAGTGACCGTAGTCCACTTGCCTCGTACCTTGCGGAGACAGACTGACGCCTGGCCGCAGCACCCTTTCGCCCGGCGATGGCACGCATCGACGACTTCGCCGCGATGGACCTTGCCATTGCATGATCGTCGCCACCGAGGGCGTGTCCACGAGCAAGAGCATCTATCGAAGAAAGCAGCACGCGAGGCGTCCCCGCCACATTCATGACACCAATGCGCCCCAACTTTATCCAGCCGACAACCGTCTGCCGCGAAACACCCAGGCGACGCGCGGCCTCAGCCTGTGTGCACGTCCTTGCATCGGCTATTGGCGATGGGACAACACTCTCGTCTCCATTCAACAGCATCTCGATTTTTGATCTTGTTCCGGGCGGTGCGTTCAGCACTGCCTTTAAGAACTGTTCACCCGTCATGCAGTTAGTCCTTTTTGCCCGGCCCGGTGTCGCATCCGTTGTGGTCTGCTACACACACCTTGCCCTAACCACATGTTTACGACATTGCCGTTTTGTCACCCCAAAACAGACTTTGACAAGATTTTACGGGCATGAAAATTTTTCAAAAATGCCGTTACGACGAAAAGTGCAAAACGGCATTTTCGTGCCAGTCGCCGCGCACGTGACATACTTCGCGAGCAGGAGGCGAGTTTGTGGGTATAAGTTTGGGTATAACCTACAAAGGTGTAAACCGAAGTAAAATCCTGTCAAGCAAATGACGTCCACTTTACTCTGGAAATCAAAAAACCCCCGATTTCACAGGGGAAAACGAGGATTTCAGATGGTCGGGGCGAGAGGATTTGAACCTCCGACATTCTGCTCCCAAAGCAGACGCACTACCAGGCTGTGCAACGCCCCGTAAGGGTTGGCAGATATTATACCAAAAAATCAGCGCAGGCGGAGAATGCGCTGGTTGGAGCTGCCGCGGAACCGGAGCGAGATGTCCTTCAGCGCCTCGACAAAGCGCCCGTCGACGAGAACGTCCGTCATGGCGAGGATCTCGTCGGTATCCTCCGTGCGCCAGCGCGACGGCGACTTCAGCTCGCTCTCAAGAATGCAGCCGGTGTAGATCCAGATCGTCTTCGAGAGGCCGAAGCGGTCGCGCACGCGCCGGAGGAACGGAACGAGCGCGCGCTGGTTCTCCGGCTCCATCGGCTCCCCGCCGAGTATGGTGAGCCCCGCGATGTGCGAAGGAGCGAGCGCGGCGAGGAGCCTGTCCTCCGTCTCCCGCGTGAAAGGCTCGCCGTACGAGAAGTCCCACGCCTCCTCGTTGAAGCAGCCCCTGCAGTGGTGCGTGCATCCCGAAACGAAGAGGGAGACCCTGACTCCCTCTCCGTTCGCGATGTCGCAGGTCCTTATCGAAGCGTAGTTCACGAGACGTGCAGCACGCGCTCCTTGATCTCCTGCGTGCGGCCCTGGTTCCAGAACTGGGAGCCGATGTAGCCGCAGGTGCGGCGGGCGACGTTGAGCTTCGACTCGTCGGTGTTGCCGCACTTCGGGCACTTCCAGATGAGCTTGCCGCTCTCGTCCTTGACGATCTCGATCTCGCCGTCGAAGCCGCACACCTGGCAGTAGTCGCTCTTGGTGTTGAGCTCGGCGTACATGATGTTGTCGTAGATGAACTTCATGATCGAGAGGACCGCCGGCAGGTTGTTCTGCATGTTCGGCACCTCGACGTAGGAGATCGCGCCTCCGGGCGAGAGCTTCTGGAACTTCGCCTCGAGCGCGAGCTTGGCGAACGCGTCGATCTTCTCCGTCACGTGGACGTGGTAGGAGTTGGTGATGTAGTTCTTGTCCGTGACTCCCTTCACGACGCCGAAGCGCTTCTGCAGGCACTTGGCGAACTTGTAGGTCGTCGACTCGAGCGGAGTGCCGTAGAGGGAGTAGTCGATGTCCTCGGCCTTCTTCCACTTCGCGGTGTACTCGTTGAGCTTCTCCATCACCTCGAGGCCGAACTTCTCGCCCTCGGGCTCGGTGAGCTTCTTGCCGATCATCGCGAAGACGCACTCCCAGAGCCCCGCGTAGCCGAGCGAGATCGTCGAGTAGCCGCCGTAGAGGAGCTTGTCGATCTTCTCGCCCTTGTCGAGGCGCGCGAGGGCTCCGTACTGCCAGAGAATCGGCGCCGCGTCGGAGGGCGTCCCTTTCAGGCGCTCGTGGCGGCAGCGGAGGGCGCGGTGGCAGAGCTCGCAGCGCTCGTCGAAGAGGCGCCAGAACTTCTCCATGTCGCCGTGCGCGGAAAGCGCGATGTCGACGAGGTTGATCGTGACGACGCCCTGGTTGAAGCGGCCGTAGTACTTCGGCTTGCCGGGCTCGTAGTTCTTGGCGCGCGCGACGTTGCCGTAGCCGTCGCCCGAGCGGTCGGGCGTGAGGAACGAGCGGCAGCCCATGCACGTGTACGTGTCGCCGTGCCCGACGGTCTCGCCCTTGGAGAGCTTGTACTCGCGCATCTTCTTCTCGCTGATGTAGTCGGGCACCATGCGCTTCGCCGTGCACTTCGCGGCGAGCTCGGTCAGGTACCAGTAGGGCGAGTCCTCGCGGATGTTCTGCTCCTCGAGCACGTAGATGAGCTTGGGGAACGCGGGCGTTATGTAGACGCCCTGCTCGTTCTTGACGCCCTTGATGCGCTCGTTCAGCACCTCCTCGATGATCATCGCGAGGTCGTCGCGCTCGCGCTCGCTCCTCGCCTCGCCGAGGTACATGTAGACGGTGACGAAAGGCGCCTGTCCGTTCGTGGTCATGAGCGTGACGACCTGGTACTGGATCGTCTGCACGCCCTTCTGGATCTCCTTGCGGACGCGGAGCTCGACGATCTTGTCGAAGTCCTCCTTCGACATCTTGACGCCTGCGAGCTCGCACTCGCCCTTCACCTCCTCCTGTATCGCCTTCCTGGAGATGTCGACGAACGGCGCGAGGTGCGTGAGCGAGATCGACTGGCCGCCGTACTGGTTGGAGGCGACCTGCGCGATGATCTGCGTCGCGATGTTGCAGGCCGTGGAGAACGACTTCGGCTTCTCGATCATCGTCTCGGAGATCACCGTGCCGTTCTGCAGCATGTCCTCGAGGTTCACGAGGTCGCAGTTGTGCATGTGCTGCGCGTAGTAGTCCATGTCGTGGAAATGGATCACGCCCTCCTTGTGGGCCTGCACGACGTCGGCTGGGAGGAGGAGACGCGCCGAGACGTCCTTCGAGACCTCGCCCGCCATGTAGTCGCGCTGCACGGCGTTGATCGTCGGGTTCTTGTTGGAGTTCTCCTGCTTGACGTCCTCGTTGTTGCACTCGATGAGCGAGAGTATCTGCTTGTCCGTCGTGTTGGCCTGGCGGAGAAGCTGCTGCTTGTAGCGGTATACGATGTAGCGCTTCGCGATCTCCCTCGCGCCGAACTCCATGAGCTTCGTCTCGACGACGTCCTGGATCTCCTCGACGTGCATCGCGCGGTCGCGAGCCGCGCACACGCCCGCGACCTCCTCCGCGATGAGCTTGATACGACCTTCCGAAAGCGCATCCTTGTAGTCGACGGCCTGGGACGCCTTGCGAATTGCGTTCTCGATCTTCGTGATGTCGAACGGAACTTCCTGTCCGCTGCGCTTGGTGATCTTCATCTCTTTCGTCTTCATCGTCTGATCGACCCTCCTTGTTTGGACTTTGTTGTTTATGATTGTTTAAAATGAAATTTTACTACTGTTGGTAGTTCAAGTGCGTATGATACACTAAATATTGTGCCCTGACAAGGGTAAACTTATAAAATTTTGTCAACAGGTTGTGGACAGCCTGTTGGCGAAACACAATTTCTTGGGGATTTTGCCGATTTTTCAGAATCTGGGCAGCTTTGCGAGAGATTCGACCCTGCCCTCCGGCTCGAATCGCATGCGCCAGACGTGTCCGTGGAGGTCGCGGAGCTCGCGGAGACGCCGCTCGTCGCGCCTATGGCACGAACATTCGAGCAAGAGCGCCGCGTAGGAAATCTCCTTCGCCCAGTCGCTTCGGTCAAGCCAGCGCTCAAGCGCAATCCGCACGCCGCGCGCGACTGCCGAGACGTCGTCGAGCACGAACTGCGTAAGCCCCGGATGGCGCGAGTAGCCGACATCGCCCGCGAGTATGTTGAAATACTCGGAGGAGTCCGGCCTGACCGCGCCGCCGCGCAGGTAAAGCGTGCCGAGCTTCTGGAGAAGCCCGCCGACAGGAAGATCCATCACCGAGCAGAGGTCTTTCTCCAAGTCCATCTTCGCAGCGACGCGACCCGCGGTCATGAGGTTCCCGGCGAGGATTATCGCGGGAAGCGACACGCAGAGCGGATGCCACGCATAGCCGTCGGAGAAGTCCGTCACGACAAAACGCGTCGCCTTTCGCTCGGAGCCCGCAGCCTCGGCGCGTTCCATCGCCTCGCGCATCTCCTCGATGCGGCCGCAGAGCGAACGCGCCGCGAACGTCGGAGCGACTACTGTCTTCGCGTCCGCCTCGATCTCGCGGCGGAAGCCTTCGCCAACGACCTTGAAATCGATCCCCTGCATGCGGCAGTAGGCCTCGGTCTTCGCCGTCTCAAGCGGCGTTTCCCTCTCCTTCGCCGCGTCGTACAGGCAGAATTCGGTGTAGCCGAAGCGCGCGAGCACGTCAACGAGCTCCTGCATAGTCCGCCGGTTCGGGCACCGGTCGGTCACGTCCAGGAGGTAGGCCCTCGATTCAAATCCGCTGTTTCCTCTCATCGCGGATATGTTACCACATCCGCCCTGCGGCGTAAAGCGCGCCGGAGGCGGGCTGTCACCCCTCGGACCAGGGGAGGATGTCCTTGAAAAGCGGATGCCTCCTGTCCTTGTCCGAAAGGGTGAGCTCCATGCCGAGGTCGGGCCACTCGATGCCGAGCGCAGGGTCGCTGAAGAGCATCCCGCGGTCCGCCTCGCGGCAGTATAGCCTGTCGCACTTGTAGCTGAAAAGCGTGTCGTCCTCAAGGACGATGAAGCCGTGCGCGAACCCGCGCGGGATGTAGAGCTGCCGGCGGTTCTCGGCCGAGAGCGTCACCGCGACGTGGCGGCCGAACGTCGGGGAGCCCCTGCGTATGTCGACTGCCACATCCCACACCGCGCCGCGAACGACCCTGACGAGCTTCGCCTGGGTGTGGGGCGCCGCCTGCCAGTGAAGCCCGCGGACGACGCCCTTCGACGAGAACGACTCGTTGTCCTGCACGAAGTCGGCGTCGATCCCCGCGGCCTTGTAGCGTTCGGCGTTGTACTGCTCCGCGAACCAGCCGCGGCTGTCGCCGAACACCTGCGGCTCGACGACAACCACGCCCGGGATCTCGGTGGACAGCACGTTCACGGCGCTCAGTCCCTGAGCGCGGCCTGTGCCGCCGCGAGGCGCGCGATCGGCACGCGGAACGGCGAGCAGCTGACGTAGTCGAGGCCGAGCTTGTGGCAGAACTCGACGGACGAGGGATCGCCGCCGTGCTCGCCGCAGATGCCGCAGTGGAGGTTGGGCCTCACGGCCTTGCCGAGCTCGATCGCCATCTTCATGAGCTTGCCTACGCCGTCCTGGTCGAGCTTCGCGAACGGGTCGTTCTCGAAGATCTTCTTGTCGTAGTAGGCCGAGAGGAACTTGCCCGCGTCGTCGCGCGAGAAGCCGTAGGTCATCTGCGTGAGGTCGTTCGTGCCGAAGCAGAAGAACTGCGCCTCCTTCGCGATCTCGTCGGCGGTCAGCGCCGCGCGCGGGATCTCGATCATCGTGCCCACCTTGTAGGCGATGTTGACGTCGGCGTGCGCGATTTCCTCGTTCGCCGTCTTGACGACGATCTCCTTGACGAACCTGAGCTCCTTGGCGTCGCCCGTGAGCGGGATCATGATCTCGGGCTTGACGGTCCACGTCGGGTGCGACTTCTGGACCTTGACCGCGGCGCGGATGACGGCCGTGGTCTGCATGCGGGCGATCTCCGGGTAGGTGACGCAGAGGCGGCAGCCGCGGTGGCCCATCATCGGGTTGAACTCGTGGAGGGAGTCGATGAGATCCTCGATCTCGGCGACGGTCTTGTGCTGCGCCTTCGCGAGCAGCTTGATCTCGTCCTCGCTGTGCGGCACGAACTCGTGCAGCGGCGGGTCGAGGAAGCGGATCGTAACCGGCTTGCCCTCGAGGGCCTCGAAGAGCTGCTCGAAGTCGTCCTGCTGGTAGGGCAGGATCTTGGAGAGCGCGATTTCGCGCTCCTCGACCGTGTCGGCGCAGATCATCTCGCGGAACGCCGCGATGCGGTCGGCCTCGAAGAACATGTGCTCCGTGCGGCAGAGGCCGATGCCCTCCGCGCCCAGCTCGCGCGCCTTGCGGGCGTCGCGCGGCGTGTCGGCGTTGGTGCGGACGTGCAGCTTGCGGAACTTGTCGGCCCAGTTCATGATGCGGCCGAACTCGCCTGCGATCGTCGCGTCGACGGTCGGGATGACGCCGTCGTAGATGTAGCCGGTCGAGCCGTCGATGGAGAGCCAGTCGCCCTCCTTGAAGACCTTTCCGCCGAGCGTGAAGCGCTTGTGCTCCTCGTCCATCTGGATATCCTGGCAGCCGGAGACGCAGCAGACGCCCATGCCGCGCGCGACGACCGCAGCGTGCGAGGTCATGCCGCCGCGCACCGTGAGGATGCCCTCGGCGGCCTTCATGCCCTCGATGTCCTCAGGGGAGGTCTCGAGGCGCACGAGCACCGTCTTCTCGCCGTTCTCCTTCCACGACATCGCGTCGGCCGCCGTGAAGACGATCTTGCCGCACGCCGCGCCCGGGGAGGCGGCGAGGCCGCGGCCCGCGGCCTTGGCGTTCTTGAGCGCGACCGCGTCGAACTGCGGGTGGAGGAGCGTGTCGAGGTTGCGGGGCTCGATCATGAGCACCGCCTCCTTCTCGCTGCGCATGCCCTCGTCGACGAGGTCGCACGCGATCTTGAGCGCGGCCTTGGCCGTGCGCTTGCCGTTGCGCGTCTGGAGCATGAAGAGCTTCTGGTTCTCGATCGTGAACTCCATGTCCTGCATGTCGCGGTAGTGCTCCTCGAGCGTGTCGCAGATCTTCTGGAACTGCTTGAACACCTTGGGCATGACCTCGGCCATCTTGGCGATCGGCATCGGGGTCCTCACGCCGGCGACGACGTCCTCGCCCTGCGCGTTCATGAGGAACTCGCCCATGAGCTTCTTCTCGCCCGTCGCGGGGTCGCGCGTGAAGGCGACGCCCGTGCCGGACTGGTCGTTCAGGTTGCCGAACGCCATCATCTGGACGTTGACCGCCGTGCCCCACGAATACGGGATGTCGTTGTCGCGGCGGTAGACGTTCGCGCGCGGGTTGTCCCAGCTGCGGAACACGGCCTTGATCGCCTCGAAGAGCTGCTCCTTCGCGTCGGTCGGGAAGTCCTTGCCGATCTTGGCCTTGTACTCGGCCTTGAACTGGGTGGCAAGCGTCTTGAGGTCGGCTGCGGTGAGGTCGACGTCGTTCTTGACGTGCTTCTTCGCCTTCATGTCGTCGATCAGCTTCTCGAAGTACTTCTTGCCGACCTCCATGACGACGTCGGAGAACATCTGGATGAAGCGGCGGTAGCAGTCCCACGCCCAGCGCGGGTTCTTCGTCTGCTTGGCGAGGGTCTCGACGACCTTCTCGTTGAGGCCGAGGTTCAAGATCGTGTCCATCATGCCGGGCATCGACGCGCGCGCGCCGGAGCGGACGGAGACGAGCAGCGGGTTCTTGAGGTCGCCGAACTTCTTGCCGGCCGACTTCTCGAGCTTGTCGATGTACTCCATCACCTGCTTCTGGATGTCGGTGCCGATCTTCTTGCCGTCGTCGTAGTAGCGCGTGCACGCCTCGGTCGTGATCGTGAAGCCCTGGGGGACGGGGAGTCCGAGACCGGCCATCTCGGCGAGGTTCGCGCCCTTGCCGCCAAGAAGCTCGCGCATGTTAGCGTTTCCTTCGGTCTGCCCTGCGCCGAAGAAATAGACGTATTTCTTGCTGTCCTGCTTTTTCATTTGAACTTTCTTTCTTTGTTTTTCTCTTTTTATTTGTCTTGGTTTCGGATATTTTACCAAATTTACGTCCGCGCGTGTGGACATTTACGCCCACGACAGCGGGCACATGGCCGTCAGCGCTCGCTGCGGAGCGCGGGATCGAGGCGGTCGCGGAGAACGTCCGCTAGATGGTTGAAGACGAGCACGAGGAGGAAGATCGCGAGCGTCGTGAACGTCATCTCCCACCAGACGCCCTGCCAGAGACGCGCCCTGGCGTTGTTGATCATGACGCCCCACGAGGGCTCGCCCTGCACGCCTATGCCGAGGAACGAGATGAACACCTCGGTCGCCACGGCCGACGGGAAGCGTATCGAGAACTGGATCAGGACGATGTGCGCGACGTTCGGCAGGATATGCCTGAACATTATGCGCATATGCGAGTACCCGAGCACCTTCGCGGCCTGCACGTAGGCGCGGTCGCGGTGCTTCATCACCTCCGCGCGGATCGTTCGGCAGACGCCGACCCACGTCGTGAAGCCGATGCCGAGGTACAGGCCGATCAGCCCCTGGCCGACGACGAGCGAGATCGCGAGGATGAAGAGAAGCCCCGGCATCGACGCTACCGTCGCGCACAGCCACACGACGACGGAGTCGGTCTTGCCGCCGAAGTAGCCGCCGAGAAGCCCGAGGATGACGCCGAGGGGAATCGCGATGAGCGACGTCATTATGCCGACGTGGAACGCGATGCGCGTGCCCTGCACGAGCCGGAGCCCCACGTCGCGCCCGAGGTTGTCGGTGCCGAGCCAGTGCCTCGCGGACGGCGGCTGGTAGCGCTCCTTGGTGTTGACGACGTTGTAGGCCGGCGTGACGTCGCGCGCGAGCGCTACGCGGTACTGGACTTCGCCGTAGACCGCTGCGGCGAAATAGGCGGCGAGGACAATAAGGCAGATCTTAACCGAAAGTCTCATGGATTTTCCCAAGTACGATGTCGACCACCTGCTCGAGCGTCAGGTCGGAAGAGTCGATTTCGATTGCACCGTCCGCCTTCCTGAGCGGAGCGTATTTTCGCGTCGAATCTATCGCGTCCCGCGCGAGAAGCGACGCCTTGACGGTCTCGGCGGACTGGTTGGCGATCCCCTTCTCGACCTCCTCCTTCTGGCGGCGGCGGGCGCGGGCCTCGGCGGAGGCGGTGAGGTAGAACCTCGCCGGCGAGTCGGGGAAGACGGCGGTGGTGATGTCGCGCCCTTCGACAACTAAGTCGCCGAAACGCGTCAGGCCGCGAAGGATCGCGGTGATCCTGTCGCGCACGGCCTTGACGGTCGCGACCTGCGAGGCGTGGGCGTTGATCTCGGGCGTGCGAATCCTGTCGCCCGGCTTCTCGCCGTCGACATAGTACGCGATCGCGCCGTTTTCGGGGCGGCACTCTATCTCCACGGTCGGCGCGAACGCCGCGACCGCGTCAGGGTCGTCGGTGTCGACCTTCCTGACGAGCGCCTGCCACGTCATGATCCTGTAGAGCGCCCCGGAATCGACATGGAGGAAGCCGAGCTTCCCGCCCACGATGCGCGACACGGAGCTCTTTCCAGCTCCGCTCGGCCCGTCTATCGCCACTACCCTTGCCATTGTTCAGACCCTCCCAGTTTCCTGCAGGAACATGATGACGGTGTAAACCCCAAACACGACGAGCCAGACCGCCGCCTCGCGCCGCGTGATCGCGCCCGGCCATCTTGGATGGCGCCTGTTTACGCCAAATACGAGAATCGACAGCGACAGCAGAGTCAGAAGCGGCAGATCGCGGGAAAGCACATACGGCGAAAACGATTTGACGGGCGCGATCACGCAGGCGAGGCCAACAACGGCGAGCATGTTGAAGAGGTTTGAGCCTATGATGTTGCCGAGCACGAATTCGTGCTCGCCGCGGCGTGCGGACGCGATGGCGCTCGCAAGCTCCGGGAGAGACGTTCCGGCCGCGACTATCGTAAGCCCTATGACGAGGTCCGACACACCGAAGAATGTAGCTAGATCGACGGCGCCCCACACGAGGATGTGAGACGAGCCGACAAGGACCGAAAGCCCGACGACAAGCTTCGCGACTGCGACGACAATGGAACTGTCCTCCTCCTTCGCAGGCTCGATTGCCGCACGCTTCTTCTTCCGGCGGGACTTGTCTGAAACCTTCGTCTTCTGGTCGAACCAGCAGTACAGCGGGAGAAGAACGGCGAACACGGCGAGGAAGACCGCAGCGTCTGTGCGCGAACACGAGCCGTCGCGCAGGATGAACATCGAAAAGAGGCATATCGCAGCAAGCCCCGGCCCTGCGACGAAGGTCACGGCCGGGCGCGTGACGAGCGGGAAGATCATCACTGCGACGCCGAGTATCACGGCGATGTTGAAGATGCAGCTCCCGTAGGCGTTGCCCAGGGAGAGGTTGGCGTGTCCCGAGAATCCGCTCATCACGCTTACGCACAGCTCGGGCGCGCTCGTCCCGAAGCCGATGATCACCATTCCGATGATAAACGGGGAAATGCCAAGCGCCTTCGCCACCTTCGCCGCCCCGTCGACGAAAAGGTCGCTCGACCACGCAAGCGCCGCGAAGCCGCCCGCCATCATCAAAATCGAAAGCCAGAAGGGAATGTCGGAGTACATCGTGCTTATTATACCAAAAAAACGCAGGCCCCATGCGCCACTCCGCGATTTACTGCGATAGCTCGCCTTCCAACGTGCGGCTTTGTTTCGGGCAACCGTGCTCGCCCTTTGAGGCGGGCGCCTTGCCCGTCCTTCGACCCGCTCGCCGTATACATATACGGCTTCGGGGTCG
>ONVK01000018.1 GCA_900321255.1 uncultured Lentisphaerota bacterium | reverse complement strand
GCGGCTTCTGCCAGCGCATCGCGGAATTGCAGCACTCCGCGCAACCCGGCGGCGGAGTTTTCATCCTCGCCGTCGCCAATGAGTTTATAGCGGGGGTCGAGGATGACAAGGTCTATCTCCAGCCTGCTCACCTCTGCCACAAGCGCGGGCGTATGCTCTCGCAACCGCTCTGCCTTGCCTCGGAGATTTACGACGTACAGCATGTTGCCTGCAGGCGTTGCGCCCGTTGCCGCGCCCATCGCCGCGCCGCGTTCCCATGCTCCCCGATCACTGAGTTCCAGGTTGAAGTAGGCGCATCGCCGTGCCTTTGGCACTTGCATGCCGAGGAAGGATTGCCCGGCGGAGATGCACAGCGCAAGCTGCATCCCGAAAAAGGATTTCCATTGCTTGCTTTTGGCGTTCAGGTCGCCTTTCATGCCATGCGCGACAATATCCGTTATTATCCAGTCGAACGGGGGTGGCTCGTTCGCCATGAATTCGCGCCAGTCGCGAAAGGCTATGCCAGCCGCCGCAAGTTCGTCGGCGGCATGCGCGGCCGCCGCTTGTGCGGTTGCCGCTTCGATTGCGTCTTGGATTTCAGACATAGCCACCCCTGTCAGCGCGTCGTGCCGTTGGCGAAGTCCACTACCGATTTGAGGCGTATGCGGTTTACGCCGTCAAGCGGCACTACCTCCAGCCGTCCCAATTTCACCAGCCGGTACACGGTCGGGCGGGAAAGGTTCAGGCGTTTCGCCGCTTCCGTGTACGTCACAAGTCGGCAGTCGTCGTCTGCCTTTGCCGTCATGCCGTCCGAGCCGTTCAAGATGGCATCCACTTTTGCCAGAGTCTGCGGGGTCGCCGCGAGCAGCTTCATCATTCGTTCTCGTTCACTCATTGCGTTTACTCCATGCCGCGTCTCGCCTCGGCGGGCGGTCATCAAACCGTTGCGACGCTCCGGCGCTCGCCGAATCGCGGACGCAACCTTGGCTTGACACGTCTGGTATTATTTCACACGATTTTTGCGAGAAGTCAAACTTGCGTCAATTGGTTTTACGGCGTGAAACGCGAAACGCCGTCCCAGTCAACAGGGGCGGCGTTCTGCGCGTAAAAAGGTGTGTTGAAAAAGTTATTTGCGCTTGCGGTTTTGACGCGACTTTGATTTTTCGGCGGCTTTGGTTTTCTTCTGCGCAGACCGCTTCACCTGTGCGTTGTGGACTATGGCCGCAAGAGTCGCCTCGTTCGGCGCAAGTTCAAGCAGTTGATATGTCTTGCCAGTAGCCGCGCTTTTATAGACATAATCTGCGGCGCAGGTGTCAAGGCATCCTTGGAAAGTTGCCCTGCATTTTCCTGCGCACCCGTCTTTGTACTCGTCCCATTTCGCTACAACGGCTTTTTGCATCTCTGCACAGAGTGTTGGAAGAGGAAGGGGCTGGGCATCCCCGGATTGAGATATACCACGCACCCACTCGCGCCATTGCGCCAGTTCGTCAAGCACCGCCTTTGAATTGTTCGCTGCTTTCTTCGCCGCCGCCTGCGTTTCGCGTTCCATGTCTTGCAGCGCGTCAAGTTTGCCGCCCATCGCCGCGAATTGATCTTGCACCATCTTCTTGAAATCGTCAATCATGTCCGCCTGCGGCGCGATTGCGTTGAGTTCCTTTTCCATGTCGTCGGGCGTCATGCCCCAGAAGTCGGTCGCCTTAACCGCCCGCTTCGTGAAGATGCGCATCATTCCCAGCGCTGTCGCGCTGATCTGAAAATTGATTTGCAGGAAGTCGACGGCTTGCTTGAGATGCACAAGTTCGGCAACGGTCACGTCGTTGCGGAGCGCCGTTCTGCCGCCATCTACCAACGGCTGGGCGAGCAGGAAGCGATCAAGGAAATGAACAAGCAGGCAGATTTCGCTTCCCTTGAGGTTCCTTGATGCTTGCGCCGTGAACTGCGCAAACTGCGCCTCCGTCGATAGTCCGCCGAAGACTTTCCGCGCGTTCATGATCATCGCGTTGATATGTTGGGCGGCAATGTCGTATGCGGCGTTGTCGTCGATTGGCGTATTTGCGATTTCAACGAGCTTGTCGAGTTGTTCTTTGCTTGTCATGTTTCAGTCCTCAAGAAGAGCCCAGCAAGAAGAGCCTCATATTATATCATAGCCCCAGCAGTCTGCGGGCAAGTGCCTTGCGCTGCTTCTCGGTCAGTGTGGCTATTACATCGTCAATTGAAGTCGCGGGTAGGGCGGGTGTCGTCGCGGCAATTCTTTTGCGGTGGCTCGCGCCGTCGCTGTCCAGCACAGTGCCGCGCATTTGGCGGCGCACACGCTCTGCGGCGTGTTTCTTTTCGGGATTGTAGTAGTTGTCAAGCGTCGTTTCCGCATCGCCATGCCCGACAATGCGCCGCACGTCCTCGACGGGAACGCCTGCGTTTAGCGCGAGGATCACGAATCCGTGCCGGAAACTGTGCCAGCCGTAGACGCTTGCCGCCCTTTGTCCAATGCCGCGCTTTTGCCTCGTGCTTTCAATAAGCTCAAGGCGGTTTTTTCGCCGTGAGGACTTTTCGGCCATCGGACGCAAAGTCTCGCCTGTCAGTTTCTCGATGTCGCGCAGGTCCATTGAGATTTGCGACCGCTTGACGTTCAGCGCGGCGGCAATGTCAACTGGGCGGTTGCCCGCCTTGAAACGGGTGTAGACGTCCAACAGTCGGTTGCGCTTGTATTCCGTGAACCCTGCATCGCCTATCACGTCGGCAAGTTTGCGGGTTGTCTGGCCGTTCTTGCTCACCTCTGTTGCGGGCGGCGTGTCCCCGAATACTGCGCGGGCGAAAAGGGGCTTTACCGCCTGGATGATTTTGTTGCGCGTGGTATGGTGTCCCTTATCGTTGGTGTAGTTGTAGTCCCTTGCGAATTGGGGGAATACGAAGGGGGATGGCTGGGCACCATCTCCGGAAATGGTCGCGCATTCGTTCAGCACTTCCATGAGCCGCCCGAAGATCGGGATGGTGACGCGTACACCCGCCTTCGCGGTAACGCAGTCTATCAGCCCGCCGCGCAAGTCTACATCCGCCCATTTGAGGTTGCATACGTCCCCGATTCTCATGCCCGTGCAAGCGGCGGCAACCACAAGCGGGTAGATTTCCGTGCCCCGCGCAAGTTCCAAAACCCGTTCCGTCTCGGCGGCGTCCAACGCCTTGCGCGAAACCTTTTTGTTCTCGCCGTTGCCGCCGCCGCGCAACTGCATATTGCTGAATGGGTTGATGCGTGACAGCCCCAGCCCCTGCAACCGGGTGAAAGTGCCGCTGATGAGGTGTTTCATCTTTAGCACCGTTTCCCATGAGTACGTCGCCTTCACGTGGTTGAACCATGCCGTTGCAATTTCTGGTGTCATGTCGTTGACCGTTTCGCATCGTTTGCGGTGCTTGCGGGCTTCTGCTTGCGCGAACGCGGTGAAATCCTCAAACCATCCCTTTACCATCGCGCACCAGGCAGGTGTCGGGGCTTTCCCGCGCGACACGTTCTGCCAGTTCGCAAACAGCTTTGCAAGCGGCAGACCACCCAAGTCTTCGCCGGTACGCGCCTTGTGCGCCTTGCGCTGGAGTTCGGCGGGGTCTTTCTGCGATTCCCTGCGCCACGCGTCGAATGCCTTTTTCGCCGCCTTGCGCGAACGCTCAAACGCGGCGTCGCCCTTGGCGGTCAGTCTGACATTCCCTGTCTTGTCAACGGGGATTCTGCCGTCAACCGATACGTTTAGGTTGGTTTCTCGCTTCTTGCCTTTGATGGATATGCGCCCGTACCATGTCGGGCGAAACGTGCCGTCGGCGTTCTTCACTATTTTCAATCCCATCTTGCACCACCTTTCGCAATGGTTTTTCTTCCGCTCGGTGTTGTCAGCCGCTCGGCTGTGTGATATACTATGTTTGCAATGATTGACAACGCGAAACAGTGTATCACACTATCGGAGCCTAAGCAAGGGGAAAGTGGGGGACAAAATGGGGGACGGAAGCGGTCTTAAACAAAAAATAACCTATAAACTTTGGGAAAAATCAAGTTAAAAACAATGCTTTGGGAGCAGAATGTCGGAGGTTCAAATCCTCTCGCCCCGACCATTGCCATGAAGAGAAGGACAGAGCTTCGCAAGATAGAGTTCGTGCACGGCTTCACAAAGTATGCGGCCGGGAGCGTTCTCGTGAAATGGGGCGACACGTGGGTCCTCTGCACCGCGAGCGTCGAGGACAAGGTGCCCCCGTTCCTCAAGGACACCGGGCGCGGCTGGGTTACGGCGGAATACTCGATGCTTCCGTCGTCCACCGGCGGCGGGCGGAAGGACCGCGACATCAAGAAGCTCAAGCAAGACGCCCGTTCGACCGAGATACAGCGCCTCATCGGGCGCTCGCTCAGGGCCGCCGTCGACATGGCGAAGCTCGGCCCGCGGCAGATCACGATCGACTGCGACGTCCTGCAGGCCGACGGCGGCACGAGGTGCGCGTCGATCACGGGCGGAATGGCGGCCCTGCAGGACGCCGTCGCGAAGCTGCTCGCCGACGGCACGCTCTCCGAAAACCCGATCGTCCACCGCGTCGCGGCCGTTTCGGTCGGCGTGTGCGACGGCAGACCGACGCTCGACCTCGACTACGCGCACGACTCGACGGCGGAGGTCGATCTCAACGTCGTCATGACGGACGACGGCCGCTATGTGGAGCTTCAGGGGACGGCCGAGCACAAGCCGTTCACGGAAGAGTCGCTGGACGCGCTGCGCGCGCTCGCCCGGAAGGGGCTCAGGCGGATATTCGCGCTCATGGGCTGAATTCTGCGGGGGCGGAGATGCAGGCCGAGGGAAAGATCAGGATGGTGCGGCGGGTGACGTTCGCCGGGATCCTGGCGAATGTCGCGATTGCGGCGGCCAAGGCCGCCGCGGGCGTAATGTCGTCGTCGCAGGCGCTTGTCGCGGATGCGGTCCATTCTGCGTCCGACCTCGTGACCGACCTCGTCGTGGTGTTCAGCGTCAGGTGCTGGGCTGCGCCTGCGGACGAAGACCATCCCTACGGCCACGGCAAGATCGAGGCGCTCGTCACGCTCGTCATATCCGCCGCGCTCGTGTTCGCCGCATGGGAGCTCGCGCGCAACGCGGTCGTGTCGCTTGCGCGCGGTGGGTCCGGCGCGACGCCGGGCGCGCTCGCGCTTGCGGTCGCGCTCGGGAGCATCGTTCTCAAGGAGATCGTCTTTGTCGTGACGCGGTCCGTGGCGCGGCGCGTCAGGTCGACCGCGCTCGAGGCCAATGCCTGGCACCACAGGTCCGATGCGCTGAGCTCCGTCCCCGTCGCTGCCGCAGTGGCGGTCGTATGGGTGTTCCCCTCGCTCTGGTGGGTCGACGCCGCCGGTGCGCTCGTCGTAAGCGCGTTCGTCCTCCACGTCTCGTGGAAGCTCGCGCGGCCGTCGTTCCAGGAACTGACGGACGCGCAGATCGGGTCGAAGGCCGAGGCCGTCGCCGCGGTCGCCATGCGGGTGGAAGGCGTCAAGGGCGTGCACAAGCCGCGCGCGAGGCGGTACGGCTCGTCGTTCCAGGCCGACATCCATGTCCAGGTCGACAGGTCGCTCTCGGTTGCCGAGGGCCACGACATAGGGCATGCCGTGAAGGAGGCCGTCGTCGGCGCCGGGATAGACGTGGACGACGTGGTCGTGCATGTCGAGCCGTGGGGCGATGGACATGCTGTTTGAGGCCCGGCCTTTGCGCGGCCTCTAATTTTGGTATAATATACTCCATGCAGATCTTAGGAGAGCAGATTTTCGCAAAAGCTCCGGACGGCAGCCTTGCCAGCCGGATCGGCACCTTGTTCCTCAAGACCCCGGGTCTCGTGACGCGGCGCGGCGTCCATGCCATGCAGCGCGTCATGTGGATCGACCACCTCAACGCCAGGCGCTCCGAGGCCGGGCTGCCGCCGCTCACATCTTCCGAGGAGGAAGCCGAGCTCGAGCAGTCGGTCGACCTGATCTTCACAGACGACTTTGTCCTCATCCGCCCCGATCCCGACCGCATGGACCTCGCCTTCCTCGCCGACGACGAGCTGCAGAAGCTCGTGAACAAGCGCAGGATTCGCTTCCTCAACACGCATGCGGCGAAGGTCCGCAACGCGCTCAGGGCGCGCGGCGAGAACTGGCGCATGGCCCGCGCGCCCATCTCCCAGGAGGACATGTCGCGGATAGTCGAGGGCTCCCGCGTGGCGATAGGCGAGAAGGCGGTCTACTTCTACAACCAGGCCATCGGCACTCGCTACATCACCGCCGGGGGATATGACATCGTCTCCGCCCTGCCCGCCGACGAATACAGGGCGCAGGTCAGGGAGGTGGTTTCGCTCCTCAAGAAGCGCAACAGGATGGGCCATCCGGAGGTCGATCTGTTCCCCACGACCACGCCGATCGAGATCAAGAACGCCCTGAAGGGCATCGAGGTCGACTCGCTCGACGACGCCGCTCTCCGCGCGGCGGTAGAGAAGATAGCCCTCGACTGGCGCATGTCGCTTCCGCCCGAGCTGCGCGAGGAGTCGGTCGGCAACTTCGACTGGCGCAACGCGATGTGCACGGCCGTTACCGCGGGCACGAACGAGACGAACGCCGCGGAGCAGGACCTGATCCAGGGCATATCGCCCGAGTTCTACCGCCAGATAGAGTGGCTTCCCGGCGCGCGCATCGACCGCGGCGAGGTCATCTTCGACCCCCTCTGGGACGAATACAGCCGCACGCGCGATCCGTCGCTCGAGCCGCTGTGCGACTTCCACGTCCGCAACGTGATCTTCAACACGATGCGGCTGTTCAACGACATCGAGTTCGTCAACGTCGGGCGCATCGCCCGTTCGCTGGCCCGCGAGCCGATCAAGGGCTCGCGCCACGGGAGCGTCTACGTAATCCAGTGCAAGACCGCCGATTCCGACGAGGTTCGGCTCGTGCTGCTCCGCTTCCAGAAGTGGGGCGTCGCCGAGCATCTCGACGAGGGCAAGGACCTGCTGCAGGCGACGATAGAGGCCAACGAATACGCCGACTACATCCTCGACCGCCGCCTCATGTGCTGCCAGCTCGGCATGAACCTCCCGCCCCGCGTCGCGATAGCGCAGTTCCCCGAGACCTACCGCGGGCACAACCAGTACAACGGCACGACGGTGCGCGCGTTCGGCTATGTCCGCGACTACGTCCCCGGCACGGCCTCTGACAAGATCCCCCCGGCGCGCTTCCGCAATCCGGCGTTCGCGCTCGCGTTCGCATGGCTGATGGGCGAGGCGGCCGCGCACGACATAATCGTCGGGCGGCGTTCCTCGGAGACGAAGGAGAACCTCTTCGACAAGAACTACGAAGTGGTCCAGTTCGGCCCCGACGGGCTTCCGGCGAAGATCGTGGCGACCGACCACGCGGGCAGCTTCGTCAACTACCTCCACACTTTTGAGGACACCGTGGCCCCGTACGCGAACGTCGTGCGCCGCCGCGCGAAGTTCGTGCCCGACGTCGCAGCGTTCGCCGACGCCTACGTCACGGCCTTCGAACGCACGCTTGCCGACGTGCAGGCGAAGTACCGCGAGCGCCGCCGCGCGTTCGACGAGCTCTTCGTCCACCGTCCGTTCGACGTCGCGGGCTCGGGCGCGTACCGCTGGGCCAAGACGCTCGAGCGCCTCGACCAGTGCGACCCCAAGGCGGTCGCCGCCGTTCTGCGCGCGGCGATAGAGAGCGGGGCGCCATGCTGAAGTACGTGCTCAGGAGAATCGCCGAGGTGATCCCCACCACCGCGGGGATCGTCCTCCTCGCGTTCGCGCTCTTCAACATAGTGGGCGGCTCGCCGGCCGAGGTCATCCTCGGCAAGAACGCGACGGCCGAGGCGATAGCGGCCTTCAACCACAAGTTCGGCTACGACAAGCCGCTCATCGTGGGCAAATGGGGCGACGCGGGCTTCAAGGGGCTGTTCGACAGCCAGCTCTTCAACTTCGTGGGCGATCTCGCGAAGGGCGACCTCGGCTATTCCGTTGAGATGAAGGAACCCGTCGTCGACATCCTGAAGCGCGGCGTCGGGCCGAGCCTTTCGCTCACGGTCCCGATCCTCGTCGGGGGAACGGTCGTCGGGCTTCTCCTCGCGTTCGTGGCGGCGGCGTGGAGGGGGCGCTTCCCCGACAAGGCGATTCTCTTCGGCTCGACCGTCCTCATGAGCGTCAACTACGTCGTGTGGGTGCTCGCGGGGCAGTTTCTCCTCTCGTACAAGCTCGGGCTCTTTCCGATATGGGGCTACCGCGGCTGGTTCTACCTTGCGCTCCCGGTTCTCATAGGCGTCCTCTCGTCCCTCGGCGTCGACGTCAGGTTCTTCCGCATGGCGATACTCGACGAGCTCTACAAGCCCTACGTCCTCACCGCGCGCGCAAAGGGGCTTTCCGGCGCGGCGATTCTCGTAAAGCACGTCCTCAGGAACGCGCTCATACCGATCGTGACCTACATCTCGCTTGCTATACCTTATCTCTTCACTGGCTCGCTCCTCCTCGAGTCGTTCTTCGGCATCCCCGGCCTTGGGTCGGTGTCGATCAATGCGATACACTCGGCGGACATGGCCGTCGTGAGGGCGGTAGTGGTGCTTGGTGCTCTCCTCTACCAGTTTGTCAACCTCGTCACTGACCTCGCCTATGCCGCGCTCGATCCGCGCGTTAGGTTCCAGAAGGGCTGATGTGCTAGAATCCTCCATACTCAACCTTGCAAGGAGCGCCGATCTTTTCCGCGGGTTTTCGGCCGACGACGTAGAGTCGCTCCTGTATCGCTTCAACGGCGTCAAGAGGGAGTTTTCGAAAGGTGAGGCGGTGGCGCACGCGGGGCTTGAGGCGAACAGGCTGTTCGTCGTCGTTTCGGGCCGGCTCCGCGTCTACGAGAAGATCGTCGGCGGGCATGATATCTTCGCGAGGGAGCTGCGCGTCGGCGAGGTGCTGGGGTTGTGGATACTGTTCACCCCTGAGATATCCTGCTGGCCAGGTACCGTCGTGGCGGCAGAGCCGAGCACCCTCATTTCGCTCGACATGGCGGTCGTGAGGCGGATGATTGAGGTGGCCGAGCCGCGGATGGCGAGGCTTTCCTCGAACATATCTAAGATCCTCGCGCGTGAATTCTTCTCCGCCTGGCGTAAGTTGGCGGTGATGAACGCGCCTACGATAGAGGCGAAAATCCAGATGTACCTCCAGGAACTCGACAACGAGTCGGGGAACACGGGCAATGTGAAGCTGCCATTCAACCGGGAGCGCATGGCCGAGTACTTCGGCGTGACACGCCCGGCGCTTTCGCGCTCGCTTGGCCGCATGCGCGACCGCGGGCTGCTTTCCTGGCACCGGAACGAGTTCAGGATAAACTTCTGAATTCGCCCTTGCCATTTCGCTTCTTTTCGGCTATAATACGCTTCATGAAAACATGGTTATCCTTTTGGTATGGGATTTTCAAGAACAATCCCATCTTCCGGCTTGTGCTCGGCCTGTGCCCCACGCTTGCCGTCACGACGAGCCTTGAGAACGCTCTCGGCATGGGGCTCGCGGCGACGTTCGTGCTCGTCTGCTCCAACGGCCTCGTGTCGGCCCTGAGGCGGGTCATCCCGCCTGCGGTGCACATTCCCTGCTACATCGTCATCATAGCGACTTTCGTCACGGCGATCGACCTCCTCATGCAGGCCTATCTGCCCGACCTCTCGGCCTCGCTTGGCATCTTCATCCCCCTCATCGTCGTGAACTGCATCATCCTCGGCCGCGCCGAGGCGTTCGCCTCGAAGAACGGCATCGTCGATTCGCTCGCCGACGGCCTCGGGAGCGGCGTCGGCTTCACGCTTTCCCTCGCCTTGATCGCCGCGGTCCGCGAGATTGTCGGCGCGGGGACTCTCACCGTATGGGGCGACATCGCGGTAAAGGGCATAAACCCCGGTCCCGTGACCCTCGCGATCCTCCCTGCGGGCGGCTTCATAACGCTCGGGCTTCTTCTCGCTCTCATCAACCGCATCGGGGAGTGGAACGCGCGCCGCCACGGCGCCCCCGCGCCGCTCCCGGTTAACCTCGACTGCAGGCACTGCACGATGTGCGGCCGCGGCAAGGATGGCGGGGCTGGCGGCGAAGCGAAGGGGGACAGGACATGAAGTGCCCCAAGTGCGGTGTTGACGACGACAAGGTGCTCGATTCGCGCAGCGCGCGCGACGGCGCGGCGATACGCCGCCGCCGCGAATGCCTGAAGTGCGGCTACAGGTTCACCACCTACGAGGAGATCGACCGCGACGAAGTCCTCGTCATCAAGCGCGACGGCACGCGGCAGACCTTCGACCGCTCGAAGGTCGACAAGGCCATCAGGGTTGCGTGCGGCAAGCGTCCGGTGAGCGACGAGCAGATACGCACCATGATCGACCATGTGGTCGCCAGCCTCGAGGGGGACGAGGTGTCGGCCGACAAGATCGCCGAGCTCGTGATGCAGGAGCTCCACAAGGTGGACGAAGTCGCCTACATACGCTTCGCCAGCGTGTACCGCCAGTTCAAGGACGTCGCCCAGTTCCTCTCTGCCATAACGGAGATCGTGAAGAAATGAACGCCGAAAGCCACAGACCACCGGTGCGCGTGGCCCTCATGGGGCTTGGACGCGCGATGTTCGAGGACCACTACCCGGTCTTCAAGGCCCATCCCGCCCTCTTCAAGGTCGTGGCCGCGTGCGACATCATGAAGGAGCGCCGCGACATAATCGCGAAGGATTTCCCCGACTGCAAGATGTTCCGCCGGTTCTCCGACATGCTCGACGAACGCGACATCGACGTGGTGGACATAGCGACGTGCTCCGTCGACCACGTCGATCATGCGCTCAAGTCGCTGGAGCGCGGCTTCTGGACTCTCCTCGAGAGCCCCCTCGCCCTTACCTTCGACGACGCGCAGGTGCTGCGAGGCGCCGCGCAGAAGGCGAAAAACCGCCTGTTCGTCTTCCACCGCGGCCTCTTCGCGCCCGACTTCCTGCTCGCCAAGATGGCGATGGCCGACGCGAGGCTCGGCGACATATACCAGGTGTGCGTCAGGCGAGAGGACTTCATACGCCGCGACGACTGGCAGACTGTGAAGCGGCTCGGCGGCGGCGCGGCATACTACGCGATGCCCGACCTCATCCTCCAGACGCTGCGGCTTCTGCCGCTTCCGCCGATACAGATGTGGAGCGACCTCAAGCGCGTGGCGTCCCTGGGCGACGCCGAGGACTGCGCGCATGTAAACCTGAAGACGCGAGGGGCGGTCTCGGCCGACATAGAGTTCAACGGCGGCGTTCTCGCCGAGGACAGGGTCCCCTCCTTCGTCATACGCGGCTCGCGCGGCTCGTTCAAGGTCCTCCCCGGCGCGACCGAGGGCATGTTCACGGTGATAGACCCCGACTTCTCGTTCCCGCGCCGCCGCTCGTCGGTGCGGACTCCCGAGCTCGGTGACATGCACGAGAAGGTTCCGGTCAAGAAGATTCCCATTTCGCTGCCGAAGGGGACTCTGCACGGCCAGAGCGCGTTCTGGCGGCACGTGTACGACACGGTCCGCACCGCGGCGCCGTTCCCCGTCGCGCTCGAGGAGTCGATCGAGGCCGTCAAGTTCGCCCATCTCATGAAGAAGACCAGCCCGTTCGGGAAGTGACGAGTATGACACAGAGCCTTGAAGACTACATTGAGACGATATACGTGCTGATAGGGGAGAACCGCCCCGCGCAGGTGCGCGACGTGGCGAAGCTCCTCAACGTCAAGATGCCGTCCGTCGTCAAGGCGATACGCGAGCTGAAGAAGCTCGGGCTCGCCACCCAGGAGCCGTATTCGCCAATCAACCTGACGCCGAAGGGCGAGCGGGTCGCGAAACTTGTCCTTGGCCGCCACAAGCTGCTGAGGTCGTTCCTCGTCAAGCTCGGCGTGAACCGCCGCATTGCCGACAGGGACGCCTGCCTGATGGAGCACATACTTTCTGCGGAGACGTTGGAAAAGATCCGCGAATATACAGAGAAAAACAAATGAAAAGCCAGATAAACATAATGAGGCAGCTGCAGGAGCTCGTCCTTACGCGTGACGAACACCACCAGACGGGCGACGGCAGCCACCTCGATTCCCTCAACGAGTCGATTGACGAGCTGCAGAAGAAGCTTGAGCCGCAGAGCGCCGGTCTCTATGCGCGGCTGTACAAGAAGAGCCACATCGTCCTCGCCTCGATGTCCAACGGCTGCTGCAGCGTGTGCGGGATGCAGGTCCCGATCGCGCAGGCCCAGCAGGTCAGGCTCGGCCAGCATCTCGTGGCGTGTTCGAGCTGCGGGCGCATACTCTTCGCCGACGAGGTCGATGCCGCGCGCAACGTCGCCGAGAAGGGCGATCGCGACGACCCGAAGACGGGCATATCCCGCTTCTCCGCAGAGGAGCTCATGGTCGTCGACCTCGGCTCCGTCTCGCGCGAAGACGCGATCGCCACGCTTGCCAAGGCGATGGAGGACAACCATTTCATCTCGAACGCCGACAGTCTTGTCGCAGCCGCGATGGATCGCGAGGCGGTTCTCTCGACGGCCATGGACGACGTGGCGTTCCCCCACGTGAGGGGCGTCGAGGGCGGCGGGCTGACCCTCGCGATGGGCGTCTCGAAGGAGGGCATCGACTGGGCCGGCGAAAAGGTCCACCTCGTGTTCCTCTCCGCGATTCCGGTCGCGGTGAGCGCGTTCTACCTGCGGCTCATGGCTGGGCTTGCGCAGTCCTTCTCGAAGAAGGAGGTGCGCGCCGCCGCCATCGCCGCCAAGGATTCCTCCGCGCTATGGAAGGCCCTCGTCAAGGCCACCCGCCACACCGTCAAGTGACATCTCGACTCGTCATATCGGCGCTCGTCCTCCTCGCCGCGGCGGGAGTCGTGGCGGCTCCTGCAAAGAAGCCCGTGTCGGCCGCGCGCCGTGCCGCCGCGGCGTCTCCGGTGCAGTCGGCCCACCGCCGCACGCCCTACGTGGGCGCGATCTGCGCCGATGCGGCGAGCGGAAGGGTGCTCTACACCGACAATGCGGACGCGGAGGCGTATCCCGCGAGCGTGACGAAGCTGATGACGCTCTTTCTCGTCCTTGAAGACGTGAGGGCGGAGCGGTACGATCTCGACTCGCCGGTAGAGGCGACTCCGGACGTGAACAGGTGCGAGGCAAGCTGGATCGGCATAAAGGCCGGCGAGTCGATGACGGTGCGCGACCTCTGCCTTGCCCTTATGGTCGAGAGCGCGAACGACGCGGCGATCGTCCTTGCCGTGAACTCGTCGGGGTCTTTCGACGACTTTGTCGCGAAGATGAACTCACGGGCAGCCGAGCTCGGCATGACGCGGACGCGCTACTACAATCCAAACGGTCTTCCGCCGAACGCCGCGAAGAAGTATCCCTGGAAGTCGTTCAACGTCTCGACGGCGGGCGACCAGCTGAAGCTTGCGCTTGCGATTCTCAAGATGCCCGAGGTGCTGGAGTTCACGTCAGTCAAGACGTGCGACCTTGTGAGGACGGGTGGCGGCTACCGCGTTTCCGTTACGCGCCGCGTCAACCAGCCCCTGCGAAGGACGGAACTCGCCCCAGGGGAGAGCATCGTCAAGAACCTCTGCAACCACAACAACGTGATGGTGAAGGACAGGCAGAAGATATTCAATCCCGACGGGTGCGAGGCGGTTGACGGGCTCAAGACCGGCTACATAGACGCCGGCGGATCGTCGGTTGTGATTACCGCGACGCGTGGCGGAAAGCGCGCAGTCGCGGTTGTGCTCGGTTCCTCTTCGGCAAAGGAGCGCGACGAACAGGCCGCGCGGTTGATAACCGACGCTCTCGGCGCCCTTGCCTGGTAGCTTACTCGAGGTTCAGGAGGATGAGCCTGAACACGTCGCGCGCCCTTATCGGCCAGAGCCGCGAGGGAGTTTCCGCCTCGAGCGGGTTCTGTATGAACGTCGGCAGGTCCGGCAGGAAGTCGAGCCCCGCCTCCTCCTCGAGCTCGTCTATCGAGACGATGTTCCGCGCCGCCCATTCCCGCCACGGCACGTGCTGGTCGAATACGACGGCGAGGGCCCTTACGTCCATCCCCTCCTGGGCGACGATCACCTGGTAGAAGCGCCCGGGAATCTCGATGTCGGTCCCGCTCAGCGTTTCGCCGCGTCTGTTCGGTATGGTTCCGACTATCACCCATATCTCCCCGTACTTCGCCGGCCAGAAGTCGGCTATGCGGTGCTCCACGTTGCGCCACACTCCCTGGTTGAGCGCAGGCGTCTGCGGCGCGATGTTCGACATGAGGAACGTCTTCTTCTGGTCGTCGGCTCCATAGCGGGACTCTATCGCGTGGTTCGGCACCATGTGCCCGCGGTCGTAGCCCGAACGCGTGTAGTCGCCGGGGGCGGGGGAGTTCGCGGCCTCCTTGTCCTTGTTGAAGTTGGGGCGCTGGCCGGTCTGGTACAGGACGTCTGGCGTGACGTGGTACGCGCACCAGACGGGGCGCCTGAGGGAAGGCGACCAGCCGACGGCGAACTCGCCCCGGTCGAGGACCTTTATGTCGGCCGGCTGCACGTCGCCCGTGCGCTTCGGGGCGCCCGCGAAGAACACGCTCCCCGACGGCGCCTCCTCGTCGTATTCGTAGACCGAGTCGGTGCCCGTGATGTCGAGCGCGTCGGTGATGTCGCCGAGGCCGTTGCCGTTCCACAGGAGCGCGGAGACGAGAAATCCGGGCATGGATTCCTCTTTCTGCTTAATCCATTCGCGCGGGTGGTGCACGAACCAGACTGCCGTCGCGGCAAGCACGGCATAGCCGCCGACGAGCACCACCAGCGCGAACAGGGCAATCCGCCTCGCGGCGGACGCCTTTTTCCTCTTTTTGCGCCTCGCGCTCATAGGTCGCCGAGCTCGATGCGGATCGTGCGGCTCTTCATCGCCTGCGTACGGTTCGGATCGATGTCGTCGGCAGCGTGGCGCTTAACCCCGTCGTCCCGATTGTCGGGGACGGTGAGCTTGGCGCCGCACGCCGGGCATTCGGTCTCCTGCCCGATGAGGTCGAGGGTCGCCTCGATCTCGGTATGGCAGTGGTCGCAGAGGAAGCTTGTGAATCCTTCGTCAGTCATAGTCCGAGCTTGGTGGCGCTGCGCCACGCGTAGTACTTTTTGAGTTTGAGCTTCTTGGCCGCCGCCTCGTCGCAGAAGATCCATGCGTCGTTGTGCGCCTGCAGCGCGGAGGCGGTGCAGAACTGGCTCATCGGGCCTTCGACGCATCCCTTGACCGCGTCCTGCTTGTTCGCGCCGAACGCGAGGAGGATGATCTTCTTCGCCTCGCAGATCGTGCCGACGCCCATCGAGAGCGCGCTCTTCGGGACGGCCTTCATGTCGCCCTTGAAGAAGAGGCGGGCGTTGTCCTTCACCGTCGAGGGCGTGAGGTAGACGATCGACGTGCGGCTGTTGAGCGATGTGCCCGGCTCGTTGAACGCGATATGGCCGTCGGAGCCGATGCCGAGCACCTGGATGTCGATGCCGCCGGCCTTCTTGATCTGGGCTTCGTACGCCCTGCACTCCTTCTCCGGGTCCTTTGCGAGGCCGTTGAGGACGTGGGTGTTGGAGAGCTTGATGTCGATCTTCTCGAACAGGTTCTTGTTCATGAAGTAGCGGTAGCTCTGGTCGTGCGTCCCTGCGAGCCCGTAGTACTCGTCGAGGTTCCAGCTCTTCACCTGCTTGTAGCTGACCTTTTTCGCCTTGACGGCTTTGGCCATCTCGGCATACATCAGGACGGGCGTCGATCCCGTCGCGAGGCCCAGAACGGTCTTCGGGTTCTTCTTCACGGCTTCGGTGATCATGTTCGCCGCGAGCCGGGACGCTTCTTCTTTTGTCTTGCAGATTACGACTTCCATTTTATTTGTTCTCCGTTTCTGTTTGGTGGTTGGAATCGATGTAGAAAGGCTTGAGGGGAAGTGGTTTCCTGTCAACTGGTGCCTTTGCGGGAGACTGGGCGTCAGTTGGCGCGGGATCGGGAGCGGGAGCGGGATCCGCGACTTCGGTCGTCTCCTCCTCCGGCGCGGTCATCGTCACGCGGTAGAGCGCACGGACGCCGAGCAGCGCCAGGACGACTATCGCGACTGCGGCCGCGCCGAGGGCGACCATCCTCCAGTTGACGGCGGGCATCGAGAAGCCGTCATCGATCGGCATCGGCGCCGCGTAGCGCGAAGTCGTCGGCTGCTGCCTCGGCGTCTCGGCCGCTGGCGGTGCGCCGAAGTCGATTGTCTCCTGGACGCGCTGTGGCGGTTCTGGCGCGACGGGCTTCGGCGGCGGTTCCGGCGCAGTCGGCTCGACGGGCCGCTGCTCGGGCTTCGCCGGCTCGTGCGGCGCGGCGGATTTGCCGCGGCCGCCGGAGTAGATTTCCATGAAGGCGTCAACGAGCGGCTTCGGCTCGAGACCGACCGTCTCGCAGTAGAGCTTTACGAAACCGCGCCCGTATATCGGCGCGACGATTTTCGAGAAGTCCTCGTTTTCGAGACCTTCGACGACCTGGACCATCATGTGCGTCCGTTCGGCGATCTGTCCGGTGGTGAGGCCCTTCGCCTCGCGCGCCGTCCGCAGCGTCTTTCCGAATTCCATCATTGTTCCTCCTCGTTGTTTTCAAATTCCCCGTCTCCCCCGCTCTCCGGGACGGCAGCGCCTCCCGCGCCGTCCGCCGCGCCGCCTGAGGCCGCGCCGTTGCCGTTGAATATCGCGAGGAGCTGCTGCTGGTCCATTATGATCGGCCTTGGGCCGGCGCCCTGCTGCGGGCCAATCACCCCGGCGTCCTCGAGCTTGTCGCAGAGCTTCGCCGCGTGGTTGTAGCCGATGCCGAGCCGCCTCTGGAAGTGGGACACGGACGCGCGGTTCGTGTTGATGATGCACTCGAGCGCGCGCTTGAAGAGGTCGGCGTCCTCGTTGGCCTTCACCATTTCCCTCGTGCTCGTAGTGTCGTCGCCCTTGGGCTGGTTGTCGGGATCGTCCTCGTTCGAGGCGAAGGGGTCTTCGATCGACGCCTCCTTGACGCGCCCGAGCTTCGTCGCGAACTTCTCGTCGAACTGGACGTTCGAGTGCTCCTGTATGAAGTCGGTGATGTTCGCGATCTCCGCGTCCGAGATCCATGCGCCCTGGGCGCGTATGAGAAGGCCGTCCTTGCCCTTGAACAGCATGTCGCCCTTGCCGATAAGGCTTTCAGCGCCGGTGTCGTCGAGAATCGTGCGCGAGTCGACCGACGACGCCGTCTTGAACGCGACGCGGCCGGGGATGTTGGCCTTGATCGTGCCTGTGATGATCTTCGCGTCGGGGCGCTGGGTCGCGAGGATGAGGTGTATGCCGGCCGCGCGGGCCTTTGCGGTCAGGCGCGAGATGTCGGGCGTCACCTCCTTCGAGCACTGGCTCATGAGGTCCGCCACCTCGTCGATGATGATGACGATGTAGGGGACCGTCTTCGGTATGTCGGACCCGACCTCGGAGTCGTTGCCGAACATGTCGGTCTGCGTGAAGGTCGCGCGGTGGTTGAAGTCGTAGATGTTCCTCACGCGCGCCCTTGCGAACATCTTGAGCCGCTTCTCCATCTCGGCGACGGCCCAGTGGAGCGAGAAGACGACCTTGCGGTTGTCGGTGATGACGGGAACGAGCAGATGGGGGATCGACGCGTAGGGCGTGAACTCCACGGACTTCGGATCGACCATGATGAGCTTCAGCTGCTCGGGGGTGCGTGTCATGAGAAGCCCGCAGATGAGCGAGTTGAGGCAAACAGACTTGCCCTGCCCGGTCGCGCCCGCGACGAGCATGTGGGGCATCGACGCGAGGTCGGCGACGAGCTCCTTGCCGTCGGCGCGCTTGCCGAAGAGAAGGGGAAGCTCGGCCTTCGCGCCGCGCCATGCCTCGGACTCGAATATCTCCCTGAACGAGATGCCGGCCGGCCTGCGGTTCGGGACCTCTATGCCGATCCTGTCTTCGCCAGGGATTGGCGCCTCGATGCGGATGGACTTCGCGTGGAGCGCTCCCTTGAGGTTGTCGTTCAGGTTCGTGACGGACGAATATCGCGTTCCCGGGGCGAGCTCGATCGCGTATTTCGTGACGACGGGTCCCTGCACCGTGTAGCTCAAAGTCGCGTCCACGCCGAAGAGCTTGAGCGTCGAGACGAGGCGCTGGCTCATTTCGCTGACGTCGCTGTGGTCGGCCTCGGATGTCTTGAGCGGCGCAAGAAGCGAAGTCGACGGCAGGATGTACGGCCCCTTGTCCTCGACAGGGGGCTCGCCCTCCTCGCCGGACTCTGCGCCTGCGGCCCCGGGCCTTGGCGCGGGCGGGACGGTGGCGGCCTGCGCTGCGGCCGGCGCGCCGGCGAGCTCCGCGGTCCTTGCCGCCTCGCGCTCGGCCCGCGCCGCCTCCTTCGCCGCGCGTATGGCCTCCTTCTCGGCCTGGCGGGCCGCGGCCTTTTCGGCCTTTGCGCGCTCCTTCTCGAGCCGCGCCTGCTCCTTTTCGAGCCGCGCCTGCTCCTTGGCGTCCTTCTTCGCCTGGAGCGCGGCGAGGTAGGCCGCCTGCTGGGCTTCGTACTCCTCGTCGGAGCCAGCTGCCTCGCGAGACGGCGCGATTGTCCCCGAAGCCGCAGCCCAGCGGTAAAGCCCCGCGAAGAAGCCGAGGATCGCCTTGACGCCGATGCATTCGACGAGCGCGACGAGCGCGATCATCGCCATGACCGCGGAACCGCCGAAGTCGCTCAGGAGCGGCGAGACGAGGCGCGACATGACGAGATAGCCCACCACGCCGCCTGCGTTGGCTATGTTGACGCGGTCGAGGGCGGCCGATATCCCCGGCGCGTGGCGCTGCGCCACCTGGAGAAGGCACGCGCATGCGGCGAGCAGGAGCGCGAACCACGGGATGCGCCGGCCGAGGCGCAGCCTGCGCCCGCCCACGAGGCAGAGCCCGAGCGCCACGCAGACGACGGGGATTATCCACACTGCGAGGCCGATGACCGTGTAGCCGTAGTAGGCGAACGTGTCGCCGAGTGCGCCGACCCAGTTCGTGGACGGCAGCGGGGGAACGCGAAGCGCCGCGACCGAGCGCCAGTCGTAGGTCAGCAGCGCCACGAGCGGGAAGAGCGACACAATGAAAAGCAGCCACCCGAAGACATGCTTCTCGATGCTCGGTTCAGCGGTATTCGAAGAGGTTTCTGTCATTTTGGTTTCTGATCTTCGTGCCCTCGGGCTTGAGGGAATGGTAGACGATTATGGCCAGCAGGAGCGCAAGGAGCTTGAGCCACCAGTTGTGCGTCAGGAGCGACGCCGCCCGCGAGAAGAACCCGGACTTCTGCGACTCGGTCCTCATTTCGTCTCTCCTTTCGGAAGAAGGCCTGTCCATTCGCGCAGCCAGTGCCCGAGCGCGCCGATGCGCGCGGTGCCGCCGCCTGCGGAGGGAAGGGTCTTCGCGAGCCAGCGGTGCAGCGTCTCGGCCCTCTGTTCGCCGGAATAGCGGAAGAGCTTCCCGTTGCGCGCGACCGATATGTCGCCCGACTCCTCGGAGACGACCACGACGAGGGCGTCGGTATCCTCGGAGAGCCCGACTGCGGCGCGGTGCCGCATCCCGCTCGCGATGAGGCTGGGGTTGCTGGACACGGGGAATATGCAGTGCGCCGAGGAAAGCCGCCCGCCGCGCATCACCGCGCCTCCGTCGTGCAGCGGCAGCGGCGGCGTGAATATGCTCGTCACGAGTTCGCGCGAGAAGACGGCGTCGAGCATGACGCCGGTCTCCTCGTAGCCCTTCAGCGAAATGCCGCGCTCGAAGGCGAACAGCGCCCCGATGCGCCTGTCGGCGAGGGAAAGGAGCGTGTCGACGACGAGGTCCGGCGTCGCGGCGTTGCCAGGCCCGTACTTGGGGCGCTCGAGGTATTTGAACGCGCCGAATGCGGAGAGCACTCGGCGGATCTCGGGCTGGAATATGACGACCGTCGAGACGGCGATGTAGACGAGCAGGAACTGGACGATGCGCGTTAGGACATCGAAGTGGAACAGGTACGCGAACGCGGTGAGGAGCGCGGCGAGGAGCCCGAAGCCCATCAGCGCCTGGCCGAAGCGCGAGCCCTTCGCGCTTTTGAGGATCAGGTAGATCGCGATGTAGAGAATCGCGATCTGTATCACGTCCGAGGCGTTTATCGCGATTCCGTTCACAGCACCTCCGTCCTGGGTTCCCCGGGCTGCGCTTCGCCCGGCTTGGCCTCGTCCGCCGGCTTCGCCTCTTCCCTCTCGGGCTCCTTCATCTCGATGCCGACGAGCCTCGCGACGTCGCGCCCGTCCATGGTCTCGCGTTCCAGGAGCGTCTTCGCGAGAAGCTCGACCTTGTCCCTGTTCTCCGCGATCTCGCGCTCGGCGCGCGCGTACGCGTCGGCGATGAGCTTCGAGACCTCCGCGTCGATGGCGCGCGACGTCTCCTCGCTGAAGGCGGGCGGCATCGACTCCGCGATGGCGTAGGGACTCTGCTCGTTGAACGCCTGGAAGCCGAAGCGCTCGCTCATCCCGTACGTGCAGACCATCTTGCGCGCGATGTCGGTCGCCATCGCGATGTCCTGCGCGGCGCCGGTCGATATCTCGTTGGTGAACATCTTCTCGGCGATCCGTCCGCCGCAGCAGATGACGAGCTCGTCGAGGAAGTGGCTCTTCGTGCGCCCCAGGACGTCGCGTTCGGGGAGCGACATCGTGACGCCCAGCGCCCGCCCGCGCGGGATGATCGTCACCTTGTGGAGGGGATCCGCGTTCTTCGCGAGGAGCTGGAGTATCGCGTGCCCCGCCTCGTGCCAGGCGGTGATTTCGCGGTCCTTCTGCGAGTAGCCGGCGCTCTTGCGCTCGCGCCCCCAGAGCACCTTGTCGCGCGCCTCCTCGAGCGTCTCCATGTCGACGCCGTCGAGCTTCTTCCTGACAGACATGAGCGCGGCCTCGTTGAGGAGGTTCGCGAGGTCGGCCCCCGAGAAGCCGGGCGTGCCGCGCGCGATGCGCGAGAGGTCGGCGTCGGGCCCGAACTTGATCTTCTTCCCGTGGAGGGCGAGGATGTCCTCGCGTCCCTTCAGCGTCGGGAGGTCGATCATCACCTGGCGGTCGAAGCGCCCGGGGCGGAGAAGCGCGGCGTCGAGGGTGTCGGGGCGGTTGGTCGCCGCGATGACTATGACGCCCTCGTTCGGCGAGAAGCCGTCCATCTCGACGAGCATCGTGTTGAGCGTCTGCTCGTTGTAGCGGCTCGCGCCGAGCGCGCCGGCTCCGGTGCGCTTCATGCCGATGGAGTCGATCTCGTCGATGAAGATGATGCACGGCGCCTTCTTCTTCGCCTCCGCGAACATGTCGCGCATGCGGCTCGCGCCGACGCCGACGAACATCTCCTCGAAGTCGCTGCCCGAAATCGCGAAGAAGGGCACCTGGGCCTCGCCCGCGATCGCCTTGGCGAGGAGCGTCTTGCCCGTTCCGGGCGGGCCCACGAGGAGGACGCCCTTGGGTATGCGGCCGCCGAGCTTGCGGAACGCAGCCGGCTCCTTCAGGAACGACACGATCTCCTGGACCTCCTCCTTCGCCTCGTCGATGCCGGCGACGTCGGAGAAGGTGACCTTTGCCTTCTCCGCCTTGCCGTCGAGGAGCTTCGCGCGCGACTTGCCGAAGCCGAACATCCCGCCGTCGCCGCCCATCTTGCGGTAGAAGAGCCAGTAGAAGAGGAACATCATCCCGCCGAAGAAGAGTATGTTCATCACGAGCGGCGAGAGGGGGCTTCTGCGCTCCTTGACCTTGACCGGTATCTGCTGGGAGAAGAGGTTCTCCATCAGGGGCTCGTTCTCGCCCGGGACGAGGGGCACGCGGTACCTGACGCGCACGGGGTCTCCGTTCTTGTCGGCGAGGGGCTTGCCGTCCTTGTCGACTTGGTCGGTCTCCATCTCGCCGGTGAGATAGGTCTCGCCTTCGTCGCGGTCGATGAACCTGACGACGGGCTCGACGAGCTTCCCCTCGTCGAGCGCCTTGTAGAACTCGATCTGCGTCAGCTCGCGCACCGCCTGCTCGCCCGGATTCGTCTTGTAGAAGGCGAAGAAGAGCGCCACGACGGTCGCGATTATGATCCAGGATCGCATTGCGCCGGTTCTATTCCCGTCCGGCCTGGCGGCGGGTTTCTTGGACTCGTTGGACATATACGCAGATTATACCAAATCCCGTTGACTTGTTGGGTGTTTTTTTGGTAAATTCTGCGCCGCGAAATGAGGAAGGAAAGATCATATACGTCCGGGGAGGAGGTCGCGAACGCCGTCACGCACGTCGTCGGCTCCCATCTCGGCGCGGCGATGCTCGCGCTTCTCGTCTGGAAGGGCGCGACGAGCGGCGTCGACGTCGCCTGGAAGACGACGTCCGGGGCCATCTTCGGGTTCTCGATGATTCTCCTCTACGCGATATCGTCGGCGTACCATACGGTGACGCATCTCCCCGCGAAGCGCGTCCTCCACGTCATGGACCACATGGCGATATACTTCCTCATCGCCGGCACCTACACGCCGTTCTGCCTCGTCACCCTCCGCCCCGGCCACGCCGCGCTCGCGTGGACGATCTTCGGCATCGAGTGGGGAGGGACGCTCGCGGGCATCCTCTTCAAGATAAGGACGACCGGGAAGTTCAGGTTCGTGTCGACGGTCGCCTACGTCGTCATGGGCTGGGTCGCGATCGTCGCCATCGTGCCGCTCATCAGGTCGCTGCAGGGCCTCGGCACGATGTGGCTGACGCTCGGCGGCGGGCTCTACACGCTCGGCTGCTTGTTCTACCTCTGGAAGTCGCTTCCCTACTCGCACATGGTGTGGCACCTGTTCGTCCTCGCTGGAACGATCTGCCACTTCTTCTGCATGCTGTGGTACGTCATGTAGATCCCGTTTCGCCGCCCGCGCATTCCGTCCGTCGTCCGCAATCCCACGAAAGCAGGATAAAATGGTATAATAAACATTCAAGCACCACGAACTCCGGCAACCATCAACCCCTCAACCCTTCAACCTTTCGACTTTTTATGGCAGGCGAATACCAGTTCAGCTTGATCGATGTCACGAAGCAGGTCGGCGCGAAGACGATCCTGAAGGACGTCAACCTCTCGTTCTTCTACGGCGCGCACATCGGCGTCATCGGCGCGAACGGCGCGGGCAAGTCGTCTCTCCTCAAGATCCTCGCGGGTCTCGACACCGACCTCATGGGCACGGTGCAGGTCGCGAAGGGGACGAAGGTCGGCTATCTCCCGCAGGAGCCGGAGCTCGACGACTCGAAGACCGTCCTCGAAACGGTTATGGAGGGCGTTGCGGACGCGCAGGCCATGGTGACTCGCTACGAGGACCTCTGCTGCGAGCTCGACGACCCCAAGGCCGCCGCGGAAATGGAGCGGCTCCAGGCGATCATCGACGCGAACGACTACTGGAACCTCGAGAACCTCGTGGAGCGCCGCATGGCCGACCTCGGCTGCCCAGACGGGTCGAAGCAGGTCGGCGTCCTCTCGGGCGGCGAGCGCCGCCGCGTCGCGATCGCGCGGCTTCTCCTCTCGAACCCCGACGTCCTTCTCCTCGACGAGCCGACGAACCACCTCGACGCGGAGACGACTTTCCGCCTCGAGGCGTACCTGAAGGAGTTCAGGGGGACGCTCATCGTCGTGACGCACGACCGCTACTTCCTCTCCGACGTCACCGAGTGGATCCTCGAGCTCGACCACGGCATCTGCTACCCCTACAAGGGCAACTACGAGGAGTGGCTGAAGCAGAAGGAGGCGATGCTCGCGCGCGAGGCGAAGGTAGAGAAGTCCAGGCAGAAGCTGCTCGAGAACGAGCTCAAGTGGATACAGACGAACCCCTCGGGGCGCCACGCGAAGGCCAAGGCCCGCGTCGAGCGCTACGAGGAGCTGCAGAAGCAGGAGGTTTCGACGCGCGAGGACGATCTCGTCATCCGCATCCCGCCGGGGCCGCGGCTCGGCGACCTCGTCGTCCGCGCGGAGCACGTCAAGATGGCGTTCGGCGACCAGGTGCTCTACGAGGACCTCAACTTCGACCTTCCGCGCGGCGGCATAGTCGGCGTCATCGGCGCGAACGGCGCGGGGAAGACGACGCTCTTCAAGCTCATCACGGGGCAGCTCAAGCCGGTCTCCGGCACTTTCAAGGTCGGCGACACGGTGAAGCTCTCCTACGTCGACCAGACGAGGAGCGAGCTCAAGGCCGACGAGACGGTCTACGAGGCGATTACGGGCGGCGGAGAGTTGAGCAGCAGAAGAAAGTCGGCGTCCTCTCAGGCGGCGAAAGAAACCGCGTACACCTCGCGAAACTCCTCACATCTGGCGGCAACCTCCTTCTCCTCGACGAACCGACGAACGACCTCGATGTCGCGACTCTTCGCTCCTTGGAAGAGGGCCTTCAGGACTTCGGCGGCTGCGTGATGGTGGTCTCGCACGACCGCTGGTTCCTCGACAGAATCGCGACGCACATCCTCGCGTTCGAGGGGAAGGGGAAGACGACCTGGTTCGAGGGAAGCTACTCCGAGTACCACGAGGCGCTTGCGCGCCGCAAATGACGGGTCTGGGATCTAAAGGCCGCAAAGGAGCACTGGCATGGGAAGATTCAGCACACTTGAGGAGGCGAGGGAGTATTTCTCCTGCGACAAGTTCGCCACCGAGAACGGAATGACGCTCGACGAGATTGACGAGGCGCATGCCGTGACGAGCATGACGCTGGGCGAGCGCCACAAAAACGCCTTCGGCGGAGTGATGGGAGGGGCGATCTTCACGCTCGCCGACTTCGCCTTCGCCGCGCTCACGAACGACCGCGAAAGGCTTACGGTGGCCCAGCAGGTCAGCGTCAACTACCTCTCGCAGGCCAAGGGAGGGCGGCTGATGGCCACGGCACGCTACAGGAAGGACGGCCGCAGCTCGTGCGTCGTGAACGTCGACGTGGTTGACGACACCGGGCGCGAGGTCGCGCAGTTCGTCGGAACCGGCTTCAAGCTGGGCCGGCAGGCAGACAGTCTGCGTCGTGGCGCGTGATTTTTGGTATAATGTCGGAAACAAGACAGAACAAGGAGACAAGAAATGGCGGTTACTGAAACGACGAAGGTTTCGTGGGGTTCGAGGCTGGGAAGCTCCGTAAAGGGCGTCTTGGCCGGCATCGTGCTCTTTCTGCTCGGCTTCCCTGTGCTCTTCTGGAACGAGGGCAACAGCGTGAAGACGGCGAAGGCGCTCGACGAGGGAGAGGGCGCGTGCGTGCCCGTCGAGTCGATAGAGAAGGTCGATCCCGAGATGGAGGGGCAGCTTGTCCACATGACCGGCCTCGCGACGACGCAGGACGTCCTTTCCGACGACCAGTTCGGAGTCTCCACGATGGCGATCGCCCTGAAGCGCACGACCGAGATGCTCCAGTGGGTCGAGCACTCCAAGACCGAGGAGAAGAAGAACCTCGGCGGCAGCGTCACCAAGACAACCACCTATACCTACACCCAGGAGTGGCTCGATAGCGCCGTCGATTCGAGCGGCTTCAAGGAGCAGGGCCACGACAACCCGGGCTTCATCGAGTTTCCGTCCGAAGAGAAGCGCGCGGCGAATGTGACGTTCGGCGCGTTCCGCCTGAACGAGCGCCAGGTCGGGCGCATCGGCTCCGAACAGGCGTACGCGTTCCCGACCGACTTCGTGTGCAGGGTCGAGCGTGCCCAGCGCCAGGGCTCCGTGATCTACGTCCCCAACAAGCAGACGCGCGACAACGCGCTCAACAACCGCGACGTCGCGTCGCAGGCGCGCATCGGCGACATGCGCGTGAAGTTCACCGTCATCCTGCCGCACGGCATCTCGCTCGTCGCGAAGCAGAGGGGCGACACGTTCGTCGGGTATCTCGCGAAGACGAAGAAGAAGGTCGATCTTCTCTGCGATGGCACCAAGGATGCGGCCGAGATGTTCGAGGACGCGCGCGACGCGAACGCGATGCTGACGTGGCTGGTGCGAATCGGCGGATTCCTCCTCATGTTCTTCGGCCTTTCGATGGTCCTGAAGCCGCTCTCCGTCCTTGCGGACGTCTTGCCGATCCTCGGCAACATCGTCGAAATCGGCAACGGGCTCGTGGCCGGCGTGATCGCGCTCGTCTGCTCGCTCGTGACGATCGCGATCGCGTGGATATTCTACCGACCCGTCCTCGCCATAGTCCTTCTGCTCGTCGCCGGCGCCGCGATCTTCCTTCTCTGGAAGAAGAGGCAGGCGAAGAAAAGCGCGGTCGTCGCGTGACATCGCGCGGGAATCTGGTATAATTGTCCAAGTTCGTCAATCAGAGACAAAACAAGGAGACACGAAAAAATGAAAAAGCTGACAGCATTCGCCTTCGCGGCGCTCGCCGCGACTGCGGTATTCGCGGACGGCGGCAACCTCCGCTACTCGATCATGGTCAACAAGTTCGAGAACAAGGCCAACTGGCGCGGCCAGTGGGAGCTCGGCGACGCCTGGGGGACGATCTTCACCGACCAGCTCGTGCAGAGCGGCAAGTTCATCGTGCTCGGCGAGGCCGACATGCGCGGCGCTGCGATGCAGGAGCAGGATCTTGCGGCCTCGGGGCGCTCGGCTGGCGGCAAGAAGGCCCCGAAGATGGGCCGCATGACGCCGGCGCAGCTGCTCGTCAAGGGCGCGATCACCCACGTCCAGGAGACGAAGGGCGGCGGCGGCGGCTTTGGCTTCAAGGGCATCACGCTCGGCGGCGACGCGGGCTCCGCCGAGATAAACATCACCATCTACCTCGTCGACTCCGCGACCGGCCAGGTCAAGGCGTCGAAGTCCGTCATCGGCAAGAGCGGCAAGAAGGGCCTCTCGCTCGGCTACCACGGCTCTGCGCTCGGCGGGCTCACCGGCGACATCGGCGGATTCATGAAGGACAACATGGGCAAGGCCGCGATGGACGCCTGCAACCAGGCGCTCGAGTTCCTCGTCGGCCAGCTCGACTCGATTCCGTGGGAGGGCTCGGTCTCCCTCGTCAAGGCCGACAAGCTCATCATCAACCGCGGGACGCGCGAAGGCGTCGAGGTCGGCATGAAGTTCGACGTCGGCAAGGTCGAGGAAGTCGTTGACGAGGACACCGGGGAGGTGCTCGACAGCGAGCTTACGAAGATCGGCACTGTGACCGTGACCGAGGTCAAGGAGAAGATCTGCTACACGACGCCTCTCGAGGGCGCGGAAAAGGGCATGGGAGTCCATCCCGCGAAGTAATCGCGGGTTGGATGTCCGCGACACAGGAGAGGAGACGGAACGATGCTTACCAGGGAGGAGATGCGCGAGGAGTTCTGGCTGCTGACCAAGGGCATCCTGCAGGATGGCCGGGTCGATTTCGACGAGGCGCGCGTCATCAAGCGCTGGATCGAGGAACACGATTCCAAGGGCGAGTTCTCGCTTGTCAGATCCAAGCTCGAAAAATTCCTTGAGGACAGGATCATCGATCCGCGGGAGTCGGCGGTGATCGCCGAGACCATCGGGCGGGTTCTGTCCATGCTGCGCGGCATTGTCATCCGGTGACGCCTCGGCGGACGCCGGGCAACAGAATCGCCGCCATCGTCCAGTTGGCGGCGGTTTTCTTTTATGTACGCCGTCGACTGGGGATATTGCGCCCCTGCCACTTGAAGGCGGGGGCGGTTTTTGGTAAAATACCGCCGTTTTACATCGAAAGGTAAAAAAACATGATCTATTCGACTGAGGTTGAGCACCAGTGCCCGTTGGCCAAGGGGTGCAATCACGGTCCTGCCCCGATCCCGGAAGAGGGTAAGTGGGTTCAGGCGAAGCAAATCAAGGACATCAGCGGCTACACGCACGGCGTGGGCTGGTGCGCTCCCCAGCAGGGCGCGTGCAAGCTGTCGCTAAACGTCAAGAACGGCATCATCGAGGAGGCTCTCGTCGAGACGATCGGCTGCTCGGGCATGACCCACTCCGCCGCGATGGCGAGCGAGATCCTCGTCGGCAAGACGATTCTCGAGGCGCTCAACACCGACCTCGTGTGCGACGCGATCAACACGGCGATGCGCGAGCTGTTCCTCCAGATCGTCTACGGCCGCACGCAGTCTGCGTTCTCCGACGGAGGTCTCGTCGTCGGCGCCGGTCTCGAGGACCTCGGCAAGGGTCTCCGCTCGATGGTCGGCACGATGTACGCGACGAAGGCGAAAGGCCCCAGGTATCTCGAGATGACCGAGGGCTACTGCACGCGCATGGCCCTCAACAAGGACGGCGAGGTGATCGGCTACGAGTTCGTCTCGCTCGGCAAGATGACCGATTTCATCAAGAAGGGCCTTTCCCCGAACGAGGCGTGGGAGAAGGCGAAGGGCCACTACGGCCAGTTCGAGGGCGCCGCGAAGTACATCGATCCCCGCAAGGAGTGATCACGCCGACCGGCTGCAAGTGAAAGGAATCTGAGAAATGGCTACAAAGAAGACAACTAAGAAGGCTTCCTCCGAGAAGCTGTTCGAGGGATACGAGCGCCGCGAGGCAAAGATCCTCGCCGCGCTGAAGCCCTACGGCATCAAGTCGATCCCCGAGTGCCGCGACATCTGCCTCAAGGCCGGCTTCGACCCCTACAAGATCGTCGAGGAAACCCAGCCGATCTGTTTCGAGAACGCGAAGTGGGCCTACACCGTCGGCGCCGCGATGGCGATCAAGAAGGGCTGCGTCAAGGCCAAGGACGCCGCCGCCGAGATCGGCGTCGGGCTCCAGGCGTTCTGCATCCCCGGCTCCGTCGCGGAGAACCGCCAGGTCGGCCGCGGACACGGCAACCTTGGCGCGATGCTCCTTGACGACGCGACCGAGTGCTTCGCGTTCCTCGCGGGCCACGAGTCGTTCGCCGCCGCGGAAGGCGCGATCAAGATAGCCCTCAACGCGAACAAGGTCCGCAAGACGAACCTCCGCGTCATCCTGAACGGCCTCGGCAAGGACGCCGCGTACATCATCAGCCGCATCAACGGCTTCACGTATGTCAAGACGGCGTTCAACAACAAGACCGAGAAGGTCAAGGTCGTCTCGAAGAAGGCGTTCTCGAAGGGCCCGCGCGCGGCCGTCAACTGCTACGGCGCGGACAACGTGCCCGAGGGCGTCGCGATCATGAAGCTCGAGAACGTCGGCGTCTCGATCACGGGCAACTCCACGAACCCGACGCGCTTCCAGCATCCCGTCGCCGGCACCTACAAGAAGTGGTGCATCGAGAACGGCAAGAAGTACTTCTCCGTCGCCTCGGGCGGCGGTACGGGCCGCACGCTCCACCCCGACAACATGGCGGCGGGTCCGTCCAGCTACGGCATGACCGACACGATGGGCCGCATGCACTCCGACGCGCAGTTCGCGGGCTCGAGCTCGGTCCCGGCGCACGTCGAGATGATGGGCCTCATCGGCATGGGCAACAACCCGATGGTCGGCGCGACCGTCGCGGTTGCTGTAGCGGTCGAGGAGAGCTTCAGGAAGTAATTCCCCCGAACCGTTGAAAGGAGGCGCGGAAAGTTTTCCGCGCTTCTTTTTTCAATTACCACGCGTCTGCGACAAAATATGGTATAATGTCACGCAGACATCACTTGGAGCAAGACATGACTATTCGCGGATTGCTTGAAAAGAACGTCGCGGAGCGGCCGGGCCGCAACGCGCTCGTATGGAGTGAAAACAAGACGTGGATGCGTCGCACGTGGCGGGAGTACCTCGCCCGCGTCAGAGACGTCGCCGAGGGCTACGGAACGCGCTTTGACCTGAAGCCGCGCGAGGAGAACGCCGCCATCATCCTCGGCAACTCCCCGACCTGGCTCGAGGCGTATCTCGCCCAGTCCGGCGCCGGCGTTTCGGTCGTGCCGCTCGACCCGAAACTCCACGATGCGGAGGTCGAGTACATCCTTGCGGACTCCGAGGCCGTCGTCGTCACGACCGACGTCCACCACCTCAAGATGATGATGGGCCTCGCGCCGAAGCTCCCGAAGCTCAGGGGCATCGTCTGCGTGGACGGCGTCATAAACGAGGGGCAGACGATCGGCAAGGTCAAGGTAGTCGGGTTCGATAAGCTCCGCATTTCCGGCGGCGGCGCGTGGTATGACGCCAACGTGGCGCGCGAGGACGACGTCGCCTCGATCATCTACACCTCCGGCACGACGGGCAAGCCCAAGGGCGCGATGCTGACGCACAGGAACTTTGTCTCGGACATTGACGGCGCGTTCAAGACGTTCCACGCCGATGTCGGCGAAGACGACAGCTTCTTCACCGTCCTGCCGCTGTTCCACGCGTTCAGCTTCACGGCGAACTTCCTCGGGCCGCTCTACGTCGGCTGCGAGATGCAGTTCGTCGAGTCGATCCGCACCGTCGCGCGCGACATGAAGCTGCTGAGGCCTTCGGTTCTCTGCGCCGTTCCGCTCCTCTGCGAGAAGCTCTACGACAAGATCCAGGAGGGGCTCGAGTCCTCCAGGATCGCGCGCACGCTTCTCGCGATCGGCATAAGGGGCCCCGTGATGCACATGGTCCTGCAGAAGCTCGGCGGCAGGCTCCGCTACATGATCACTGGCGGGGCGCCTTGCCCCAAGCACGTTCTCGAGTGCTTCAGGAAGCTACACGTCAACTTCGTCGAGGGCTACGGGCTCACCGAGTGCGCGCCCGTCGTCTCGGTCACGAGCTCCGACTGCTGCAAGGTCGGCACGATAGGCAAGCCCTGCGCCGGCGTTGAGGTCAGGCTCGCGGACATGAACGAGGCCGGCGTCGGCGAGCTCCAGGTAAAGGGCCCGATCGTCATGAAGGGCTATTTCCACAACGAGAAGGCCACCAAGGAGGCGTTCGACGGCGACTGGTTCGCGACGGGCGACCTCGCGTCGATAGACGAGGACGGGCTCATCACGATCCGCGGCAGGAAGAAGGCCCTCATCGTCAACCGCGAGGGCAAGAACATCTACCCCGAGGAGGTCGAGAACGTAATCGGCAAGGATCCCGCGATACAGGACGTCGTCGTCGTCGGCTATACGATGGGCGGCGATCCCGGCGAGAAGGTCGGCGCGATCGTCTATCCGAACGAGGACTGGTTCAAGGAGCAGAACGGCGGGAAGCTGCCTGACTGGACGGAGGTCGAGAAGGCCGCGGTCAAGCACACGCAGGAACGGAGCGCCGAGCTCGCCGACTACAAGCGCGTCCGCAAGGTCGTCGTCTGGAAGGAGCCCCTTGAGCGCACTTCGATCGGGAAGGTCCGCCGCGTCGCCTACAAGGGCAAGCTGGACGAGTGAACACGTACCTGATTTGGCTTGAGTGGCCCGAGAGGTGCTTTCGGGCGAATGACGGGGACCTGAAGTTCTTCAGGTCTCTCGTGCCCAAGGGGAGCCGCGTCGTGCGCGCCAAAAGCGAGCGCTCGTTTCTGAAGGCCCTCCCGTCTGCGACACACGCCGTTGTTTGGCATTTCAGGAAAGAGTGGTACCCGCGCGCGCCGAAGCTCAGGGTCCTCGCGACACCTGCGGCCGGACGCGAGCTTGTGGCGTGGCGTGACGCTCCGGCCGGCGTGAAAGTCCATTTCGGCGCGTTTCACGGGCCGATCATCGCCGAGACGGTTCTCGGCTTCCTTCTCGCGTGGACGCGCGGGTTCTTCTGGAAGGGCCCCATGTGGCCGCGCGCGGCCCTCGCCGAGCACTGCGGCGACCTCGAGGGCACTACGGCGGTCATCGCCGGCTTCGGGCGCATCGGCCGCGCGATCGCCGCGCGCCTCGAACCATTTGGCGTCGAATGCTTTGGAATTACGCGGCACGGGATCTTCACTTTGAAAAACTTTCATGAGGGACGTTCAACAACTGACATCCGCCAGAAGCCCTCTGCCACTCTGCGTCTCTGCGCCTCTGCGTTAAAAATACCCACTCCACTGCTTCGCCGCGCCGACTGGTTCATACTTGCATTGCCATCGGATACGAATACCGACGACTTCCTCGACGCGCGGCTCATTCGCCGCCTGCCGAAGAAGTGCGTCGTCGTCAACGTCGGGCGCGGCAACGCGGTGGACGAGGAGGCGCTTCTCGCGGCGATCGGGGAAGGCCGTCTCGCTGGCGCGTATCTCGACGTCTTCAAGCACGAGCCGACCGCCCTCAACCCGGGGGTCGGCCCGCGCGGCAAGGGGCTCGCTGCGGCGAGGAACGTGCCGTGGAACCTCGTCAGGATGCCTCACGCCTGCGCCTTTTCGACGCGCTACATGAGGGAATGCTTCAGGGAACTCGCACGCGAGGGGTTGCTGGACGCCTGAACTCTCGAACCTCTATGCAATCAGAATATCAGGTAGACTCCGTCGAGGAGACGTGGGCGGTCGCGAAGGAGCTCGCGAAGGAGCTTAAGAGCGGCGACGTCGTCTGCCTCGAAGGAGACCTAGGCGCGGGCAAGACGACGTTCACGCAGGGGCTTGCCGCCGCGCTGGGCGTTCCCGGGCGCGTCACCTCGCCGACGTTCTGCATCGTGCAGGAGCACCAGTCTCCCGACGTTCTGCTCGTCCACATGGATCTCTACCGTCTCCACGGAGAGGAGGACGTCGAGGCGATCGGATGGGAGGACTACCTCGCGCGCGGGGCGATTTTCGTCATCGAGTGGCCGGAGCGCGCAGGGTCGCTCATCCCCCCGTCGGCGCGCCACGTCTCCTTCCGCCGCCTTGGGGAGGAAAAGCGGATGATATCCGTGTCGCGGTGAAGGCGGAATATGGTATAATTACCGTCAACAAGGGAGGACGCGAGGAATGGCAGAACTGATAGTTGCGCTTGACGTGCAGACGCGCGAGGAGGCGGTCGCGAAGGTAAAGGCGATCGGCGACGGGGTTGGCTTCTACAAGATCGGGCTCGAGCTGTACACGGCCGAGGGCCCGGATGTCGTGAAGGCGGTGAAGGACCTCGGCAAGAAGGTCTTTCTCGACCTCAAGTTCCACGACATCCCGCGCACGGTCGAGCGCGCGGTGCGCTCGGGCGGCAAGCTCGGCGTAGACCTCATGACGATCCACTCCGTCGGCGGCGCGGCGATGATCCGCGCGGCTGCCGACGCAGCGGCGGAGTTTGGCGCATCCGCGCCGAAGATTCTCGCCGTCACCGTGCTCACCTCGATGGACGAGCAGGACCTTCGCGACGTCGGGATCGCGGGCCGCACTCCGGCCGAGCAGGTCGCGGCGATGGCGAAGTTCGCCGTCGGGAACGGCGCGGACGGGCTCGTGTGCAGCCCGAAGGAAGTCGGCTCGCTTTCGAAGTCTCTCGCGGCGGGCACGCTTTTCGTCACGCCCGGCGTGAGACCCGCAGGTGCGGCAGTCGGAGACCAGAAGCGCGTCGCGACTCCCGCCGACGCGGTGAGGGACGGCGCGACCCATCTTGTCGTTGGACGCCCGATCCTCGCGGCGGACGATCCCGTGGCGGCGGCTGCGGCGATTCTCGCGGAGATGGCGCTGTGATCTTCGCGCTGGCAGCCTTTCTGCTTGCCGCGACCGAGCCGGCGACGACAGACGGCGAGGTCTGGAACGAGGGCGTCGAGTACTACCGCGCCGGAGACGTGACCAACGCGCTCCGCGTGCTGCGCCCGCTCATCCTCACTAAATCGCACGGAGCGCGCGCCGCCGAGGTCGTCGCGAAGCTCGAGTACGAGAAGGGGAACCTCGAAGAGGCGGCGAACGCGGCGCAGATCGCGCTGAGGGCCGCGCCGGACGACGCGAAGGCGAACCGCAACTTCACAAGGGCGACGGACCGCCTCCCCGCGATCCGCGAGGAGGAGCACCTGAAGGCCGTGCTCAAGGCCGCCGAAGGCAAGGATCCCGGCGCGATGCTCCTCGCCGCGACGAAGGACTGCCGCGCTCTTATGGCGGAGTCGGGCGCCTACCGCACGAACCGCGCCGAAAGGGCGGTTGCGCTGGCGGACGCGCTTTCGAAGCGCGCCGAGCGGCTTTCGGATTCGTGGATCCCCGTCCGCGAACTCATCGCGCAGTCGGTAACGAACGAGGAGCAGGCGGCGACCATATCGGCGCAGATCGACGCGGCGCGGAAGAAGACGAAGGAGGCGGCGAAGAAGCTCGGCGACCTCGACCCTGAGGCGTATCCGCTTCTCTCTGACGCGGAGCACGACTTCACGCGGTTCGTGAAGCTCACGGTGATGCCGCCCGCCGCGATGGACGAAGACCTTGCCGCGCAGTCGAACGCCTGGCTTGACGTCGAGGCGTTCAACGGGCGCAGCTGGCAGCAGGACGCGCTCGACTACACGCGCGCCTTCCGCGCGAAGTTCCCCGCGTGGGCGCGTGCCTACGAGCAGCAGGCGCAGAGCGACACGAACAAGCCGCCGTTCACGGCCGAGGACCAGGCGAAGGTGTCGGCCCTCGCAACAGAGCTCGAGAAGATCCAGCTTGGCTGCGTCGACAAGTCCCTCCCGCCCGAGCAGGAGAAGGCCCTTGAGATCATCAACGAGATACGCGAGCTTCTGCCGAAGGATCCGAACGGCGGCGGGCAGAACCAGCAGCAACAGCAGAAGAACGACCAGCAGCAGAACCAGAACCAGCAGCAACAGCAGCAGAACCAGGATCAGCAGCAGGGCCAGCGGCAACAGCAGGACGAGCAGCAGGACCAGGGCGACGACAAGAACGACGACAACAGGGACGAGCCCGACGAGGGCGACCAGCAGGACGCCGAGGATCAGGAGGTCGAAGCCGTTTTGAAGAAAGCGCAGGAGCGCAGCGACGAGCACGAGGCGGAGAAGAAGGCGCGTATGCGCAGGGCCCCGCTTCCACCGAACGAAAGGGACTGGTGACATGAAGATAATCGTGGCATGCGGAGGTACAGGCGGGCACGCGTTCCCCGGGCTCGCGGTGGCGGAGGAGCTCAAGAGTCGCGGACACGACGTGACGGTGTGGGATTCGGGGCGCGACATAGAGTCGAGCGTCATGCGCAACTGGAAGGGGGCCGTCTTCTCGACGGGCGCGAAGCAGCTCGCCGCGCGCAACGCCTTTTCCATCCTGCGCTCGATCCTGCGCTGCCGAAAGGAGATGAGGCGCGCGAAGCCCGACGTCCTGCTCGCGATGGGGAGCTATTCCTCGCTTCCGCCCGTCCTTGCGGCGAAGGGCCGCGGCGTGCCCGTGGTTCTCCACGAGGCGAACACCGTCCCCGGGCGCGCCGTGGAATTCCTCTCGCGCTTCGCCAGGAAGGTCGCGATCAGCTTCGATGTCACCGCGAAGTACCTGCCCGGCAGCGACACGGTGAAGACGGGCCTTCCCGTGCGCGCCGACATCGCCTCCGGGAAGCGCTTCGACTTCATCCCCGCCGGCTCGTTCGTCGTGTTCGTTACGGGCGGCTCGCAGGGGGCGCACATGGTCAACTGCATCGCGAGCGAGGCCCTCGCCATGATGAAGGGCGAGATCGACCGCCGCGCGGCGTCCGGCAGGGAGACGCGTCCTCTCTACGTCATCCACCAGACGGGAGCGGCGGACGAAGGTCCCGTCATGGCGACGTATGCGCACGTTTCCCTCCCGTCGCGCGTAAACGCCTTCGAGCGCGAGATGGCCAATGCCTTCGCCTCCGCAGACGTCGTCATAGCGCGCGCCGGCGCGTCGACCTGCTTCGAGCTCGCTGCGTGCGGCAAGGCGGCGATGCTCATACCGCTTCCCTCGGCGATGCGCAACCATCAGCATTTCAACGCCGAGGCGTTCGCGGCGAAGGGCGCCGCAGACGAGGGCATCCAGGCGCAGCTTTCCGCGAAGCAGCTCTACATCTACCTCATGGGGCGCTACGACCGCCCCGAGCGCCTCGCCGAGATGTCGGCGAAGATGCGCGCCCTCGCGACGCCAGACGCGGCCTCGAAGGTCGCCGATCTCGTCGAAAGCGTGGCGAAGTAGGCGACTTGATAGCGGTGGCGCGGACGCGGCGGGGCGTGTTTCGGCTTAGGGCTCGATAGCTTTGCCTGTGCTGTGCTGGTTTGCCTGTCAATGTGCGGCTTTGTTTCGGGCAACCGTGCTCGCCTTTCTGAGCGGGCGGCTTCTCCGTCCACGCGGCCGCTTGGCGTATACATATACGCCGTCGGGCCGCGGTCCTGTCGAATCCGCCGCGCCCAGAAAGGTTCCGCCCGGCT
>ONVK01000003.1 GCA_900321255.1 uncultured Lentisphaerota bacterium | reverse complement strand
CGAGCTCATGAGGGCCGCGATCATGCCGGCGACGACGAGCCCGCGGAAGCCGACGGGGAGGAGCGTCTGCACGAGCGTCGGGAACACGGTGTCGCCGTTGAGCGCACCGGACTCCTTGAGCGGAATCGCAAAAGCCGCGCCGTTGATTACGACGTGGTTGTGGTGCAGCGCGAAGCCGAGCATGCCGGGAACGAGGAATAGGAACACGGGCGCAAGCTTCAAAAAGCCGCCCCAGATGGCGCCGCGGCGAGCGTTCGTCATGTTCTTCGCGGCGAGCGTGCGCTGGATGATGAACTGGTCTGTGCACCAGTACCAGACGCCGATCGTGGCAGACGCCACGACGACGCCGAGCCACGGGAAGGCCTTGTGCGAGAGCGAGTGCCAGAGGCCGAACTGCTCGACGTTGCCGGTCGACTTGATCGTCGCCTTGAGAACCTGCCAGCCGTCTAAGAGCCCCTGCGCCGTCTGCCCGTCGGGAAGGACGGCACCGGAGTGGCCGAGGTGGTAGAGCGCGAAGCCAGTCACGGACAAAGTGCCCAGGAGGATGATCCCTGTCTGCACGAGGTCGGTGTAGACGACGGCGGAAAGCCCGCCGAGGGAGGAGTAGAGCCCGGCGAGGATGACCGTCGTGACCGCGCCGATCCAGAAGGAGCTCACGACAGTCCCGCCGATGGTGAGCTGCACTTCGGGCATCATCACCTCGAAGAACAGCGCGCCTGCGAACACCGTGACGGAAATCTTCGTGAGCACGTAGGCGGCGAGCGAGACAAGGGAGAGTATCCACCTCGCCCTCGCGCCGAAGCGCCGCTCAAGGAACTCCGGCATGGTCGACACGCCAGAGTTGTAGTAGAACGGCAGGAACACCCAGCTCATCATGACGAGCACCCACGCATGGAACTCCCAGTGGGACTGCGAAAGACCCGCGACCGCGCCGGAGCCCGCGAGGCCGATCAAGTGCTCCGAGCCGATGTTCGCCGCGAATATCGACGCGCCGATGGCGAGCCAGCCGACAGATCTGCCTCCAAGGAAGAGATCCTTCTCCGATTCGATCTTGTTGCGTCTCATGCTCCACCACACAACACCGCCGAGAACGCCGAAATACGCAAGAATCATGATCCAGTCTAGTGCCGCCATCGTCGAAAGTCTCCTTGAGTTTGTATGTACATATTATCCCATATATTCCGAAAATATGCAATCACCCTAAAAGGGTATTTTGCGCCTCCTCGAACGGCAATTCGCGGGCCGCCGCAGAAATATGGTATAATTACGACCATGAAATTCGCTGAAATTGCTGAACGGCTCGGCGGGAAGACCGTCGTGGAGAACACGGACGGCGAGATCGCCGCAGCATACACGTCAGATCTCCTCTCGGACGTCATGGGGCACTGCGGCGACGAATCCGTCCTCATCACGATACAGAACCATCTCAACGCGATCGCCGTCTGCACGCTCGCCGGAATCGAGGGCATCGTCCTCTGCCACGACCGCCAGCCGCCCGACGACATGATCGAGGCCGCGAAGCGCGAGGGAATCGGAATAACGACGACGTCTTTATCGCAGTTCGAGGCGTCGGTGAAGCTCGCCGACCTCAGACCGTCCTCGAGGTAGCCTCAGGTCGCGTCCGATCGTCAAAGACAAGTCCCCGAACCTCCGGCTCAAGGCGTATTCCAAAACGGAACCACACCTTTTCGCGCATAAGCCGCGCAAGCGCAAGGAAGTCGCTTGGTGTCGCGTCTGGTCCTGACACGATGACATTCGCGTGTCCATCCCAGACATAGGCACCGCCAACACGGAGCCCCTTCGCTCCTGCCTCTTCGAGAAGCCGCCCTGCGAAATCGCCTTTCGGGTTCTTGAACACGCTCCCCTTGGTGCCGGAGGGAAACTTCCTGCGGCGCGCGAGAAAATCGGCCGGCGACCCTTCTTCGCAGACAGAGTCGCGCCACTTCACGTCCTCGATCTCGCCGCCGATCGAGCTCGTGCGGTATCCGAAGCCGCAGTCCTCCGCGGGAATCCACCTTCCGTCGACCTTGACGGACTCCACGACCTCGGAGATGGAATGGCCGAACGCCCCGGCGTTCATCTTCACCCACCCGCCGATCGTGCCGGGGATGCCGGCCATCCACGGGCAGAGCGACGGACGTGCAGCGACAAGCGACGCGCCGCTCGCGCCTGCGGGACCTGAGGTCGTGGCGTATTCCACGCTCAGGTTGAGATCGCTCTTCCACGTATTGCTGCCCTGCCCGATCAGGATCCTTCTCACGGGGAAAGCCGCTCCAGGCGACATGTCGGCCTTCACCCTTGCGGCGAGCGCGATTATGTCGCCCGCTCCGAGAAGAAGGGTGACGTCTCCCTTTGACGTGGAATTGCGCGCATGCTCCCATGCCTCGGCGCAGCTTCGCGCGAGCATGACGCGCACTCCTGCGTCGCGCGTCGCCTTGTACAGGTCTGCGATGTCTCCGCCCTCGACCGGAGGCTCGAACGCTGCGTACACCGGGCACAGGACGACTTCGTCCGCGAGCGAGAGCGACGCGGGAAAGTCTGCGAGAAGAGCCTTGGTGCGCGAATGGCGGTGCGGCTGGAAGAGGACGCGGAGCGTTCCGCGGCATATCTGCCGCGCCATCGACACGGCGCACGCCATTTCCGCGGGGTGGTGGGCGTAGTCGGTGTATACGCCGTCCGCGATGCGCTGGAAACGCCGGTCAGGGAGCGAAGCGACCGCCTCCGGAAGCGCGGCGGCGATGGCCTCGGGCGAGTGCCCGCGCCGCAGAGCGACCTCGACGGCCGCACGGGCGTTCTTCCTGTTGTGAGGCGCAAGCGCCGCGAAGGCGGGAATCCCCTCGAGGAACGCGAGGGGGGAAAGGCCTTCCCCTTCCACGACGTCGGATGACTGGCGACGCGCCGCGTCGAAGCAGGCTACGTATTCGTCTCTCGTCCTGAATCGGTCGGGATGGTCGTAGTCGCAGTTGGTGACGACGAGAGTCCTGGCGCGGTATAGCGCAAGCGTGCCGTCGGACTCGTCCGCCTCGACTACGAGAACGCCCTTTCCGCCTGCCACCGGGAAATCGCCCGTCTCGCCGCCGATGGCCCATTCCACTTCCTCGCCGAGCGCGAGAAGCAGCTTCGCGACGAACGTCGCCGTAGTGGTCTTGCCGTGGCTGCCGCACACCGCTATCGAGTCGTCTGCGGCGTTCACGATCTCGGCAAGGACCTCGCCGCGCATCCTGACGCGCCCCTTCGCGGCGGAGAGCTCGGGGTTGCCGCGGGAGACGGCGGGAGTGGCTATAACCTCGTCGGCATCTGCGACATGGGCGGGGGAATGCCCGATGTCGACGTGCACGCCGAGGGACTCGAGCCAGTCCGTGCGGGCGCTGCGCGAAATGTCGCATCCGGAGACGTCGCAGCCCCTGTTTTTCAGCAGCACGGCGAGCGCGGCCATTCCGACGCCTCCTATGCCGGTGAAATGGACCTTCCTGTACATCACTCCCCCCACAATGAGCGGACGTGCGCGACAGAGCGGCGCAGCGAGTCCTCGTCTACGGCCTGCGACGGCTCGAAGACGACGTGGCTGACATTCCTCGCGAAATCGGCAAGCGCCGCGAAGTCGACCTTGCCGTCGCCAGGCGCGAAATGATCGTCGTTGAAGTCGACGACGTCGTTGAGGTGCATGCCTGCGAAAAAGCTTTTAGCGTATTCGCCGAAATCGGAGACTTTCACCTCGCCGCGCCAGCCGTGCATCTCGCGGACGCGGTCATGGCCAGTGTCGAACCAGCCGCGGATCGGCGCACCCCTGAACTCGCTGACGATCCTGGGGAGCTCCCATTCCGCGGGGAAGCCCTCGTAGTACGGCAGGTTCTCGAGCGCGAGCGTGACGCCCTTCTCCACGAGGCGCGGCGCAAGGTCGGAAAGCGTCTTAAGGAAGACGTCGAGCAGCTTCTCGCCTCGCTTTACGCGGCGTTTCGAGGCGCGCGCAAGCAGCTTCACGTACGGCGCCGACTTGACGTCGCCCTTGTTCGCCCTGAGGACGTCGCGGAGAGTCCCAGAGTCGATGCGGTCGAACACACGGTCAAACGCAACACGTCCCGCGTGGAGGACAACGGTGTCCGCACCCATCTCGGCGGCAAAGTCGATGTTCCTCGTCACCTGTAGAACGGCCATTCTGCGGCCTTCCTCGTCGAGCGTCGCAAGCTGGTATAGCTCGGGATATCCTTGCGGCGCCGAAAGCGGAACAGGGCAGAACGCGTGGACGCTCCCCACGGGAATATGCCCAAGCATCGCCTTGAAGCCGGCGACCTGACGCGCCGTCGTGTGGAACCCGAGCTCAAGCTCCTCGAAGCCGAGCTCAAGCGCCTTCTCGGCGATCTCCCGCCCGTCGTCAATCCTGCGGTTGCACCAGTTCGTGGAAAGGGAGAGCTTCATTCCGCAGTTCCTTTCAGGCGGGCCAGACGAGCCGGTCGGCAAGATTGCAAAGCACCGCGTCGTCGGAAAGATACCGCTCGCTCTGGAGAAACGCGTCTTCTACGGCGGAGACGTTCCTGAACGCCTGGTGCCGCGGAAGTTCGCCCTTCACCATCCAGCCGCGGACGAACTTCATGACGGTCCTGTAGAACGCCTTCCGCGCCATCGCGACATCCTCATCCTCGGCCTCGTCCTTGACTTCCGAAAGAATCTCGGCGAGGCGTCTGCCCGCCTGCGCCTTCTCGAAGACGCCTGAAACCCCGCGCGACGAGAGCACCTCCTCGACTGCGTCGTACGCATCGTCATCGAGAAGTCCTTCGGAAAGAGGGAGGTCAATCCTCTGCGAACGCGATACGATCGTCGACAGCACCGCATCGGGCTGGTCGGTGAGAAGAAGGAACATCGTCTTAGGCGGAGGCTCCTCGAGCGTCTTCAGAAACGAATTGGCCGCAGCCAGTTCCATCCTGTCTGCGCCCACTATGACGCCGGCCTTCCATCCTCCCGAGAACGCCGTCGAGGCCATCGGCTCGACGATTCGCTCTCGCATCGACTTTACGTGTATCGTGCGCGACTTCCCCTCGGGCTCCAGCCAGGCGATGTCGGGATGGCACCTTGACTCGACCTGCGCGGGCTCGTTCGGGAACAGCTTTCGCAGAATCATTTCGGTCAGCGCGTCGCATTGGCCGCGCAGATCGCCGCAGACGAGATATCCGTGCGCCGCATGCCCGCTGTCGATGGCGCGCGATATCAGAGAATACGCGTCGTCGACTTCCATACTCTCTCCCAGACATCGTCTTCGGTCCCCGACGCGTCTATCGTCGCTATGCGCGAGGGTTCTGCCGCGGCAAGCTCGAGGAAGCCCTTTCGAAGCCGCGCATGAAAATCGTCTCCCGCGCGCTCTATGCGATCCGCCGTAGTGTTCGTCGACTTCTCGCGCCCGCGCATCCGCTCGCGCGCCGTCTCCGGGTCGACGTCAAGCAGGAGTGTAAGGTCCGGCTTCAGCCCGTCGCACGCAAAGTCGTTCGCCTCGCGCACGATGCCGAGCGGAAGACCACGTCCATACCCCTGGTAGGCGATCGTCGAATCGCTGAACCTGTCGGAGACGACCCATGTTCCGGCGGCAAGCGCCGGACGTATGACATTCTTCACGAGCTGTGCGCGCGCGGCGAGGAAAAGAAGAAGCTCGGCCCTGTCGCACGGCGGGTCTTCGGTTTCATCCTTCAGAAGCGAGCGGATCTGCTCGGCGAGGCGCGTTCCGCCGGGCTCGCGCGTGAGGAGGACCGAGATGCCCTTCCGTTCAAGCGCGGCCTTCAGCCGCTGCACCTGCGTGGACTTTCCGCAGCCCTCGCCGCCCTCGAAGGTTATGAACTTCCCCTTCGGCATCATTCGTCGACCGTCTCGTCTCTCTGGTACACAGGAAGCTGGCGGAAAGGAACCGCGAACGCGAGGATGGTCATCGCCGTCGCATACGGCTCGGTGCGCTCGTTGCCGTGCTCTGGCCATGCGCCCGTCGGACGCTGCCGAGGAAGGTAAGTGTCGTACATCCACTCGGAAAACTCTTTCCAATTCTCCCCGCCTATCTGAAAAAGGCCCTGCGAAGCGTAGTATAACCCGTAGTAGGCATATCCCTCGTTCGGGAGTTTCTCGCGGTACACAGACATTAGGTATTTCGCCGCGCTGAGCGAGTCGGGGTCCTCGTGTTTGCCGCAGAGCTCGAGGCAGAGGATTCCTGCACCCGAGAGCGTCACGGCAGACCCGTCGGTGTTCTGGTAGCCAAAGCAGCCCTTTTCCTTGTGGTGGTGACGGTGCATATATCTGACGGCGCGCTCAATAGCGCTCTTCGGCACTTGTGCCCCGTTCAATCTTGCGGACCTGAGCGCCATAAGCGCCCAGCCCGAGCAGCTTGTGTCGGAATCCGTCGTATCGGGCGTATAGCGCCAGCCGCCGTCGTTGTACTGGCTTTTCTTTATGTTCTGGGCGTCGAGGATGACCTTTATGGCCTTCGGCAGGATTTCGTCTATCTGCGCCTGCCGCTCCTTCGACACCATGCCGGACACCTCCGTCAGAAGGAGCGTCGCGATCGAATGGGCGTACATCTTGCCGTTGCCGATAGCGCCGAAATACCCGGTCTCGTCGTGGTTGGCAAGGACATAGTCGAGGGAACGCTCTATCAGCTTTCCGTATTTCGCATCACCTGGAACATGTCCCGTCGCAAGACACGCCATCGCGGCAAGAGCCGGAATCGCAACTGTATCTCCCTGCTGGCCGGGGTATGCGCCGGAATCCTTCTGTACGGCAAGAAGGTATTCAAGCCCGCGCTCGATTGCGAGATCAATCCTGTCGGGCTCCTTTGCCGCATTCGCCGAAAGCGCAAACACGCCAGCGCACAGAACGGCAAATCCTGCAACAAGTTTTTTACTCATTTTTTGTCTCCTTCATTCAACGACTTGAAATATTCACGTACTAGCCCGCGGTATTCGGGCGGGACATCGTCAAGGGAATCAACCTCTGCGCCAGTTCCAGATTCGCTCTTCATCTTGAACCAGTCGTCGTCATCACCCTCGTCGTCGGGCTGGATCCTTTGAGCGGGCTTCTTTTTCTTCTTTGACGACTTCTTCTGCTGGTGCTGGGAGTGTTTGGCATTACTGCTCGACTTCCCGCCTTCCATATTCTCGCTGCTCTCGGAGGACGACTCGCTGTCGGAAGATTCGCTGTCGAACTGCTCCATTGGCATATTGTTCTGCGATGCCTGGCGGTTAGTTTGCTCCTGCATCTTCTGCGAAGCCTCGTTCGCCTTCTGCGCGGCCTGCTGCATTGGTCCTTGCTGCTGTTGCTGGCCCTGCTGTTGTTGCTGACCCTGCTGCTGTTGCTGACCTTGCTGCTGTTGCTGGCCCTGCTGCTGTTGCTGACCCTGCTGCTGTTGCTGACCCTGCTGCTGTTGCTGACCCTGCTGCTGTTGCTGACCCTGCTGCTGTTGCTGCTGGCCCTGCTGCTGTTGCTGACCCTGCTGCTGTTGCTGCTGGCCCTGCTGCTGCTGGCCCTGCTGCTGCTGGCCCTGCTGTTGATCACCTTGCTGCTTTTCGCCCTGCTGTTGATCACCTTGCTGCTGGTCGCCCTGCTGCTTTTCGCCCTGTTGCTGGCCTTGCTGCTGGTCGCCCTGCTGCTTTTCGCCCTGTTGCTGACCTTGCTGCTGACCTTGTTGCTTTTCGCCCTGCTGCTGACCCTGCTGCTGACCTTGTTGCTTTTCGCCCTGCTGCTGACCCTGCTGTTGATCACCTTGCTGCTGGCTGCCTTCCTGCCCCTGAGACTGCTCGCCATCCTGACGCTCGCCATCCTGACGTTCGCCATCCTGACCTTGTGTCCACTCGCCTTCCTGTCCCTGAGACTGCTCGCCTTGGCGCTCCTGGGCTTCAGCGGCGGATTTGGCGGCATCAAGGGCCTCCTCCATCGCCTTGACCATGTCGCCGAGGCTGTTGGCGTTTTGCTCGAACTCGTCGTTCTTGGAACCCATCTTCTGCTGGGCGTTGTTCAGTTGTTGCTGCGCCTCCGAAAGAGCATCCTTGACATTCTGCATGTCGCTCTTGGCTCCATCCATGTCGCCGTTCTTCATCTTCTCCGCTGCGTCGTTCGCGGATTCAGAGGCCTTCTCCGCCATCTCGGTCGCTTTCTCCGCACCCTCCGATGTCCTGTTTTCGTCCATCTCCTGCGAACCGGTCTGCTGCTCGATCTCCTTTGTCAGTTTGTCGGTTTCGCGAGCGAGGTCTGAGATGTCCTTGGCAAGCTTCTTCTCCTCGTCTGCAGCCGCCTTCTTCCCGGCATCGTCGCCGTTCTTTGCCGCTTCTTCGGCCTTCTTCTCGATCTCTTCCTGGCGTTTGGCGAGGTCCTTGCCCTTCTCTTCGAGTTCCTTCGCCTTTTCGATCTGCTTGTCGAGGTTCTTCTCGAGGTCGTCCTTTATGGCATCCTTGACCTCCTCAAGAAGCTTCTTCTCCTCCTCCTCGAGCGTCTTTGCGTCGATTTCGCCCTTCTCGGCAAGCTCGGCAAGCGCCTTTTCGCGCTCCACGAGATCCTGCATCTTCTGCAGCTCCTCGGCAGCCCTGGTCAGAAGGTCGAACTTGCGCTTCGCCTCCTCGAAAGCCTTGATGGCCGTATCGGTGTCCTTAGCGAGCGTCTTGCATGCATCGCTCTTCTCATTCCAGCGGGACATGAGGAACACATCCTCCGAACCCTGGCGGATTGGAGTCACGTGCTTGTCGAGGATAGGCCTGAACATCTCGGCCCCCGTGTCGAGACGGCTGTCGAGAAGGCCGTCGATGAAGTCGGAGAGAAGAGCTTCGGCGTTCTGCATTGCCGACCGAGCCCTTTCGCTGGACTTGACCGCCTCGGAACGCTGCCAGGTATTGTTCTCGGCGTTCGCATACGATCCCCTCGATCCCTCGAAGTTCTTCTTGGCCGTCTTGAGGTGGTCGACGATGTTCTGTATGTCCTTCTTGGCGCCGTCGATCTGCGCGTTAAGCGACTGCCGGCCGAACGACTTCGCATCCTTGCTGCCCACGAGGTTGACCATTACCTCGGGAGTATAGGCCCGGCCGGGGCCACCGAGATCGGCAGGGAGATTGTCTTCGGCCTTGATGCGGAAGCGCACAACGGCCGCGTTGTTGAAGCCGCCGGAGACGAAGTGGACCACGTGCGAACCGCCCCACGTGACGTCGCCGGACTTCTCCGGCTCGAGCTGCCTGTACTCCTCCCACGCGCCAGCGCCTATGCAGACCTCAAGCGTGGTGCGCGAAAGGCCGAAGTCGTCCTTTATGGAGTACTCGAGCGGAAGGCTGCCGTTCACCGGGAGCTTGAGATCCATCTTCTCCGGCGACACGAGCTTCGCCTCGGGCGGCATGTCCTTGACAATCGTTATGGAGGACGTCTCCATCTGGTTCGTGAAGCCGTAGGAATCCCACACCTGCGAGCTCCAGCCGCCTTCGCCGCCCTTCTCGAGGTTGAACGAGAACGAGAGTCGGCCGTCCGACTCGGATCCAGAAACCACAACGTCGCCGGGGAGCGTAATCGAGCCCTCGACGTCGGGACGCGACGGCTTGACGGAAACCGTGACCTTAGACCCCTCGAGGCCGACTATCGCGGCCGTGTTCGTGTAGCGCTCTGGTTCGCGGCCGGTGTACTCGGGGTGACGCACCTCGACCATCCTCTCGGAATACCTCGGCTCGGGAACAACCTCTACCCTGTACGCGCGCGTCAGGGCGCTTCCGCAGCTTATCCTGTAGTTGAAGCTCTTCGTCACGCGCGGATAGGAGAACGAATATATCACGGGGCCTTCAGCGCCCTCTTCAGAAACCCTGACCATCCGCTCCACGGCCTCGCTCCTGCCGTCCTGACGCGTCCTGACGAACGCCCTAGACGGAAAGCCTTCGCTGACGGCGAGAGAGAGAGCGAGGGGAGTGCCCTCGAGTATGACCTTGTCGCCGGGCGACACCTTGAGCGAAGAGGCGTAGATGTTGTCAACCTCGGCGGACGGAACGAGTGCGCGCGTCGCAAGCCTGAGCGTGGCGTCTGGAAACGCCGCGAACAGGAGGAGGAGTATGCCTACGGCGATCGCGGCGGCGATAAACCTCGGCTTCACGGTCCTTCCCGTGAACTCCTTCTTGGGCGAAACCGTCTGCACGTCCTTGACGGCGTCCTTCGTAATCTCCTCCATGAGACGGGAGGACGACGACAGGTCGCCAGCCTGCGCGAGCTCGACGACGGTGGAAAGACGCTCCTCGAGTTCGGGATGGTTGCGTTCGATGAGCGCCGCGATCTCGGCAGCCGTGAACTTGCGGCGGAGCGGCTTTATCAGCGCAAACCACGCAACCGCGGCGGTCGCCGCGACGCAACAGGCCCAGAGGAGCCATCTGACCCACGAGACATAGATCGTCACCATCGCGTCGATCGCCATTATGGAGAGGACCGATGCGACGAAGACGGCGAGCGTGGCGCATGTGCCGCGCACGAGGAGAATGCGGCGAACCCGACCCACGCTCTCGTTGAGCTTGGCGGCTATCTGTGGCGGTATGTTCTTGTATTTCATGGCATTATGCAAGCGAAGCGCGCTTCCGGAGTATCCATTCCGCGGTAAGCAGCCCGATGATGATGAGGAACAGCGGAGGAAGGCACCAGAGGTGGAACTCGACGCGGTCGGAGATGCGTCTCGAGCCGCCGCCGAAATCGCTGGCGAGCGCGATATACTCGGACGGCTTCAGGACCTTGCCGCCTGTCGCCAAGGCGACGCGCTCGACGTGGTTGCGCGTCGACGCGATGTCGACCTTCTCGGCTGGCTGCTTGGTTGTGACGACAACAAAGCTCGTCTTCAGCTTGTCCGCCGGATAGCGGCGGCCGAGGAGCTCCTGCGCCTTGGGGCAGTCGAGGCTCACCTCGTACAGGCCTGGGGCCGTGCAGCCGTGTATCTCCACCTCGTAGAGGCCGTTGGAGTCGGGGCGCTTCTTTGCATCGAACACAGACACTCTCGCGCCCATGTTCGGCGCGCGGACCATAAAGCGGGGATCGAGGCCGTCGATACCGTTGTGCTTCTCGTCGAGGAACCTGGCGAGGACCTTCACCGTCTCGCCCGCGCCGTACCTCAGCTGGTCGGTGCCGAGGCGCACGTACATGTTGCCGCACCTGAGCTTCTCGCCCGCGCCCCAGCGCATGATCTGCCCCCAGAAGCGGTGGTGCAGCTGGTCGCCGGTCTTGGAGCGGAGGCGCCACATCGAGTCGGTCGTCAGCATCAGCACCTTGCCCTTGCCCTTCGCGCCCGCCACGACGAGTGCGTTGCGCCCCTGCTCGCCGCGCATGTCCTCAAGCCGCTTCAGCGCGGCTTCGGGGTTTTCCTCGATAGTTGCCGCGACGGACTCCGCTATGGCGCCGGCGTCATCGGCTCCCGAAGACTTCTTCGGCTTCGCATACGCGAGGATGTCGGCGCCCGACTTCACGCCGGAAATCGGAAGTCGCCAGTGGAAGTCGGGTATGTCGGCCCAGATGTCCTCGTTCTCGGAGGAGGACGAGCTCTGGTTCATAACAGGATGGCCGCGGCCAGCTGCCGCGAGCTGGAAGACGAACGCGTCCTCAGGAGCGACACGGCGGCTCTGCGCTGACGGCTCGTACTCGATCGGCATGAGGTCGCGCAGCTTCTGGTTCGTAATCGAGTAAGGCATGTACTCGGAGCCCGAGATGAGGACGAGAAGCGCACCGCGGTCCTCGACGTTGTACCTTAGCTGCTCGATGACGTCCTCCGTCAGAACGTCCTCGCCTATGTCGCCGATGATGATGACGTCGAACTGCCGCCAGTCGTTGTCCTGTATGGGCCAACCGCCCGCCTCAGACTGGCCGAACGGGCGCGACGCGCTCGCGAATTCGAGGAGCTTCGGCTGGATGCCGGCGATCGAGTCGGGGTGGACGAGCCAGTCCTGCAGATGCACCGACTTGTCGCGGCCGTAGAAGAGGTTGCGCAGATACCGGTACTCCCAGCGAGGGCGGCCGTCCACGAGCAGAACGTTCATGCGGTCGTCGGAAACCGCGACCTCGAGCCTGCGCTCGTTGTTGTCGTCGAAGAGCTCCCCTTCGACGTGGGTCACGGTGAAGTTGTAGCCGTAGACGCCCTGGTCCTTCGGGATATCGGTGAACTTGAACTCCTTCGACCAGTCGTCGCCCTCGACGGTGAATTCCTTGACGTCGAGCTCGCCGTTGTCGTCGGAGAAGTGTATCTTCGCCTTGCGTCCGTTGGCGCGCGTCGCCGAGACGCGCACGGTGAAGCGAACCTTGTCTCCGAGGAAGACGGACTCCGGCGAGTCGGCCGACGCGACGGCGAGGTCGAACGGCTTTACGCTGCCTCCGACAAGCACGGTCGAGACCTGGATTCCGTAGCCGCCGAGCTTGCGGGAGATCGACTCGACTCCGGCGTCGCCGTTGTGTATGCCGTCGGTGAACATGATGATGGAGGTTATCTCCTCCGCCGGCACCTCCCTCAAGGCGAGCTCGAGGGCCTTTGTGACGTCGGTCACCGAACGGAACATCTCCTCCTTCGCGTCAACGGGCTTCTCCTGGGCAATCGACTCGTCGCGCTGAAGGCCGTTGCCGAACCTGAACACGTCCACCTCGTACTTTCGGGCGGTGCGCTTCAGGAAGCTGTCGTCTCCTCCTGCCGCTATCAGCATGCGGACCATCTCCGCGCGCGTCATGCCGTCATCGGGGAGCTTCTCGAGCTTGAGCGCGGCGGCGAGATCCTTCTTCTCGTCGGGCGTCATCAGCGTATCCCTGAAGTGCATGGACGCCGAGTCGTCGACGAGAACAAGAACCCGCTCCTTTACCGTGCGCTCGCGCTCGCCTATTATGACGGGCTGCATCAGGACGAGAAGCGTGAATATCACCGCGGCCATGCGGCACGCGACAAGGATCTTCGCCGTCTTCGGCGGGACGCGCGCGCATTCGTGGCCGTAGAACGCGCTGACGGCCTCGACGGACACGGCGCCCATTACGGACGCGAGAAACAGCGACCACGGCGTCGCGAGGAACATCATGCGCGCGAGGGTCTGCAGTACGAGCCAGCACGCGATGGTGCCGAGCGGCACGCTGAGAAGAGCCCTGTACCAGACGTTCAGCCTGTTCGCCGCATAGCGCTTCACCGCCCAGTGGCACGCCACCCACGCCGCGACCCCCATAAGGGCGAGGAGCGCGATTATCCAAAGAGCCATCGACTCGGGAAGCAGGTCGGTGCGTATTACGTTCTGATCCATGAACCCTCCGTGTCGATGATGTCGCCCGTGCGGCGGTTGATCGCTATCCAGCGCGCGATCGCGGGCTCAGTGACGAGGAAGAGGAACGCCACGAACGCGAGGATGCGCCACACCTCCTTGCCGAAGCTCTGCCCTCCTATGGCCTTTATGACGTCCTCATCCTTTATCGCCTGGGATATCTGGACGTAGTTGCAGAGATCCGAGAGTTCGTTCTGCGTGATCGCCGTCATGGTCGACTCCTCGACGCCCGACGAAACCGTGAACCGTATGCGCCCTTCCTGGTCCATCACACCGCGGCAAGAGTCCCTGAGCGTTTCGGGGACCGCGTTGACGGCGTAGACGCCGGGGATGACGCTTCGAGTAATCCTGAGGAAAAGGCCTTCGGCGCCCTGGAACATCTCGGCGTAGAACGTCTCGCCGTGCGGATCCGTCATCTCCACGATATCGCCAGCGCCCTCGACGCCGGCCGCGCTCATGGAGAATACAGAAGCCGGTATCTGCTCCTCGCGCTTGCCGTCCGGCTTCTGCCATTTGAGCGTGACATAGGCGCCGCCGCCGTCTTCCTCGAACTTCCCCTCGAAGGCGTATGGCTTGTCCTTCTCAAACCTGACGTACGTCTTGTTGCCGACCTCCTTGCCTCCGATCTTCAGCCAGAAGCGGTCGTCCACGTCCCACCAGATTTTGTAGCTGCCGCTCTCGGGCACTCTGATGACGCCGCGCCAGCGCGCCGACCAGTTGTCCCCCGGGAAGTCCGGCAGCGGGCCTCCCCCGCCCCAGTTGAAGGCGATCTTGCTCTCCATGCGCGTGACCGGCTTGCCGAGGCAGCCGAGCTTTGGGAAATAGTATCCCATGAGGCCCTGTTCTCCGGCTATTTCGGCGCCCGAGGCCCCGCTTGCGACGAGAAGCGTCAGCCCCTCGGCCGGACGGACGTCGAGCGAGACGGACGCGGGTCGCGCGAGCGAATAGACGAGCTCATGCACCATCGGCACGAACCCGCGCTTCGAGACGAGGCCAGACGCCGTGTCGAAGAGGGCCGCCGTCTCGACGACCATGCCGCGCCCCAGAGTATGCGCCACGACGAACGGCGTGCCGTCGGCCAGCTTCGCCGTCACGACCGCGTTGGACGACCAGCCCTCGCTGAACTCGACGATGCGCTCTGGCGTCGCCGTGCCGAGGTCGGTGCCCGTGCGGAAGCGCAGGAACATCTCGCGGAAGGCGTTCGGGTCAAGCGCAGACTCGTTCCTGCGCCAGGCGCCGAACGGAGCCGGCATCACCTTGCGTCCGTCGGCCGTCCACTCGTCGAAGAACTTTCCGTCGAGCCCGGGCGCAGGCATGACGAGAAGCCCGCCTCCCACCGAGACGAACCGCGCGAGCGCGTCTCTGGTCTCGCCGGAAAGGCGCCGCACGCCCGCAAGTATAACAGCCGAGAAGCCGCCGAAGTTGCGCCGCTGGCCTGCGGTCGTGACGTCCTCAACGACGGTCTCAAGGAGGAACTCCCTCGTCTGCGACTCGCCTGTGAGCGCCGCCATCTCTGGCCTGAGCGCAAGGCCGGTAAAGGTCGCGGAGCGCTTCATCAGCGGCGCGCCCGCGTTGCCGTCGACGAGAAGGACGCGCAGGCTGTCGAGGACGGGCATCGCGTACTTGTAGACGTCGTCCGCTGGCAGATCGTCGCCCGACTCAACCTTCGCCGAGACTATCGCCCCGCCCGCCTTCGCGAACCGGTGGGTGAAGGTGAACGTCTGCTCCTCGCCCGGTTCGAGCTGGCGAAGGTCGTGCGCCTTCTTGACCTCGCCCTCGACGGTGAGGGACACGTTCTTCGGCGTGACCGCCTCGGTGCCGGCGTTCACGACAGTCACCTGAAGGTTCACGTCGCGGTCTGTGCCCACGATGTCGCGCGACGGGCGGACCGACCCGACGGCAAGGTTCCTTATCGACGTCGGAAGCGGGAGCGTGCGCCATGTCACGATCGGCTGGGTCTTGAGGGAGGAGAACACGCGCCCGATCGTCTTCCAGCGCTCCTTGTCCTCGAGCTGCCAGCCGACCGTCTGGCCGTCGCCGACTATCACGATCTGCTTGACGGCGTTGTGGCCCTGCGCAAGCGTCACGGCCGCCGCGGTCAGGTTGCCCGCTATCTGCATCGTGCCGTTCGCGATGTAGAGGCGGTCGAGCGTCGAGAGTATCACGCGCTTGTCGGCGATCGGCACCGGGTTCATCACCTGAGGCACGGGGCCGCCGATGATCACTGCGAAAGACGTGTTGCGAGGCGCGTTCTCGACGTACTTCTTCGCCTCCTCGACAGCGCGCTCGAAGTTGGTCTTCCCGTCGTTGACGATCGACATCGACGCAGAGCCGTCGATTATGAGGACGACGTCCTTTGTCGCTCCGAGGCCGAAGCGCTTGAGGTTGAGCTGGCGCTCGAACACGATTGTCGCGATGGAGAGGACGAAGAGCAGGATGCCGAGCGCCATCATGATGAGCCGGTGCTTCGGATAGCGCCAGAGCGCGAAGGAGATGCCGATCGCCACTATCGAGAGGAGCATCACGGGCATGGTGACGGCCCACGGAACCGGGGAATCGGGCCTAACGAACGGACGCGCGAACGCGAGCGCGAGAAGACCGACGGCGAGGCAGCGGCTCGCGAGGAGGAGGATGTCCTCGAGAAGCACCTTCCTCTTGCGCTTCTTCATCGTCTTGTCGAGGAACAGCCACGCGCCCCACTGGATCTTCCGCGCGTTCTTGCGGGTGAAGATCTGGATGATGATCGGTATCGCGACGGCCGCGAGCGCGAAGAGCATCGCCATGTTTATGAACTGCATGGCCTACCTCCCCCCGCTCCGCCTGCGCGACAGGTACTCGACGAGCGCCTTGTCGAACGGGATCTTCGTGTTCATCGGCGCGTAGTCCGCGCCCGTCTTCCTGACGCCGTCGCCGATCTTCTTGAGAAAGGCGTTGACCTGCTCGAGGTAGCTCGCCCTGATCGACTTCGCGTCGATCATCATCTCGTCGGGCCCCTCGAGGTTCTCGAAGTGCACGTGTCCGTCGAAGCCGAAGGTGAGCTCCTCCTCGGCCATCACGTGGAGGACGACGATCTCGTGCTTCCGGAACGTGAAGTGGTGCAGCGCCTTGACAAGCGCGTCGGCGTCCTGCGTGAAGAGGTCGGATATCACCACGACGAGGCCGCGCGACGGGATGCGCTCGGCGATGTCGTTGATTACCGGCGCGGGGTCGGTCTCGCCGCCCGGCTTCGACTTGTCGAGGAACTCGAGTATGCGCCGTGTCTGCGACGCAGACGACTTCGCCGGGAGGTACTCGCGTATCTTCGTGTCGAAAGTGACGAGACCGACGGCGTCCTGCTGGCCGGAGAACATGTAGGTGATGCCGGCCGCGAGATAGCGCGCGTAGTCGAACTTGGTGAGCTTCTTCCCGTCGAGCTCCGCCGCCGCGTCGCCGCCGTAGGCCATCGACCCCGAGCAGTCAAGGAGAATCGTCGTGCGGAGGTTGGTCTCTTCCTCGTACTGGCGGATGTAGAGACGATCCTTGCGTCCGAGCACCTTCCAGTCGAGCGTTCTCAAATCGTCGCCCGGCATGTACTGGCGGTGCTCCGCGAATTCGACGGAATTGCCCTTCTTCGGCGAACGGTGGCGCCCGGAGATGAAACCGGACTTCATCGTGCGCCCGAAGAACTCGCAGCGCGAAATGGTCGCCGTCGTCTTCGGCGGCAGCCACTTCATGTAGGAGGGCTGGGAGAGCTTGGCCATCAGATCTCGAGGTCGAGAGTGGGCTTGAGTTCCTTGAGGAGCATGTTGACGAGGTCGTCTGACGTCACACCCGCGGCCTCCGCCGCGAACGTCGTGATGACGCGGTGGCGGAGAACGGGCATCGCTATCGCCTCGACGTCCTTCATCGTGCAGTGGTGGCGGCCGTGCAGAATCGCCCACGCCTTCGCCGCGGTTATGAGCGAGATGCCCGCGCGCGGGCCTGCGCCCCAGCCGACGAGCTCCTTGACGAAGTCCGGCACGTCCGGCTCCTTCGGGCGCGACATCCTCGCGAGCGTCGCCGCGTACTGGATGACGTGCGGCGCGACGGGAACGCGCTTGACGACTTCCTGGAGCTTCTGCACCGTTTCGCCGTCGAGCACCTTCTCGAGCTTCACCTTCCTGTTCGAAGTTACGTTGCGGATGATCGTCTCCTCGTCCGCGGCGGACGGGTACTTGACGATGATGTTGAAGAGGAAGCGGTCCATCTGCGCCTCGGGAAGAGGATACGTGCCTTCCTGCTCGATCGGGTTCTGCGTCGCCATGACGAAGAACGGCTCGGGGAGGTTGTACGTCTTGGTGCCGACGGTGATGTGGTGCTCCTGCATGGCCTCGAGGAGCGCGGCCTGCGTCTTCGGCGGAGTACGGTTGATTTCGTCGGCGAGAAGCATGTTCGTGAAGACCGGGCCCTCGACGAAGCGGAACTTCCTGCCGCCGGACTCCTTGTCCTCCTCGAGGACGTCGGTTCCCGTGATGTCGGAAGGCATCAGGTCAGGAGTGAACTGAACGCGCTTGAACTGGAGGTCCAGGACCTTCGATAGCGTAGAGATGAGCAGCGTCTTCGCGAGGCCGGGCACGCCCATCAGAAGAACGTGGCCGCGCGCGAAGATGGCGGTCAGGACAAGCTCGATCACGTCCATCTGGCCTATGACGACCTGGGAAAGGTTCTCCTTCGCGAGCGCGAACTTCTCGTTCAGGAGCTTGATGAGCTCGACGTCGTCGGCGCTCATCTCGGGCGGGGGCGTGTTGTCGACCTTGATCGCGCTCTTCTGCGGCGGCGGTGGCGGAGTTGCCGGCTTCGGCGGCGCGACGATCTCCTTCTTCGGCTCCTCGATCTCGATCTTCGCGCTGACGCTCGCGCCGAACTTGATCCTGTCGCCGGACTTGAGCCCAACGGTCGTTATCTTGTTCCCGTTCACGTAGGTGCCGTTCGTGGACCCGAGGTCCTGGAGCATCCATGTGCCGTTCTTGCAGCACATGAACGCATGCAGCGACGAGACGTCCGGATCCTGGAGCGCGAGCTGGCACTGGCCTGGGTCGCGCCCGATCTTCACTCCCTGCTCGGGGAGCGCATACGCCTTCGTCTGGTTGTTGCAGGTTACCGTCAGCTTCGCTTTCATAGTCTTTTTCCTTGGGATTAAATTACCTTGCCACGACCTTCGGCAGCTTTGCGAAGCTGCGCTCGAGGTCTTCGTCCGTCGGCTCGTAGTCGCTCAACGTTCCGTCGTTGAACGCCTCGTAGGCCTTCATGTCGAAATATCCGGTGCCGGTGAGCCCGAAGAGGATCGTCTCCTCCCTGCCCTCGGCCTTGCACTTGAGCGCCTCGTCGATCGCGGCGCGTATCGCGTGGCTCGACTCCGGCGCGGGGAGTATGCCCTCGGTGCGCGCGAACTGCTGTGCGGCCGCGAACACGTCGGTCTGCTTCACGCTCACCGCCTCCATGAGCTTCTGGTCGTAGAGCTCGGAGAGCGTCGAGCTCATGCCGTGGAACCTTAGGCCTCCCGCGTGGCTCGGCGAGGGGATGAAGTCCGCGCCGAGCGTGTACATCTTCGCAAGCGGGCAGATGCGCCCGGTGTCGCAGTAGTCGTAGGCGTACTTGCCGCGCGTAAACGACGGGCAGCTCGCCGGCTCGACGGCGACGATGCGGTAGTCTGCCTCGCCGCGCAGCTTCTCGCCCATGAAAGGCGCGATGAGGCCGCCGAGGTTGGAGCCGCCGCCCGCGCAGCCGATGATCACGTCGGGCTTTACGCCGAGCTTTCTGAACGCCGCGCGCGCCTCGAGGCCGATGATCGACTGGTGAAGGAGCACCTGGTTGAGAACCGAGCCGAGCACATAGCGGTAGCCGGGCGTCTTGACCGCCACTTCCACCGCCTCGGAGATCGCGCAGCCAAGCGAGCCGGTCGTGCCGGGATGCTCGGCGTTGATGAGGCGGCCGACTTCGGTCTCCGTCGAAGGCGAAGGCGTGACGCTCGCGCCGTACGTGCGCATCACCTCGCGGCGGAACGGCTTCTGCTCGTAGGAGCACTTCACCATGAAGACGCGGCAGTCGAGACCGAAGAACGCGCACGCCATCGAAAGCGCCGTTCCCCACTGGCCCGCGCCCGTCTCGGTCGTCACGCCCTTGAGCCCCTGCGCCTTCGCATAGTACGCCTGCGCGACGGCGGAGTTGAGCTTGTGGGAGCCGGAGGTGTTGTTGCCCTCGAACTTGTAGTATATCTTCGCCGGCGTGCCAAGCGCCTCTTCGAGGAAGTACGCCCTCACGAGCGGCGAAGGGCGGAACATCCTGTAGAAGTCGCGGATCGACTTCGGTATCTTGAAAAGCGGCGTTGTCTCGTCAAGCTCCTGCGCGACAAGTTCGTCGCAGAACACGTGCGAAAGGTCCTCTGCCGTGCAAGGCGCTCCAGTCGCGGGGTTGAGGAGCGGCGCGGGCTTCTTTTTCATGTCCGCGCGCATGTTGTACCAACATTCAGGCAGCTCGTTCTCTTCGAGATATGTCTTATATGGAATCGTGTTCACAAACTTCTCCTTAAGACATAATTATACCAAAAACCGCTCAGTTCTACACAGGGATTTTTGCATCAAATCCGTTGTATGCGTTCATCGCCCTGTCGGGCCCCTCCGAAACGACGGCTGCCGCCGCCTTCGCGGCCGCCTCAACGACGCGGTCCATGACTGCGCGCGACTCGGGATCAAACTTGCCGAGCACGTGTCCCACCACGTTTGACTTGTCCTTGCCGACGCCAAGCTTGATCCGCACGAACCCCTGCGTGCCGAGCCGCTCTATGATGTTTCGTATCCCGTTGTGTCCGCCGCATGAGCCCGCCTTGCGGATGCGGAGCTTCCCCACCGCGAGATCGATGTCGTCCTGGACCACGAGAAGATCGGCCGCCGTCGCGTTGTGGTACTTCACGACAGGCGCGACCGAGTCGCCCGAAAGGTTCATGTAGGTCTGCGGCTTCACAAGCAGGACGGCCTGGCCCGCAAGGGTCGCCCGCGCCATGAGGCACTTGAACTGCCGCTTCTCCTCCCAGACCGCGCCGCACTCGGCGGCGATGCGGTCAACGACCTCGAAACCGACCGAATGCGGAGTATTGGCATACTGCGCACCGGGATTTCCCAGGCCTACTACGACCTTCAAGCCCAACCTTTCAGCTCTTCAACTTCACTCGTGGTTGAAGAGGTCGTTAATCGATTCGTTCAGGTGGGTGCGGCGTATGGCCTCGCCGATAAGCGGAGCGACGGAGAGCTGCGTGAGCTTGAAGGGAAGCTTCGCCGGGTCGAAACCCGCGCGGAGCGGAATCGAATCGGTGACGACGAGCTCGTCGAGCTGCACCTCCTTCATAAGCCGCTCTACGCCCTTCTCGGTAAGCGGGAAGTGCGAGACGAACGCATGCACCGACTTCGCGCCGTTGTCGCGGCACATCTTCGCCGCGGCGGAAAGCGTGCCGCCCGTCGCGGTCATGTCGTCGATCATGATGACGTCGTGGCCCTTGACGTCGCCGACGACGGAAAACGCGTCTACGGTGTCTCCGCCCGTGCGCTGCTTCGCGACGATCGCGAGCCCGCACTTCAGCTTGCGGCTGTAGCCGTAGGCCGTCTTCGCCCCGCCGGTGTCGGGCGCTACGACGATGGGGCTCGCCCAGTGCTGGTCGCGGATGTACTTGAGGATCACGGGCTCGGCCTTGAGGTGGTCGAGGGGAATGTCGAAGAAGCCCTGGATCTGGTTCGCGTGGAGGTCCATGGCGATCACGCGGTCTGCACCCGCCTTCTGCAGGAGGTTCGCGATGAGGCGAGCGGTGATCGGGACGCGCGGCTGGTCCTTGCGGTCCTGGCGCGCGTAGCCGTAGTACGGGAGAATCGCCGTGATTCTCGCAGCGGAGCCGCGCTTCAGGGCGTCCATGATGATGAAGAGCTCCATGTATGCGTCGTTCGGGGCCGGCGAGCCCGACTGGATCACGAACACGTCGCGCCCGCGCACCGAGTCGATCACCTGGCAGAACGTCTCGCCGTCGGGGAAGTGCTTGATGTCGATCTTGTCGAGCGGACGTCCGAGGTAGTTCGCAACCTTCTCCGCGAGCGGCAGGTTCGCCGTGCCTGAGAACACCATGAAGTCATTGTTCATAAAGCTGTTCCTTTCAAAGTCTGGGTATATTATACCACATTCATGCGCCGCGCGGCAAAACGCCGGGGAAATTAGCGGCTCATTGCGCCTAAGGCCAGACGTTCCGCAGAGTCAAAGGACGCGTCACGCTTCATCAGAGTGCCCCAGCCCGCCCATTCGTAGTACCAGTTGTCGGCAACGCCGTTTGCAATCTGCGCGTCGGCCCATTTCCTGAATGCCGCCTGGAGCGTCGGAACGCGGCCGGGGGCATGTTCGGCGATCCACGGCTTCAGGACAGAGTAGAGAAGGCAATCGCCGCGATGGCAGCGAGAAGGAAGAGACCCTTTTTCATGGTCTCATTGTATCATTTGGCCGAAGCGTCCACCATCCCCTCTTAAGGGGAAGCAGGCGAATCGCCCGAAAATCGCCTTGATCAGAATTCGAGGCCGAGGATGGGGAAGACTAAGGCAGCACGTCCTCAAGCACATGGAAAGAGGACGACGTGCGCATCGGGGCGACCGACGGGCCGAACTTCTTCATGTGGGGCGTCGCAAGGTGCGCTTTGAGCTCGCCGACAGAGAGCCACTTCTCGAGCATCCAGAGCGTGCGGTCGCCGAAGCGCTGTGGCTTGTCCCAGTCGGTCTCGGCGTCGCCGAGGAGCCGGTACTCGCAGCAGCCGGGCTCGGTGCGGACCGCCGCCAAGACGGACTTCGTCTTAGCAAGGTAGTCGGCCTTGTCTGCGTCGGGCTTCAGGTCGAAGCGGCAGAGGACCCAGACAGGCTTCCAGTTCTCCCAGTCGAGAGAGGCGACGCGTTCCTCCGCCATGCCGAGCGCGCGCAGGACGCCGCGTGCCATCAGGCGGTTGCCCTCGGGGAGCATGTGCACGCCGTCGCGCGTCAGCTTCACCGACGGATCGTCGGCATGCGCCTTCCACATGTCGGCGTTGAGGTCCGCGACCGGGTATCCGCGGCGCTTCGCCTCTTCGCGGAGCCATTCGTTGTAGGGCGCGACCATGACGTTGTGCTTGAACTTCTCCATCTCGGGCTTCTCGAACATGGTCGCCGTCAGCACGACGACCTGGCAGTTCGACGCAGCGCACTTGTCGAATATCGCCGAGATGTTCTTCTTGTAGTCCTCGAGCGACACGCCCTTGTTCCAGTCGTGGTGCCACACGTCGTTGACGCCGCACGAGAGGGTCATCACCTTCGGCTTCCGGGAGAGAACGTCCCTGTCGAGCCGCGCCAGCATGTCGTTTGACTTGTTCCCGCTGATGCCGGCCTTCACCGGATTGACGTACACACCCTCGAGAGCGAGCGAGCGCAGTACGAGGTTGACGTATCCGTCGGGGCTGCCCTGCCCCTGCTGCGTGATAGAGTCGCCGAGGAACGCAAGCGTGTCGCCGTCCTTGACGGCAAGTTCTCCGAATGCGGCCGAGGCAGCCGCCATGACCGCGGCAAGTGTGGCAATCTTCATTTTGGTTCCTTTCCATTGAGATTCCGGGCTTCTCCGCCTCGCGCGTCCAATCCGCCGCGGAGCCCGCGCAGCTTCTCGGCGAACGCCGCGGCGATGACGCCGTATCCAGCGTCGTTCGGATGCACTCCGTCGCCGATGTACGACTTGTCGGCGGCCGCCTTTGTCACGGCGTATGCGTCGACGAGCGGCAGCGAGCGCTTTGACGCAAACTCTCGCTGCCACGGGACGAGCTCGCCGCCAACGACGCTCTCGCGGATAGAGAACGAGTCCTTTTTGACGAACGGCGACGCTGCAATCACGACGACGGGCTTGGGGTCGAGGGCGAGAAAGTCGTCGACAAGCTTCGCGTAGTCGCGCTTGACGTCGTCCGACTTGCCGTCCCAGTTGACGGGCTTCGAGTCGTTCGTCCCAAGCATGAAGACAACGATATCCGGCTTGCTCGCAAGCGCCTTCGCGAACTCGGGCGACTTGCGGTAGCCCATGCCGCCCTTCCCGTTCCATTCCTTGCCGTCGTCGAGCGCAGTGCGCGCGTTGTGCCCGAAATTGACGACGGACCATTCGTCGCCGAGGAGCGTCTGGAGCTGAGCGGGATAGCTCGTCTTCGCGCGATTAGAGGCGCCATGGCCATACGTGATGCTGTCGCCAACGCACGCCACGCGAATCGGCTCCTTCGCCGGGACTGCAGCGGCTGGCTTCTCCACGGAAACCGCCGCAACGGGCTTCTTCGCCATCTCATCGGCCGAAAGAACAACGGCCGCAAGAGCACACAGGCAACTCAAAATGAACTTCTTCATGTCTTTAACCACAACAACAAGTTTCTTCATAGAGTTTCTCCTTTTGCTTTGCTTGACTTATATTATACCAAAAACCGTCATCGGAATCTCACAAGTGGACGCCCTGGACGGCGGTCGCGGCGACGGTGTTCACGATGTCGTCGGCCGAACAGCCGCGCGAAAGGTCGTTGCACGGCTTCGCAAGCCCCTGAAGGACGGCAAAGCACGAGGCACCGCCGAGGCGCTGCGTGATCTTGTAGCCGATGTTTCCGGACTGGAGATCGGGAAACACCAGGACGTTCGCGCGTCCAGCGACGGGACTCCCCTTCGCCTTCTGTGCGGCGACCTCCGGGACAAGCGCAGCGTCGAACTGCAGCTCGCCGTCAAGAAGCAGATCGGGCGCAAGCGAATGCGCGATCTCCGTCGCCTCGCGCACCTTGTCGACGAGAGCGTGGTTCGCGCTCCCCTTCGTCGAGAACGAAAGCATCGCAACCCGGGGTTCCGCGATCCCGCACAGACTGCGCGCGGTATCCGCGGTGGCGACGGCGATGTTGGCGAGCTCCTCGGCGTTTGGATTCGGGTTAACCACGCAGTCGGCGTAGACCAGGAGCCCGTCCTCGCCCATCCCTCGGTTCGGGCACTCCATGAGGAAGCTCGACGAAACGAGCTTCATCCCAGGCGCGGTCTTGATTATCTGGAGCGCCGGGCGAAGCATGTCGCCCGTCGAATGAACCGCGCCGGAGACAAGGCCGTCTGCGTCGCCGAGCTTGACCATCATCATGCCGAAGTACATCGGATCCGAGACGAGCTTCGCTGCCGCTTCCTCCGTAAGCCCCTTCGCCTTCCGAAGCTCGTAGAGCGCCTCCGCATACCGCTCGCGGCGCGGCGCATCTGCCGCGATGGATTCGGGGGCAAGGAGAATCGGCTCTGCAAGACCTTCGGCGCGGACCGTCTCTGCCGCCTTGATCGTGCGGGGTTCGTCGCCCTCGGGGAGCACAATGCGCTTGATCGAGGATCTCGCCTTGGCGCGTATTCTGTCTATGAGCCGCATCTGTTTAGTTTGAAGTTTGATGTTTGAAGTTGGGAGTTTGGAGGACGGCTACAGTCCGATGTCGCCGAAACCTGGCCAGACGTTTCTGCCGCTGTAGGCCTGGGCCTTAAGTTCGCCGCGCAGAACCTTGAGCGCGGGAATCGCGAGCGCCTCCTGCTCCATCTCGCCAGGGTAGACCGCGATCGGCGCTATGAAACCGCAGCGCGTCCTTATGCCGTCGACAATGTCATGGAACCGGACGAGCCCGCCCGTCAGGAGAATGGCGTCGACCTTGCCGCAGAGGACAGCCGACATCTCGCCGATCATCTTGCATATCTGGTAGATCATCGTATTCCAGACGAGCGTCGCCTTGCGGTCTCCACTGTCCACGAGCGAGTGGATCGTGTCGGAGTTGGATGTGCCGAAGAGATCGACGAATCCGCCCGCTCGCGAGCACCTTAGGCGCACCTCCTCGACCGAATGGGCCTCGATGTAGTCGAGAAGCTGAAGGACCGGAACCGAGCCGATGCGCGTCGGCGTGAACGCGCCCTCGCCGTCCGCGCCCATGTTTCCGTCGACCATTTTTCCGCGCTCGTGCGCGCTCACCGTTATGCCGCCGTCGATGTGCGCGACGATGAAGTTGCAGTCCTCGTACTTCCTGCCGAGCTTCGAGGCGTGGAACTCGGCGACGGCCTTCTGGTTGAGGACGTGAGAGTGGGACACTCGGTAGACGCCCTTGATGCCCGTGAGCCGGGCGTAGTCGCAGTATTCGTCAACGTTTGTCGGGTTGAGCGTGAAGGCCGGCTTGCCGTACTCCTGCGCGAAGTCCCAGGCGAGCATGACGCCGAGCTTCGCTGGATGCTCGGAGCCGCCGACAGCCGCGACGGTGTCGTCGTAGAGCTTCCGGTCGATCGCCGTTATGCCTCCTGACTGCGTGCAGGCGCTCCCGCCGCGCCCGACGAACGCGTCGATGGACGACGGTGCGACGCCCTCGGCGGAGAGCATGTCGAGTATCACGCCCTTGCGGAAAGGGACCTGATCGTTCACGTGCGGAAACGAAAGGAGCACCGAAGAGTCGTGGAAGAGACTCTTCTCGAAGACTGAGTCCTCGTTCTCGAAGATGCTGACCTTTGTCGAGGTCGAGCCGGGGTTTATCACGAGCAGCCTGTATTTTTGCATGGCGGGAATTATACCAAATTCCCGGCCGGGCGGGCGCATGACGCGCAAAAAAAAGCGCTCAGCGGGGCAGCGACGCCAACCGCTTGGATATGGTCGCCTCATACCCTTCCTGCGACGGCCTGTAGTATTTCTTCGGTATGGTCAGGTAGGCCTGCTTGACGTAATGGTTCGCAAAGTTGTGCGGATACTTGTATTCCGTGACCTCTGCGCTTCCAATCGCCTTTACGTGCTTGTTCTTCAGATGCTCAGGAACCGGCTGCACCGCGCCCGCCTCCACGTCGGCCATCGCCTCGGAGATCGCCATGCAGCTCGCGTTAGACTTGGGCGCCGTAGCAAGATAGGTCGTCGCCTGCGAAAGATTGATTGCGCACTCGGGCATGCCGACGAATTCGCACGCCTGCATCGCGGCGACCGCGACCGAGAGCCCGCGCGGGTCGGCGTTGCCGATGTCTTCGCTGGCGGAGATTACGAGCCGCCGCGCTATGAAGCGCGGATCCTCGCCAGCCGTCAGCATCTTCCCAAGCCAATATACGGCGGCATCTGGATCGCTCCCGCGAATTGACTTGATGAACGCGGAGATCGTGTCGTAGTGGCCGTCTTCCTTCTTGTCGTATCTGACCTGGCGCCGTTGGACGCATTCCTGTATCACGTCGAGCGTAAGGTGCACAGCGCCGTCTTCGCCCTTCGGCGTCGAGCGCATAGCGATCTCGAGAGCGGTGAGCGCGTGCCTTGCGTCGCCGTCGCAGATTTCGGCGAGAAAGTCGCGCGCATCGTCGTCGAGCCGGGAAGGCGTCGCGCCATACCCCTTCTCCTTGTCGGCAAGCGCCCTTTCAAGGAGCCGGGCGATCGCCGCGGGCTCAAGCGCATGAAGCTCGAAGACGAGGGAACGCGATGTAAGCGGCGTGTTGATGAAGAAGTTCGGGTTGTGCGTCGTAGCGCCGATCAAGACGACAGTTCCGTCCTCGACATACGGCAGGAGGACGTCCTGCTGCGACTTGTTGAAGCGGTGTATCTCGTCGATGAAGAGTATCGTCCCCCTTCCGCCGAGCTCGTCACGCGCCCTTTCGCAGATCTTGCGGATGTCGGCTACGCCCGAAAGAACGCCGGAAAGCCGCACGAAGTTGCGCTTCGTCGTCTTCGCGACGACCTCGGCAAGCGTCGTCTTACCGCAGCCCGGCGGCCCGTAGAGGATTATGTTCGTGAGACGATCCGCCTCGATCACGCGGCGAAGGAGCTTGCCTTCGCCAAGTATGTGATCCTGCCCGACAACTTCTTCAAGCGTCGTTGGCCGCATCCTTGCGGCGAGCGGTTCTGTCTCGCGCCCCTCCATGCCTCATTCGCCGAACACGTACCAGTTCACGACGGCCTTCGGGAGAAGCCTGCAGACGGCATAGACGTCGGCAAGCTTCATCGACTTTGGCGCATAGATGAAGCAGGTATCCGTCCTGTCGTCTTTCGCGACAGATTCGAAGGTCGCTTCTGCCGCGATAAGCTTCGGATCGGTGGCGTTCTGATCGCTCCAGTCTTCCTTTATGACCGTGAGCGCGGGGCTGCCGTCTGCAAAGCGGACTTCAAATGGCTGGGTCAGGCGCTCCTTGCGGTCGCGCCAGCTCTCGCGCGGCAGGAACGCGCGGTAGAAGAACTGCCCGTCTTTGAAGCCGTTCACCTTCGTCGCGGGCGAATCGAGCTCCGAAAGCGCGCCGGCGAGCCTGATCGCGTCGCCGACTGTCATCTCGGGCGGGAAGTCGGGCGTCATCTCGTGCTTCCCGCCGTTCGTCTCGCCCGTCCACGTGAACTTGAACGTGCGCTTCTCGCCCTTCGGTATCTTCACCGCGGGCTGGAAGCGCCCGTATGTAGCGCTTTGGTCAAGAGCGTCGTCGAACTGCATAAGCGACTGGGGCAGATTGTAGAGCGCGAACACCGCGAGCGGCATGTTCGTCGCGGCGACAGGCGCGCCGTCCGGCTCTCTCGTCCCGCCCGTCCAGACGATCGGCTGCCTGCGCTCGTCGCGCATGTCGCGGACAAGCGACCACAAGTCCGGCTCCATCTTCACCTTCGTCCCTATCGGCCAGAAGCGGCAGCTTTTGGCCGACGCCGGCTTGCCAAGCGGCATTCCGGCTTTCTCAAACGCCGCGGCGATGTCCTTCACGCTGTCTTCGGCGAGGAACATAGCCTCGTAGTCGTGGTCCGAGTCAGGGCCGGCAAGGAAAAACTCGATCTGCGCGTCGAGTCCGCAGTCCGTCGAGACGGCGGTGAGCGTCACGGAGTTTGTCGAGACGACGATGGATGCGATGAGCGAGAGGATCATTTCTGGCATTTCTCCTTTGCGCGTTTGAAGCCCTCAGCGGAGCGGGCGATGATCTTCTCGTCCACTGCGCAGCTCAGGCGGATGTATCCGGCGCGGCCGAAGCCCGAGCCGGGGACGGCGAGTATCTTCTCCTCGAGAAGTGCGTCGACGAACTTTGCGTCGTCGCCTCCTGGCGCCTTCGGGAAGAAGTAGAAAGCGCCGCGCGGCATCGTGAACTCGATCCCGGCGTCCTCAAGCACCTTCGCCATGAGGTCGTGGCGGCGCTTGTAGATGTCGAGGTCTACGGTTGTGTCGCAGATTGCGGCCGCGAGGCGCTGGCCTATGACAGGCGCGTTGACATAGCCGAGCGTACGGTTTACGAGCGTAAGAGTCGTCATCATCGCGCCGCCGTCCTCTGCGGTGAGCGCTGGATTGACGGCAATGTATCCGATTCGTTCGCCAGCCATCGAAAGCGTCTTCGAGAAGCTTCCAAGCACAAGCGCGAACTTCGACAGCGGTAGTATCGCGGGAACTTCCGCACCGTCGTAGGCGAACGCGCGATAGGGCTCGTCGGAAAGAAGGAAAAGAGGACGTTCGCCCTTCTCGGCGCGTTCGGCGTTGACGCGCTCCACTACGCCGACGAGAGATGCAAGCTCGTCCTTCGAATAGATTGCGCCAGTCGGGTTGTTGGGCGAGTTGACGATAATGGCGCGAGTCTTCGGCGTCACGGCCGCGGCAATCGCGGGGACGTCAAGCGAGAAATCCTCGTGTGTGGGAACGGGCTTGAGGATGCCGCCGAAATGTCCGCAGTAGTTGCCGTATTCCACGAAGTACGGGCTCGGCACGATCACCTCGTCGCCCTTGTCGATCGTCGCCCTGAAGAAGCACACAAGCGCGCTCGCCGCGCCGACGGTCATCATCACGTCGGCGCCCCTGAGCGCAACGCCCTGCTGCTTCGAAAGATACGCGGCAATTGCGTCGCGCACCGCGGGGATGCCTGCATTCGGGCAATAGCCGAGGCCGAGCGGGCGAATTGCGTCGTCGGCGAGCTTGTGAAGGACCGCGCGCGCCGCCTCCGGCGGCGGAACGTCCGGATTGCCGAGCGAGAAGTCGCAAACGGCGTCTTCGCCGAACTGCTGCTTGAGCTCGATGCCCTTCTCGAACATCTTGCGGATGAAGCTGGCCTTGCCAGCCGCCGCGGCAAATAAGTCTGTTACTGTCTGCATCTGAGTCTTTCCTTGATGCGTGTATTATACCAAATATGTGTCATCACAGATTGGCAAAGGGGTTGCAGGAAAAGCCGCCGGAGCCGGACGAGGGACCGAACGACGTGCGCGGCTCGCGCTTTGCCCTCGGTGCGCCTGGCGCCGCTGCACCGCCGATCGTCGGCTTCGACTTCGCGGAAAGCGAGATTCGCCCTCTCGCGCGGTCGACGCCGATAACGGTGACCTGAAGACGGTCGCCCGCCTTTACGACTGACGCGGGATCGGAGACGAAATTGTCGGAAAGCTCCGAGAGGTGGACAAGGCCGTCCTGATGGACGCCGATGTCGACGAACGCGCCGAAAGCCGTTACGTTCGTGACGACGCCCTCGAGCTTCATTCCCTCCTTCACGTCCTCTATCTTCGTGACGTCGTCGCGGAACTTCGGCGGCTCGAATGTCGCACGTGGGTCGCGCCCCGGCTTCACGAGCTCGTTCACGATGTCCTTCAATGTCGGCTCTCCGACGTCGTTCGTTATGTAGCGCCTGACGTCTATCTTCTTCGCCGCGGCGGAATTGCCGACGAGTTCGCTCACCGAAAGCCCCGCGTCCCTGGCCATCAGGCCAACAAGGGCATAGCGCTCGGGATGAACCGCCGACGAGTCGAGCGGGTTCGCCGCGCCGCGGATCCTGAGGAAGCCCGCGCACTGCTCGAACGCCTTGTCGCCAAGCCCCTTCACCTTCTTGAGGTCGTTGCGAGAGGAAAACTTGCCGTTTTCGTTGCGCCATTCGACGATGTTCTTCGCGAGCGTCGGCGTAATTCCGGAGACGCGCTCCAGGAGCGGCGCCGACGCCGTGTTGAGCTCGACGCCGACTCCGTTCACGCACGAGACTACGACTTCGTCGAGCTTTGCGCCGAGAAGCGGCTGCGAGACGTCGTGCTGGTACTGGCCTACGCCAATCGCCTTTGGATCGACCTTCACGAGTTCTGCGAGAGGGTCCTGCAGGCGGCGGCCGATAGAGATCGCGCCGCGCACGGTGAGGTCTAGGTCGGGGAATTCCTTTCGCGCGATTTCGCTCGCGGAGTAGACAGACGCGCCCGCCTCGCTCACGGAGACAACGATCGGCGTCGGAATCTCGGGGTGCTGTGCGTGAAGTTTCTTCAGCGTGTCGCGCACGAACGACTCAGTCTCGCGCCCGGCCGTTCCGTTGCCTACGGCGACCGCCTCAACATGGTATTTCGCGACGATCATCGCGACGGCCTTCGCGGCCTCAAGCGGGTTCTGCTGAGGGAAGATGACGGTCTTGCCGAGGTACTTGCCCGTCGAGTCGAGCATCGCGACCTTGCAGCCGGTGCGGATGCCGGGATCGATCGCAAGGACCGCCTTTTCGCCGAGCGGCGAGGCGAGGAGAAGATGACGCAGGTTCTCCGCGAACACCTCGACGGCCGCGCGGTCGGCCTCTGCCTTCTTGTCTACAGTCACGTCGATTTCGCACGACGGCGCGAGAAGCCGCCTGTAGGCGTCGCGAGCGGCTAGCTCAAGCTGTTCGTCGCACGTCTCGTTTCGCCGCGCGCCGCGAACCGCCGACACCATTTCCACGATGCGCTCGACGACGGGATCTTCGTCGAGAACGAGCTTGACCCACAGGACGCCTTCCTTCTGGCCGCGGCGAATCGCGAGATAGCGGTGCGAGGGAATCGTCGCGATGGGCTCCTCGAAGTCGTAGTACTGCTCGAACTTCGTCGGCTCTTTCGGCGCGGGGCTCGCGACTTCGCTCTTCACTTTGGAACGGCGCGCGAATTCCGTACGCACGAAACCGCGCACGTCGGCATTGTCGGCGATGCGCTCGGCGATGATGTCGCGCGCGAACTGAAGATCCTCGTCCGTCGGTGCGGCGCTGTTCCACTCGAGCGAGCGCCCTTCCCAGATTGCATCCGCGAGCGGTTCATACCCTTTCTCCTTCGCGACCTGCGCGCGGGTGCGGCGCTTCGGCTTGTAGGGCTGGTAGATGTCCTCGAGGCGAGACTTGACAAAGCATCCGGCAATTGCGGCGCGAAGTTCGTCGGTGAGCTTGCCCTGTTCGTCTATCGACTTGAGAACCGTCTCCTTGCGGGCCTCGAGCTCTGTGTAGTATTCGAGCCGGTCCTTGATCTTGCCTATCGCGACTTCGTCGAGGTTTCCGTGCGCTTCCTTGCGGTATCGCGCGATAAACGGAATCGTGTTTCCTTCGGCAAGGAGCTTTTCGACTGCGGAGATTTGGCGTGCGTTCGCCCCGACCTCCGTCACCATGCGGTTTAGTATTTCAGCGTTCATTGGAAATTGCAGAAGTATATTTTTAAGATAAAATTTTTAACGCAGAGACGCAAAGACGCAGAGCAGCAGAGGTGTTAGGTTCGGCGGACGATTCCTTCGCGCGGCTCGGCCTCTGGCGGGATTGTCAGCGGCGCGAGCGGCGCATCTTCGCCGGGAAGAGATTTCCACGCGGCGGAATAAATTGGCAGTCCCTGTTCGCGGAACATCGTCTCGAACTCGGTCCACACTTCCTTCGGGCGCGGCATCGGCTCTACGCGCTCGAAACGCTGGTCTGACGCGAAGCCCTCGCACACTTCGTCGAAATATTCCTTGTGGTCCGTCGCGAACTCGAGCTTGCCGCCGATTTCAAGGCGCTTCCAGAGGGCGGTGCGGAAGAGCGGCCCGAAAAGCCGGTGCGAATGGTGCTTCTTCTTCGGCCAAGGATCGGGGAAGAAGACGTATACGGTGCGCGCGTGGTGCGCGGGCAGGAGATAGTGGAACGTATAAAGCGCCTCAAGCCGCAGCACCTTCGCGTTCGCGAGATTCGCCCTGCGGCACTTGCCGTCGAAAAGCCGCACGCGTTCGAGCATGCGCTCGATGCCGAGGAAATCGCAGTCGGGGTTCTCCGCGGCGCGGCGCGTCAGGAACTGGCCCTTCCCGCAGCCGACCTCGATCTCAAGAGGGCGCGAAAGGTCGATCTCAAGAGGCCTGCAGGGATCCGTTACGCGGATTATGTGCGCCCCGGGCGCTTCGCCAGTCAATTCGCGGTGCATAGCTTGGCGAAGAAGAGAATGTAGACGACCCAGTTGAGCGCGAGCGAATAGAGGTTCGCAAAAAAATCGTCGACAACGATGCCGCGACCGCCGGGGATCGACTGGAGGCCGCGGCACGGCCAGGGCTTGACGATGTCGACGGCGCGGACGATGCAGAAGAAGACGACCATCGTCCACCACGGAAGATCGAGAATCGGAATTCCGATGAAGGCGATCGGATAAAGCATCCATTCGTCGGCCGTGATGCGGCCGTCGTCCTTGATGCCGAAATGGCGTTCCGCGACATCGCAGAACGGAATCGCGAGAAGCGTGAAACCGAGGCATGCGGGCATCTGGAGCCACAGTGGAAGCGCGGAGACGGCGTATGCGAGGGCGACGCCGGGGAGCGACCCAAAGGTCCCCGGCGCAAACGGCGCGACGAGGCCAAGACCGAAGCCCGACGCGACAAAAACACAGAATTTCTTCATCGGCGGATATTATACCAAATCACGGCAACAAAGTTCCATGCGCACGACGGGGTCATTCCCAGTTGTAAGTGCGAATCTCGTCGCCAAAACGCCAGCGCATGGGGCGAAGGTTGTTCTGCCAGTCAAGCGGTTCGCCTGGCGACTGTACCTTAGCCGCGCGGCGTAGCGCCGTCTCCAGCGCATCGCGAATCTCCGGCGTAGTCAACTCGCGCCTCCACGAGACGAACAGCGCGGTGCCAGAACGCGAAACAAGATCGAGCCACTGCGAGTTTAGCCGCCACGGAATCGCGTCCGGTTTCGCAAGACCGAAGCAGTCGCCGTCCAAGACATAGAACGTGCCGTGGTGAATCGTGCGCATGCCGAGCGTGTTCGGCCCCATCTTGCGCGTCCTCCCCCAGTCTTTCCCGCTCGTGTCGTCGCCCGTGCGCTGGATTTCGAAAAGCCCAGCGGCGAAGTGGTCCAATGCGTTGCAGCCGATGATGACCATTTTGTCGCCGGAGGCCTCGCGAAGCGTCATGTAAAGTTTCTTAACTACTTCCGCCGTCGTGTGACTCCTGTCGCTCCACTCCGGAATGTCGTGGTGAATGGGGGTCAGCCCTCCACCCCACGACGTGCTCCAGTCGTAGGTAATGAAGTCGGCCTTCACGAGTTCAAATCCCCATGCGGCAAAGCGTGCCATGTCGGCGCGGATGCGATTCTCGAGCGCTGGGTCCGTCGGATCAATGGGAAGTTCTTTGCCATCGTCGGGGAGGAACGGACGGTACCAGAGCCCAGGCTTCGCGCCCATCGCCTTGACGCGCCGCGCGAACTCGTCCATCTCCATTCCCCACTTCTCGTTCACGCCAGCCCAGCGCATGTCTGCCGTCGTCTTGGCAGATCCCTGCTTGCCGCGCTGCCAGCCGTCGTCCACGACGATATACGGGCGCACCTTCTCGTCCTTGACGAGCGAGACTATGAACTCGGCGTCCGCGAGGAAGTTCGTCGCCGTGTTGTTGCCGTAGGCGCAATACCAGTCGTTGTAGCCGTAGACGGGCTCCTTCGGCAAACGCGGATTCGGGCACATCATCCGGCAGAACTCCTGCGCCGACACGAACGGCGTCTCGTTTTCTTTGCCGCACCGATCGACAAGGGTGCATATCTTCATCCCCCATTGGTCGGTCTTCAGCTCAAGTGGACGCGACCCCGCGCGAACATCGAGGGAGAGCGTGACGCTCCCCGATGCAACCTTCCACGCGCCAAAGGCGTTCGGCTGAACCATAAGCCCGTAGCCATCCGTGCGCGATCCATCGTTGACGAGGAAGTACCACGGCTTCCACCCTTCATGCGGGGCGGAGGAGTCTCCGGTTCGGAACCATCCTGAGTCCCCGTAATTACGCTCCCAGTCTCCGCCGTAGATCAAGGCTTCCTTCGGGAACGCGATGTTCCAGATAAGTTCGACCTTGGATACTGCGCCTTCCCCGGATAGATAGACCGAGACGTCTCGACGCGGGCAGCGGCACGGCGAAAGCTTGACCTTGATACGCCCGGAGGAATTCGCCGCTCCATCGACAAAAATCATATCTGGCTTCAGCAGATTCATGTACGGCATCTCCGCCGCCTGTGCAAACTCCGCCGTCGCTAATGAAAAGGCAGCGACAAAAAAGCAGATTTTATTTTTCATGGACAACTTCCTTGGGCGCGAAAAACACAAGCGCGGCATCCGCGCCGTTGAAGCGGCACGTTATCCGTGCGCGGCCATCCGCCGTCGGCACAACCGAAACGTTGTCCGTCTTCCAGATCACGCGCCCAGCGCGATGCGCCGTCACATAGTCGTGCACACCACCAGCTGCGAACACGGCGAGCGCACCGGCGCCCTCCGCCGAGATTTTCTCGTGAATCTCCGGCGAGCCGCCGCGCACGCCGGTGCGCACTGGTGGCGCGGACGTCACCGCGTCACGCACACGCTTGTAGGCCGCAAGCGCCTCCCCGAACCACGCCCTGTCCTCCGGCGAAAGCGCGGAGAGGTCGCCCCAGATGCCGTTCTGCCCGAGCACAAGAGACGCGAGGTTGATCTTCTGGCTTGTGCGCGGCGCATCTGGCAGATAGTGCGTGAGATAGAGGACGGATGGAATCCAGCGGTCGAAGTCGAGCGTAGTGCGCGCGACCCGTGCGCGCGCGGGACCGGGATAGACAAATACATTGCTCCAGTACTTCGAGGCAGACCAGTCGTAGGGATGGTCGAGGTCGGGGAAGTAAGGCCCGTTGTTCACCGCGAAATACTTGCCCGAGGCGAGAAACGCGAGGCCTACGCACCGGTTCCCCTCCGTCACGTCGAAGTCGACGATTGCGTCGGGGCACGCCGCGCAGAGGCGGTCGACGATCCGCGCCATGTACCGCACCTGCTCAAAGGCGTAGCATTCGGCGCGTTCTTCGGCCGGGACGGATGCATCGCCGTGGAAGTGGTCGGGCGAGTCGCACCCGTACTGGTTAATCGCATCCCACTTGAAATACGTAACGCCCCAGTCGCGGTAGCAGCGGATTAGCTCGTCCGCGACAGACTGCCAGTACGCGCTGACGAGGCAGTGGAAGCGGCTCTGCTCCGTCTCCCAGACGGAATGGGGCGCGGCGGCGACGCCATGCCACGACATGACGGCTTCCGGATGCCGCGCGTGGATATCGCTAGACTCCGCGGCCTCTGTCGGGCTGAACCAGAGCCCGAGCTTCATCCCCTTCTCGCGCAAGCGCGCGACTACCGGCTCAAGTCCGTTGGGGAAGCGCTCGCGGCTGACGCGCCAGTCGCCGGACTTTTCGAACCAGCCGGTGTCGACGACGAACACGTCGATGCCCATCTCCGCCGCGCGGTCTACGTCCGCGAGGATGCGCGCCTCGTTCATTAGTTTGAGGTACTTGCGGCTCCCGCCCCAGAAAAAGTCGCGCTCCTGGCTCGCCCACGTGTTGTAGAATATCCACGGCGCACGCGAGGCGGGATTGTCAGTCGCGCCTTTGAGCTGGAAGGCGCGGTAGGCGGCAGACAGCGCATCGATTCCACCTTGCACTTCCGCCGCCTACAGCCAGATCGTCTCGAAGGGATGCCCCGGTACAATGCGGCGTCCGCGCCAGTAGTTCCCCTTCACCGCCCGCAGCTCGAGCCGGCGGTCCTGAGTGCACGCGAACTCGATGAAACGGTCCGTCGACTGCGAACCATGTTCGTAGGCGAGCAGCGAGGCGCGGCCCTCGGCCTCGATTACGACGATTGGGCCGACAAAGGCGAGATCCTCCGAGAAATACGAGTCTGGCACTGGCGTTTCGACAAGGCGATGGCAATGGCAAAGAGGATCGTATTCGCTAAGGCGAACCTCCGTCGCCCGTGCGCCTTTGGCAAGCGTAACCGATGCATAGACGAGATTGTCGCGCCCCGACGACTTCGTAAGCGCAAAGCCTTCGGGCGCAGTCGCCTCCAGCTCGTAGCGGAACCGGACTACGGGCGAGCCCCTGCGCTGGCGGGTGCGAAGCGTAAGCCGTGCGGACGGGAAGTCGCGCAAAACGCCCGACTGCGTGCGCTCGACGACGCCGTCGGCGCGTTCAACCGGTCCGCCCGCCGCCTCCCACGTGACGACTTCGCCACGCACCGCCCGCCCGTCTATTTCAAATGTCGGCGGCGAAACCGGAACCGGCAGCGGCAATGCTGCATAGGCCGATGCGGCAACGAGCAAGGGCGCAAAAACAGCGGCCAACAAAAATCGAATACGTACCATTTGCTTCATGTTGCATCCTTTCAATGTTTGATCTTTACGGCCGCCCATCCGGAAACGACCACAGAAAATCTTGATGCCGGCTCATTTGGAGGATTTGGCTGTCGCAAGTCCGTAGACGGCGGTGGCGAGCGAGATCGCAACGGCGACAACGTAGGCAGTCGTCCACGGAGTAGGCGAGGACGATTTGAGAATCGCGTCGAAGATGAAGTTCGAGGCGAAGACGCCGACGCCTGCGAGAATGAGGTTCACGAGCCCCTGCGCCTGGTTGCGCAGCTCTGGCGGCGCGACTTCGTCGACGTACATCTGGGCGCCTACGACGAGAAGACCGAAGATGAGCCCGTGCACGACGATTCCGCAGAAGTCGAGCGCGGCAAAGCCATAGGCGGAAGACACCGCGAAGAAGATGTTGCGCAGCGCGAGGACGACAAGCGCGAGAACGAGGGAGCGCCTGTAGCCGATGCGACGGAAGATCAGCGGGATGAGGAGCATGAAGAATATCTCCCCCGCCTGCCCGATGTTCATCGTCGTAGTGAGATACTGGTAGCCGGATTCCTTCAGATAAGCGGCGCAGTAGACATTGTACCACTGGAAAGGAATCATCGCGAGAAGGAGCATGATCGCAAACGAGCGAAACGACTTGTCGCGCAACAGCACGAGCGCGCTAAGCCCAAGCGCGTCGCCAACTGATATCTGCGTTCCCTTCGCCTGCGGAGCCGTCTTCGGGAGGGCGAACGAGAAAAGCCCTGCGGCAACGGCAACGGCAGCGCCGCCAGCGAATATCCACGGCGACGAGTCAAAGCTCTTGAAGCCGCCTGCCGCGGCCCCGAGCGAGAACACGCACGAGGCAATCCAGCCAAGCGTTCCGAATATGCGGATGCGAGGAAAGGCGTCCTTGCTCGCATGCGCCATCGCTATCGTCGCCGTAAGCGCCCATGTCGGCATGTAGAAAAGCATCGCCGCGAGAAGCACCACGAAGAGGAGTGCGGGCGAGGTGACGAAGAACGCGCCCGACAGGAGCGCCGCAGACGCAAAGTAGCAGATCGCAAGGACCTTCTCCGCGTTGAGGCGGCGGTCTGCGAACATGCCGACGATGGGAGACGCGAAAGTGCCGATGCCCATGATGAGACCGCACCAAAGAGTCCAGTTCTCGCCACCCTGCAGCGACTTGACGTAGGGGAGCATTGGCACAAACCACACTGGCATGGCCATATACTCGAGGAACATCATCGTCGCAAGGACGACAGTCCGCCTGTTGATGCCGTCGCTCATGCAGTCACGCCTTCCGACGGATCGGCTTCTTTCGTTGCGTCGACTTCGGCCTTAGCGTCACGGTAGAATACTGCCTGTCCGATTGCGGTGTAAAGAACGACAAATACACCAATCAAAATCGTTACAACAAGTGCGCCGATCATGACGACAGAATACGATTCGTCAGCTGCAGCTGCCGTTGCGTCTTCGCTTGCTCCAGCGCCTGCAGCCGACAAAGCGCCCGTAACGCCTGATGCACTGGCAAGAGGCGCGATCAAAAGAATGTACCACCCGATGTAGGACAGCCAGAAGAAGAAAAGCTTCCACTTGCGACCGTACATCAATTCACAGCTCCGCTTGATGCAGGCATTTGCACCAACCTCAACATTCTCTACCTTGACATACCATGTTAGCATATAGCGGAAGCTTGCGATGATGGCGGCGATGCAGGCGGGGATGCCGCACATGCAGCCGAGTAATACTCCCATCTGCTTTTCAGTCACCGCGCCACACACCCGAAGGACGGCCGAAACGATACCACCGATAAAACCACCGACAAAGGCGAAGATAAGAGCCCAGGCGACGACCTTGATCATTATTAGGAGAGTAAGCCACAAGAGATCGAACGGACGCTTGAAACCTCCGAAGGCACTGGCGAACCAGCCCGCGGACTCTCCCTTTATGCACTTGACAAGCGTCGTGACGAGGCCGAAGACGACAATGCTCTGAAAAAGATACTCGACAAATGTCGAAAAGCCGCTCGCGAATGTCATCCGCAGGGCTTCATAGCCAGAAGAAATAGTAAGTGTAACTCCCGATCGCTGTGCCTCACGCTGCGCCTCTTTGAACGACGCAAAGGTCTGGATACCAGCGGCCTCGAAGATGAATTCGAGCCCGAGCATGACGGCGAGCAGAATCGCATACAGTACTATGCCGTTAAGAAGTATTTTCCATCCCCACTTAGAACCAGTCAAAATTTTCCATGCATCCTGACGCATTTCCTTGCATGATCTCATGTCAATTTTCCCTTTCTGATTAAATCTTACGCCAGCGCCGCCAGCACCTCCGGCAAAAGCTGTTTCTTGCGCGAGAGTACGCCAGGCATCAGGAGAACGCCAGACTCCGCGCGGCGGTAGGGAAGCGCGCGGCGAACAGCCTCGTCGCCCTTGAAGAGAAGCTCGGAATTTCCGCGCACGGGATCTGTCACCATAAGCGCCGCAAAGTCGAGGCCGTTGCCCTTCATCGCCCTTTCGAGCGCTGCGGCGAGTTCCGCCATGTGGCGGTGGAATACGGCGAGATGCGACTCCTCTATCTGCGCGAGAATGAACTTCTTGCCCGCTTCGCTATATAGCTTCGCGTCGGCCGCGACAGCTTCGTCTGCGGACATCGACGTGAGCGGAGAGGCGACTGACATGAGCCCTTCCATTATCGACGCGGCGCTTTCGCCGCAGAGCTTTTCGAGCCACGCGCACATCGCGCGGTCGTCGTCGGTCGTCGTGGGCGACTGGAAAAGGAGCGTGTCGGAGACGATGCCGGCGATGAGGACTCCCGCGACTTCCTTCGTAGGCCGTTCGCCTGCGCCGCGGAACATCCGCGCGACGAGCGTGCAAGTCGAGCCCACGACGTCCGCCGTGTACTTGATGGGGTCCTTCGTCGCGGCAAACGAAATCCTGTGATGGTCGACGACTTCAACAACGGGGATTTCTTCAAGCCCGGGGATGCCCTGCTCCGTCTCGTTGTGGTCGACGAGAATCATCCTCGCCGGCGGCGGTTCCGCAAACGCGCGCTTTAGGACTGTACCTACGAGAACACCCTTGTCGTCCACAACGGGAAAATGGTTGTGCGCATTGCGAACTGCAGCGGCGCGTATGTCGTGGACACGGTCGTTTTCGGAGAGGACCTGGCTGCACTGGTGAAGCGGCGCCTTCCCGACGGGTATCGAAAGATCGGCCTTTTCGATGAAGAGAGAAAGGAGCTTCGCGGGAGAGAGCATCCCGACGAACTTCCCGGCCGCGTCCTTCACCGGAAGCGACGACTCGCCGGAATTTTCGAGCGCCCTAAGCGCGTCGACAAGCGACTGACCGGCGTCGATCATGGGGACAGAAGTATCGACGAGATCCCTGACTCGCACATAGACGTCGCGCTTCGGCCGGACGCCCTTGAGATGAAAGTGCTCGAACACCCACTTTGCACGCGGCGGAAGTCGCCCCGCGCATATCGCCTCGACGTCGCTCATCCCGGTGCGCCGCCTCAGGTCGGCAAGCGCATACGCGCTCATGACCGAGTCGACGTCGGGATTCCTGTGTCCACAGACGTATGTTTTCATTCGAGACGATTCCTTGCTTCCGTTTCAACGCATATTATACCAAAACGCGCCGCCGCGCCTCAGTCAGAATTTAATCCTCTAAAATTTAGTCAAGATTTCCGAGGCTTGGAGGCTTAGCGGCGGCGCGCGGCACATCTGCCGCGGCGCACCATCTGCCGAGTCCGTCCTTCACCTCCTCCACCGCGACCGGCTCGAGCTGCCCGAGGTTCACGGCGTGGGCGTAGTGGTAGTTGGCCCGGAGAAGCCCCTCGACCTCCTCCGCCTCCGGAAGCCTCCCGCCTTCCGGCTCCCACAGAAGGCGGTATCCGCGGCGGTCCTGCCGCGGGACGAGCATAGCGAAGGCGGCGCGTCCGAAGCGCCCGGAGAGCTTCGAAATCACCTCGGCCACAAAGGCCGGATGCATCTTCTCGCCGTGCATGTCGATCGTTCCGCCCGCCCGGTGGCAAAACTCGAGCCGCGGCGTCTTCGCGACGAAGCCCGTGCATTCCACGACATCGCCGAGTCTGTAGTCCGTGAATCCGTTTCCCGTCGTGAGCACGACGCCGTAGCGCTTCCCCTTCTCAAGGCGCTCCACGCCGACCGCCGTCCCCGCGACGGGCTCGCCACTCTCCTCGTCCACGCACTCGAAGGAAAGCGAATGCGACGTCACCGCAGCGACGTGACGTCCGAACCACGGAACGGTCACCACGCCCTCCGTGGCCATCAGCCCTTTCCCCTCCACCTCGACGTCCGGAAACGCCGCGCGCACCTTCTCAGCGTCCGAAGCGGCAAACGCCGCGTCCCAGCAGCTGATCAGCTTCAGGCGCGGCCACACGCCGCGGAAGTCCCGCGCAGCGAGAAGCCGCCGCACGCGCGGATTGTCCGACACCTCGTCCGCGCGTTCGGACATGAAGTCGAGGAGACGCAGGAACGCAGACGGATGCCACACCGAGACGAGCCCGAGCCTGCGCGACGCCGCGAGCGCACGCGCCGTCTTCATCATGTGCCGCTCCGGATCGCGCTCCTCCGCCACCGCGGCGGATACGGGGAAAAGCGCGGCAACGAGGCGCGCGCGCACGGGGCCAAGATATTCGCGGTCCTCGGCGAAGCCGCGGCGCAGACCGTCCTTCGGCTGGCGCACCTCCGTGTACGGCGAGACGCTCCAGTAGTGCGTGCAGAAAAGTAGCCCTGGGTGGCGGAGGTATATCGACGCCATCCACGGATTGACCGCGCGCATGAACTCGCGCCGCAGCTGCTCTGTGTACGGAATCCACTTTGTCCCGCCAGTCGTGCCGCTCGTCGGCTCCTCGAGGATGACGTCCTCGGGGCGCGTCGGATGTCGCCGAGCGGCCGCTTTCGCCTGCGCCTTCGCAGGGTCGTGCAGCGCGAGCGCGAAGCGCACGGCGTCTAGAAGCGTCGAGAGGAACCACGCGATGTTGGCGAGGAGGATGCGCATCAGAGGTGCCACTCGGGGTTCGTGTCGGCGATCACCCGCTCGCCGAGGCGGTTCAGGTTGGAGAGCGCAAGCGGCGCCATGCAGCAGAGTTCGTCGCCACGCGCCCAGTCCGGGTTCAATGCGCGGAACCTCACCGACTCGCGGTCCATGCGGAGAGCATCGCCCTTGAGCCTGTCCTTCCCCGCGCCAAAGCGCAGCACGCCAGTCGCGGGGTCGTATTCGCGCGGATACATCGCGGAGGCGACGCAGCGAAGGCGCTCTGCGAGCTCGGCGTCCTCGCGTGGACCTGGCACATAGCGACGGAAAAACGTCGGCAGGAAGCGGTACGTACGCGCGCCCTTGCAGATAAGGAACCAGTGCGGATCTTCGACGCCGGTCTCGGCGAGATTGCGCATGACGTGTCCGAACGCGCCGGCGAGCCCGGTCTGCGAGCGGCACGCCTCGTCCACCACCGTGTCGCCGCTGAAGAGGACGTTCATCTCCGCCACGCGCACGAGCTTCATCGTCGAGAAACCGCGAACGCCCTCCGCGTCCCTGAGCACGATCGCCCAATCCTTCTCCGCGAGGTCGCGTGCGAAGTCGCATTCGTTCGCGCCTTCGTAGTACTCGCGGTACAGCCGCTCCATCCCCTCGCGGTCATCACCCGACAGCCGCCCTACAGCCCATATCCCGACTCTAACCATTTCGCTCACAGCGCGCCAGCCTCTATGTAGGGAATGCCGCGGAGGTTGCGCGGGCGTCCTGCGAACTCGACGGTAAGGAAATCGCTCCGGTAGCGCCAGCCGCCGAACTTTGCCGCGACGCGGGTGAGCGGGTCGTGGGAATGCAGCGAGAGGACGAGGTTCCGTCCGCGGCAGATGCGCCGCGCCGCTTCGACGAGCACGGCAAAGAGCGACGGGTCGTCGTTCTCGGCAAGCGCGTATGCGAGATACGAGCACGCGAACTCGCTTCCGGGCGAAGGAAGCATCGGACAACTGGAAAACCTGAACAGAACGTTGAGGAAAGGACGCAGCACGCGCAGGCGAAGCATATACCCGTCGACGAATATTCGACGCCTCTCGCCGTGGTTCCACACCGCACCCGCCGCCGCAACGCGTCCGCCGCGCCGCACGACGAAGAAGTCGTCGGCCGAAAGCCCTGGAGGGAGCGCCTTGCCAAAGACGGGGAAGAGCTGCTTCCTCGGAGATACCCGTGCATAGAATTCTTCCAGCTCGTCGAACGACGCCCTTTCGGGCTCCGCTCCGCCGCGCGGGGCGAGCGCATACGTAACGACCCTTCCGCGGGGCGAGTATTTCGGCAGCCCTGCGCGTCCCGACGTCAACAGCTCTCGCGCCTCCGCGTTGTCGTCGAGAATCGTCGTAAAGGTCAGCGCGTTCGGCGCGGCGGCCTCAAGTTCGGCGATGGCCCTGAAGCCGCGGAAGAGCCCCCATCCGCGCCGCGCGCCGGGAAAGCTTCTTAAGCCGCTCAGATAGCCGACGTCCTGCGGCGCGCCGTCGAGGTAGAGTCGCCGCGTCGCGCGCGTGCCGCATCCTGCCATGCAGCCTTCTTCGTCTTCGACTACGACGATCTCGCACGCGCCCTTCAGCGCCTCCGCCGCCGCGTAACCCGGGGCATAGTCGTACCTGAGCCGCGCCCAGCCGGGCATCGCGGCGGAGGCGAGCCGCACGAGGTCCGCCTCGTCCGACGGACGGTACATCCGCGCTCGCATCATGGATCTCCTCCGAAGGGAAGTCCGTGCCGCCGCATCACCTCGCGCTCCTGCGTAAAGTTGGAGGCGAAGAATATCGCCGCCTTGAGCAGTCCGTGCGTGTTCGCGCGCACGTCCATCGCCCGGCGGAAGACCGACCGCGTCGAATAGAAACGAAGTCTGTATCTGCGGCAGGTCTCGGCCAGGCCCTCCGGCGTGAAGTTCTTCGGACGGAACACGACGTCTCCGAAGCGGACGTTCGGATCGAGCCACCACCTGTCGTGGAGCATTCGCCCTTCGCGCACGAAGCGCGCATGCACGTCGGTTCCGGGGAAAGGCACCAAATGGTTGAAGGCGGCGAAGAAGAATCGGCTCTCCATCGCGAACTCGAACGTCCGCTCGAAGGTCTCGGCGGTGTCATGGTCGTAGCCGAAGACGAACGTCGCATAGATGGAGAGGTGGTGCCGCCTCAGGTTCTCGATCGCCGCGGCATAGTCGCTGTTCGAAGAGTTGACGCGCTTGCCCATGTCGGACAGCGTCGCGGCGTCGAGCGACTCGAATCCTATAAGCACGCCCGCGCAGCCGCTCCTCTCCATCAGCGCGAGCAGCTCGTCGTCTTTGGCGGAGTGGATGCTGAGCTGCCCGACCCAATGCATGTGCATGGGGATCATCCGCCGGCAGAGGTCCTTCAGGCGCTCCACGTCCATCGCGAGGTTGTCGTCGACGAAGAAGACGATGTCCTTTTCGAGCGACCGCACCTCGGTCATCACCTCGTCCAGCGGACGCGGCGTGTAGCGCCTGCCGAAGAACTTCGTCACGGAACAGAACTCGCAGTTGAACGAGCATCCGCGCGAAGTCTCCACGAGGTTGAGTCGTCCATAGTCCCTTCCGGCGTAGAGCGAGCGGTCGGGCATGGGGCAGAACACGCCGCCGCATCCTACGTACCGCGAGGCGAGCCTTCCCGCCTCCAGGTCGTTCACGACCTGCGGCCATGTCGTCTCGGCGTCGCCGAGTATCACGGCGTCCGCGTTGGCGGCGGCCTCGGCCTCGTTGAGCTTTACATGGAACCCGCCGAGAACGATCCTTGCACCCTTCGCGCGGAACCGCGCGGCGATCTCGTAGCTGCGAGCCGCAGTATAGCACTCGACGGGCATGGCCACAACGTCTGCATCCGCCGCGTAGTCGACTTCGCCCAGCCTGTCGTCCATGAACAGACGCTCGACGCGGCGCGGCGTCAGCGCGGAAAGAACGGCGAGCGCAAGCGGCTCCATGATCCACGTCTTCGGATAGGTCGCGCCGCCGGGCTTGTGCCCCACGGCTGGCTGTATGAAGAGGATTCTCATATATCTGTCACACTCCGCAGTCTGCGTCCGCAAGGCACGGAGGAACAAGACGTCCGTCTCTTACAGTCGCGTCGATGCACGGATCGCAGTGTTCAATCCTTCCGTCGGGAGCCAGCTCGGGAAGAGCCTCCACCACGACATGCTTCGGCTCGATCCGCTGTCGTCCCGCCAGGGCCGCAAGGACAAAGCCGAGATTCTTCACCGGGCCGCCGGAAACCGCGTTGGCCGCGATCCGCCCCAGAATCCCGGCGCGAGACGCCTTGACGCGGTAGGGAAGCTGGACGCCGATGAGACGTAGCGCGGCAAATGCGCCGCGCTCGAAAAGGGACGGCGGGACGGACGCCAGTCCGGCGACATGTCCGGCGCGGTCTATGCGGGCGAACGAGTGGAACGCCATCCAGCGCCATCTTGACGCGTCGATCGAGCCCCCTATTCCGGCGAAGGGGCGCCACCCGTGCCGGAGCAGGAAGCCGGACATCTCCTCGATTCCGTTCCCCCGCGCGGATGATTCGCGCCCGCTGCCGATCGTCTGCATGTCACGCTCGAGGGTCAGCCATAGATACGAGCACTCCCTGCATCCGAGAAATGCGTCAAGCATTGCGTCCGTCTCCTGCGGACGCCTTGCGCTTACAGTTGCAATCGCAACAGCCTCGACGCCGCTGGCCGCAGCAGTCGCGCACTTCTCCGAGATGAGTGCGAACGCGTCCGCCGCCGTCGCTTCCTGGCGAAGATCCGGACGCGTCTGCCCAGGCTGTATATGGAACATTACCGTGTCGAGCCCCGCCCTGCGGAGTCTGTCCGCGACATCGGCGTTCCAGAGGATTCCGTTTGTCAGCATCGCCGGGCTCAGGCCACGGTCGCGGATGAGTCGCACTACGTCGGCGATCTGCGGATGGAGCAAAGGCTCTCCGCCCGTAATGCCGACGCTCTTCACGTTCCTGAGCCGCTGGATCGCGGCAAGCTCTTCGCGAATTGTCCCGAGAGGCTTGTGCGAAGGCGGCCGACGGTTGAAGCACGCCCTGCAGATGCAGTTGCATCCGCGGACTACGTCCAGCAGCGCGGCAGGCACATCCTTCCCCTTCCACGGCAGTTTAAGTGCGTTCATTTTCTTCTCTCCAGTCCCATCCTGTACGCTGCGCACACAGGACGCAGGCATCCGTCCGCGCAGACCAGGGCGGAGCCGCACCGACCGATGCGGTCGGCAAGCATGCAGTCGCGATCCGGCAGATTGTCGATAACCGCCAGGACGACCCTTCCGCCGATGCCCCTGCGTCCCAGAAGCGGCAGGCCTAGAAGCCCGGCGCAGCGGAACCAGGCGAACGCCGCCTTCATGGTCGGCGGAATGATGCCGCGTCCGTCTACCGACGCCAGCCGCACGCACAGCCTGCGCAGGGCGTCGGGCGAGGAAAGCGGAGCCATGCGCGCGTTCGGGCCGACGCCGCGAACCACTACCGGACAGACGGCGCAGCAGTCCGGATGCACGGACACGCCGAAGGCAGGTATGTTCGGCGCCGGGATGAAGTGATCCGGATCGGATACGGGGAACTCGCCGCTTTCGACAAGCGCCCGCACGATCTGCTCGCGGTCAATGCGGCAGTGCACATCCCTCCGCCCGAAGTCGGCAAACGGCTGCAGGAGGACATGCGTCATGCAGGGAAACCTCGATGCCAGGGTGCGGAACACCGCGCCGACCTCGTGAAGATTCAGGTCGCATACGGTCGTGTTGGCCGAAAGCGACAGACCGGCCGCGGCCGCGCTGGAGAACGCGCGCAGCTTCGCGGCCACGTAGTCCCCGCCGCGCATCGCGCGGCTCGTGTCGGAAGAGAGCGTGTCAAACGAAATGACGGCCTTGGACAGTCCCGCGCGGCGAAGCCTTCCCGCCAGCGAACCGTCGGCGGCAAGCGCAAGGCCGTTCGTCAGAAGCGCGGTCCTGAGACCGAGATCGCGGGAAACGCGGCGCACGATTTCCTCGAGCCCTGGATGCTCGGTCGGCTCGCCGCCCGTCAGGGACACGGACCGCACGCCGGCTTCCTTCGCCCGGCGGGCCATTTCCACTATCTCGTCGACCGGTCTGGCTCCGCCGTCGCCGGAAGAGGCGTAGCAGATCGGACAGCGCATGGAACATCTGTCAGTCACGTGCAGAAGCGCAAACTGCTGCCTGCGCTCGACCTTCTGCGCGGGGAACGACCGGAAGCGGAGAAACTGCGCGGCGTCGGAGCTCAGAGCTATCACCTTCCCCGGGGACCTCGGGCAGTCGATGCGGCACTTCATGGAGCCATCCTCCTCGTACGTCACCGCCTGATGCTCTTCGCCGCAGACGAAGCAGAACACGCGCGTATTCCCGTTGAAGGCATTCACGGCCGGCAGACCTCCTTCCCGAGGTCCGACATGCAGAGCGGACGAAGCCGTCCGTCCACGACAGTCGCGTCGGGGCAGCTGTCGCAGAACTCGACGCGTCCTCCGCCGAGCGAGCGCGGCGGGTACTGGACGATTATATGCTTCTCCAGAACACGCCATCCGTGAAGAACGGCGCGTACCGCAAACGCGAGAGTGGAGAGGCGTCCGCCTAAAAGTCCGTTCAGCACAAGCCGCGCCTTCGTCTTCGCGGAAGTTGACTTCATCCAGTGGACAGACCTTCTGAACAACAGGGCACAGCCCCAGAGAAACGCGCGTTCGACAAGTCCCGGACGTACCATGCTCCAGTCGCGCTCGCGTCCGGAGGAATCCACCGCCTGGACACTCTGAAGAACATACCAGCGCGGCACGTCGCGGCGGAAGCACCCTCCCACGAACACGCCCGGCTCATACCCTTCTCCCGCCAGGGCGGACAGCATCGGGCCGCGGTCCGGCTCGACCTCCGCAGTCTCAGGGTCGATTGAGGAGAAATCCCGCGCGACAGTGACGAGCGCGTACTCGAACTCGGGCGCGCCGCGCAGAAACCGCCCGAGCGCCGCGAACGCCTGGGCGTCGTCCGACGCGATGGTCTCGACGATCGCTGGATATATTCCGTGCGCGCGGGCGATGCGCCCCTTCTCGCGTCTCACCGACTCCACCCGCGCGTCGTCGCAGTCGGGTCGAATCTGCCCCTTCTGGACATGCAGGGTGACGAAGTCAAGTCCCGCTTCGCCCAGGCGCGCCGCCATTTCGTCGTCGAAGAGAATTCCGTTCGTGAGCATGCTCGCCGAGACACGCGCATCGCGCTTCAGCATGCGGACGATGTCAAGTATCTGCGGATGGAGGAGCGGCTCACCGCCGCTGAGCGATATTGTCCGCACATTGCGCGCGGCGCAAATCGCGCGCACGTCGGAGGATATCTCGTCCATCGACTTCGCGCGCGGAGCGGCTGAATTGTAGCAGTGCGCGCAGCGGCAGTTGCATCCGCGTATGATATCGACGACTGCGTGAGGCACCGTCTTTCCCCGCCATGGCAAACGCATCATCACGGCACGTCCTCCGGAGAGAGCGGGAAGCGGTGCGCGTCGTGGCGGAGCTCGCGGCGGTAGAGGCGGTAGGCGAGGTTGCCGACAAGCGCGACGGGGAACTGGTGGCGCTTCGGGGAGAGACGCCGGAATATCGACCGCATCGAGTACGTCTCCTGCCAGGCGTGGATGAAGCCTGCGTCGAGCTCCTCGGGCGTCATGTTCTTCGGACGTATCACGACGTGCTGCGTGTCGAACCACGCCCAGTTGTGTCCGAGGAGACGGTCCTGCCCCTCGACGCGCGCATGGCAGGCCGTAGACGGGAACGGCGTGTAGAGCGCGTAGCGCGGAATGTCGATCTGCAGCTCGTCGATCATCTTCACCGTGTCGTCGAAGACATCCGTCGTGTCGTCGTCGAGTCCGAAGATGAAGCACCCCTGTATCATCATCCCGCGCGCGTGCATGTTCGAGACGATACGCTGATATTGGTCAGGAGTGTTGAACGACTTGTGGATTCCGACAAGCGCGTTTCGATGCGCCGACTCGAACCCGAGCAGCATGAAGCAGCACCCCGCCTCCGCAAGCGCGTCGAGCATCGCCTCGTCCGACGCGGCCTTGAGCGTCATGAGTCCGCCCCACTTCTTCTTCAGCGGCTTCAGCGCGCGGCAGAGTTCGAACGCGTATTCGCGGTCCTCGCAGAGGCTCACGTCGTTGAACGCGAAGCGCGAGCCCTTCAGCGCGGCGATTTCCGCCGCGACTTCCGCGACGGGACGTGTGTGCCAGCCGAACTTCGCGCCGACGACGGCGCAGAAGTCGCAGTTGTTCCGGCAGCCGCGCGTCGCGAAGACGGTGTTGGGCATCGCGTAGCCGAAGCGCTTCTGCAGGTCGCGGCGCGGCCAGGGGAGCCCCGCGATGTCGGGCGAACCGCCGTCGTAGCGGGGCTTGAGCGCGCCGGCGCAGAAGTCGCGGCACATCTGCGGCCACGCAATCTCGCCGAAGCCCGTCATCACGCTGTCCGCATGCGTGGACGCCTCGTCCGGAAGCAGCGTCGCGTGGACGCCTCCTATCACGACCTTCGCGCCGCGCGCGCGGAAGTGGTCCGCGAGTCGGTATCCCTCGACGGCTGTGCCGGTGATGATGCTTACCGCGACGAGGTCGAACTTTTCGCCGTACGGAATTTTCGACACGCTCGCATCGCAGAGCTTTATGTCGAAGCCGAGGTCGGACGGCGTGAGCGCCGCGAGCATCGTGCCCGTGAGCGGCGCCTCGCGGAACGACATAGTGAGGAACGGAAGCGACACCTTGTGTATCTTCCCGTCAGGCAGGAGTATGAGAAGCCTTTTCTTGTGCTGCATCTGCAAATGCTTTTTTCAGGGAAGAAGGCGGACAAACACCGCGTCATGGTCTGATATGCGAAGCGCGGGGACGACCTTCGGAGGGCTTTCGACCCGGCAGCCGCGAATAAAGATGTAGTCGAGCGTGCTCCCCGCGTGGCGGCCGCTCCCCGGATGCGTTATGCGGCCATCCTTTGGAACGCCCTCGAACGCATCGACGAATCCGGCGTCAAGGAGCGTCTGAAACAACGTGTCCTTCTCGAACGACTTTGAGAACCGATCGGCGTTGAAGTCGCCGGCAATTATGACAGGCGCGCGGAACTTCCCGCGCTTCGGCTTCTCCTGGGCGACAAGCTGCTCTATCGCGTAGGCGCGCTTGAGGCGGTTCGTCTGGGCGGTGTCTTCCGTCGTCTGGCCGTAGTTGGACTTTAGGTGGACGGCATACACGGTCGCGGTTACCGCCGGCGACACGATTACGTCTGCATGGGCGTAGCCACGCGGCGGAATCGCGTCCTTGTGCGTCTTCCAGGTGCTCCAGTTGGCTTTCGCGACCGGAAGAGTCGTCATGATGACGTCCTGCTGCTGGTCGAAGCGGTCGCGCCTGCGGTATGCGGTGACGACTGCGACAGAGAGGTTCGTGCGCCCTATCGCGGCGCAGAGCGCCTGTGCGGTCTCGAGGTCGCGTATTTCGCTGAGGCACAGGACAACGTCCTCTTTCCCGGAAGGGTCAACTTCAAGGATCCCGTCGGCGAGCATCTGCCCTGCCGCGCGGATCGTCGCCCGCTCCACCTGGTCGTTCGCCCTGTGCTCTGCCCGCCCGGACGGGAACCACTCGCCGTTCCAGACCCCAACAACAAGCGCAAGAGCGAGCGAACTTGCGAGCATCACATTATTTTCTTTATCACCGGAGCCGGCGGCTTGTTGTAGACGCGAGAGTTGGGCGGGACCGACTCCTTGATCCAGACGTTGCCGCCTATCTCGGAGTCGTGGCCTATCGTGGTGTCGCCGCCGAGAATCGTGGCGTTCGCGTATATCACCACGTTGTCCTCGATGTTGGGGTGGCGCTTCAGCCCCTTTACAAGCGCGCCGTTCGCATCCTTGTCGAACGAGAGGCCTCCGAGCGTCACGCCCTGGTAGAGACGGACGTTCCGCCCTATTACGGTCGTCTCGCCGATCACGACGCCGGTTCCATGGTCGATGAAGAACCTCTCGCCTATCGTCGCGCCGGGATGGATGTCGATCCCCGTCTTCGAATGGGCGAGCTCGCTCATGACGCGCGGGATGATCGGGACTTTAAGCTTGTAGAGTACATGCGCCAGGCGGTGGATGGTGACTGCATAGAGCCCGGGATACGCCATCACGACCTCCATTCGGCTCGTCGCCGCAGGGTCGCCGTCGTACGCGGCCTGGACATCGGTGTCGACGAGCCTGCGCACTTCTGGAAGCGCAGCGACGAAATCATCAACGATTGCCTTGGCGTCGCGTCCCGGGCAGAGGAGCACAATCTCCTTCTGGAGGTCGGCCGCGATCTCTCCGACTGCGCCGCGCGCCGTGAGATCGCCGTAGACGCACGGATGCAGCGCGGCGAGTCCGTGGTTGACTATATGCGCTATTCTCTGCGGGAGTGTCACTGGCGCCTCCTTGCTATTCTTGCGACGATGCGCGACGCACCGAGGTTCTTGAAACCAAGCCACATGAGGATCTTGCCGATGATGTGCCGGCTCTCGGCCTTGACCTCGAGGATATCGATCCCCTCCTTGTCGCAGAGCGACTTGAAGTCCTTAAGCGTGATGCAGTGGATGTTCGGCGTGTCGTACCACTGGAACGGCAGCTGCTTCGAGACGGGAAGCCGCCCCGTGAGCGCGAGCGTAAGGCGAATCCTGTAGGCGGCGAAGTTCGGGAACGAGACTATCGCCTCGTTCGCGATCCTCAGCGCCTCGCTCAACAGCCCGCGCGGATTTCTGACCTCCTGCAGCGTGTCCGAGACGATTGCCGTGTCGTAGTACCCGTCTGGAACGAGAGTAAGCCCTTCGTCGACGTCTTCCCAGAAGACGTCGTGCCCGTCGGCAATCGCCTCCTCGTAGCGGTCGACGTCAATCTCCACACCGTCGCCGGCAACGCCCTTCTTCGCGCGCAGGACGTCGAGAAGCGTGCCGTCGCCGCAGCCGATGTCGATGACGCGGGAGTTCTCCTTCACCATCGCGAGGACGTTCCTGTGGAGCCGCTCCTGCCACTTCATCACCTTGACCGGGCGCTCGGAGAGAAAGCCGCCGACGACCTTCGAAAGGTGCTCGATGTCGGTCAGGAACGAATCATGCCCCGTGCCGCTTTCGAGATGGCAGTAGCTCACGGACTTCTTGTTGCGCAGAAGCGACGCAACGATCTCCTTCGACTGCCACCACGGGAAGAGGATGTCGTTTTCATACGAGACGACGAGCACCTTCGAGTTAACGCGGGCAAAAGCTGCATCAAGCGAACCGTAGCGGTCGCAGGGATCGGAGAGGTCCATCGAACGCGTTATGTGGAGGTAGGAGTTCGCGTCGAAGCGGCGCAGGAACTTCATCGCCTGGTAGTCGAGATAGCTCTCGATCTGGAAATATGTCTTGAAGAGGCGGTCGCGCTCGGCGCGCTCCTCCGCCGGGGCGTTCACGAAGTTGTCCTGGAGCCTGCGGCCGAACTTCTGCTGCAGGAGCTCGCGCGAGAGATACGTTATGTGCGCAAGCTGGCGCGCCGCGGCAAGCCCCGCCTTCGGACCCTTGCCGTCGCCTTCGAGATAGTAGTCGCCGCCCTTCCAGTTGGGGTCGTCCGTGATGGAGTTGCGGCTCATGACGCTCAGCGCGATCGCCTGGGTGTTGAGGCTCGCGCTCGTCGCGATCAGGCACGACTTCTCCATGTCGTCGGGGAAGCGCGTCATCCAGTTTACGACCTGCAGCCCGCCGTAGCTCCCGCCGACGAGCGCCGCGAGCTTCTTCACGCCGAGCTGCTTCAGGAACATCCTGAAGACGTCAACGGCGTCGTCGAACGTGTACTGCGGAAAAGACGAGCCGTAGGGCTTCCCCGTGTCTGGGTTGATCGACATCGGCCCCGTCGTCCCGGTGCAGCCGCCAAGGACGTTCGCGCAGATGATGTGGAATTTGTTCGTGTCGAACGCGCGCCCGGGGCCTACCATCTCCTCCCACCAGCCGCTTGGCTTTTCCTCGCCCGGCCTAATGCCAGCGACATGCGCGTCGCCCGTGAGCGCGTGGCAGATGTAGATTGCGTTGGATTCGCCGAGCGGCGCGCCGCATTCCTCGTATGCGACTTCGATTTCCTTCAAAACGCCGCCATAGGCAAGCCTGAGCCCGCCTTCCGGCAGGTTCAGCTTCATCTTCTTCAATTCTACGACTCCAACGCCCTCAGTCATAATTGGCGGATATTATATCATATTTGGGCTAAAGAGACTCTTCCTGGCCCTCAAGGAACTCGCGCGCGAGCGAAAGCCCTTCGACGGAATCGAAGCCGCCGACGGCGTCCATGAGTTCGAGACGCGAGATTTCGTAGCCGCTGCCGTTTTTCCTGTGGATGAAGACGAGGTCGAAATCCCCTCCGAAGTTGAAGAGCGACAGAACCGCCTGCGGAAGGCTCCCCATCGGCGGCAGGTCGATGTTGTCGGCCTGGAACGTGCAGACTATCGTCGTGCCCACGCCCTGCCTGCTCTCGAGCTTTACGCTGCCGCCGCAGGCATCGCACGTCTGCTTGACGAAGGGAAGGCCCATGCCGACCTTCCGCTTGTCGTGCTTGCCGGGCTCGGTGTAGAAAGGATCGAACGCCCTGACGACGATTTCGGGCGGCATCCCCTTCCCGTTGTCCTCGACCTTCAGCTCGATCGTCCCGTTCTCGTCGACCACGCTGACGCGGATGTTACTCGCCCCGGCTTCGATCGAGTTCGCCGCGATGTCGGCCACGATGTCTGAAAGGCTTGCGTGCATATGTTTTTCGCGATTGTCTTTTCCAGGTCAGAACCACAGTGAAAACCAGTTGGACGGGTCGTCGACGTTCGAGACGGACCAGTAGTCGGCGACGGGAAGCGTGCGCTTCTCCCCGTCTTTCTCCAACGTCATGTTCCATGCGCCCCAGACGGACGCGTTGCCTACCGTGCGCAAGGCCGGCGAAACGGAGACCTTCCAGCCATTTGCGTTGATCGTCTTGAAGGTGAAGGTCTCGTTGCGCGACGTGCCGGCGAGCCGCCCCTTTGCGAGCAGGAGCGGCCCGCGCATGACCTCGGCCGCAGCGGTGCGGCGCTCCAGGCCTTTCATCTCCGGCGTATACCAGCTCATGAACCGCTTGGTGTATCCCTCCGGCTTCGCCGTGTCGAGTTCAGTCACCGTGTCGATATCCTCGAATGCCGGCGCTTCGGAGTCTACGACCCGCGGCGGCATCTTAAGAACGATGTCGAAAGTGTGTTCGCCGGCCTCAACGGGGAGATCGATGCGGCCTGACGCCGGCTTCATAGAAGTCCCGTCCACGACCATGTCCTGCGCCCAGTACGGCACGCGCAGGCGGAGCCGCCCCCTCTTTTCGGCAACGGCACGGACTCGGAACGTCTCCGAAACCGGATAGTCGCCGCGCAGCTCAAGGCGCAGCCCTGGAAGCGCAACGTCGGCGTCCGAGTAGAGGTTCAGCTCCCACGCGCCGTCCTTCGCGACGTCAGCGACCGTCTCGGCCCAGTCGTAGAACGTGCGAAGCATGTTGTCGGGGCAGCACTGGTGCATCTTCATGCCGACCTGCTGCGGCGCCGAAAGGTGGCGCGTTCCGTGCGAGCGGACGATGTGCGCGCCCCATGAGCCGTCGGGCGAGACGCCCGCGAGAAAGGCGTTGTAGAACGCCTCTTCGATGCAGTCGAGATATTTCGCCTCTCCCGTGATCTTCCACAGTTCGCGGTTGAGCCGTATCCAGTGGGTGACGTCGCACAGCTCCGTCATTCCGTTGACGCGGCGCTTCGCGCCGAGAAAGTGGTCGAAGTATCCCACCGACCGCATCGGATTCAGTTCCTCGCGGTGGAGATGCCCCCAGAACGCCTCGGTCGCCGCGAGCGCACGCGCGTCGCCGGTGAGCCGGTGGTACGCCGCCACGCCCTCGAAGAAACTCTGCAGTTCGTACGCCTTGGCGAGGAACATGGGCTTGCGGAACCATGCGGCGACCGGACGGTCGGAGAGCGCATCGTGGACGAGATTGACCTCGGGCTTCACGCCTTCGCCAACGTCCGTCGCCCTCACGATGTAGTCGGCGAGCTCCCTGTACTCCGGTTTCGGCATTTCGATGTACAGCTCGACGAGCGGGCGAAGTATGGACATGGACGATATCCCCTCCCATGTTCCGGTCTTGTCGATCGTGACGCCGAGGCGCCTGAGCTGTGCGACGAGATGGTCCATCATCTTCCCCGCCGCTTCGAGGCACTTCCGGTCGCCTGTTGCGCGATACAGCTCGACGAGCGCCCACATCGTGTACTTCTGACCCCAGATGTTGAAGCAGCAATGCTTCTCTGAGTCGGGCGATTCCGGGTTCATGCGCAGGAGATCCCGGTTGGCGTATGTGGAAAGGTAGCCGTCGGGGTGCTGATAGGCGTCGATGAGGTGATGGGCCTTCTCCACGCTCCACGCCGCGAGCTTAGCGTCGCGCGTATAGCGGATCGCACCGGCGTAGCAGAGCATGGTCTTGCCCCAGTACTCGCCCTGCCAGCCGCAGTAGCCCCTGTCGGGATCAGAGTCGTCAGAGTGCGTCGCGAACGCGTTCTCCGCCTCGTCGTAGACAGGCCCCTGCGCGTATTCAGAGAAGACGCGCCTGTCGAGCGAGGACCCGAACAGCTCCCCGACGCGCCCGAGGATTCTTACATCGCCCGCGCGGACGGGCACAAGCGCATCCTCCGCGGCGCAGGCGGCGTTCAGGCCGGAAAGCAGCAGCAATGCGGCAGCTATGCCGTTCATTCCCAAAGAAACGCGGAGCGGCGACAACCGCTCCGCGCTTCTTTCGCCTCTACGGCACCGCTCCTTAGTCGAAGTGGTAGACATCGATCTTCTTGTAGCCGGTGTGGAGGAGGTGGTGCGCCTTCTCGCCGCCCTGCGCGCCCGTCTTGCCGTCGAGGTAGTCCTTGTAGAGGGCCGTGACCTCGGGGTTCAGGTGCGACATGCGGAGAGCGCACTTCTCGTCGTCGGTGTAGAGGCCGGCCGTGCGCTGCGCGCGGACCGCGTCCGTCGCGAGGCAGGGCTGGCCGCCGCCGCCGATGCAGCCGCCGCGGCACGCCATGACCTCGATGAAGTCGAAGCGCGGCTTGACGCCGTTCTTGCGGTCCTCGCGGATCATGTCGAGGACCTTCTCGACGTTGCCCATCTGGTGGGCGACCGCGATGTTCACCTTCGTGCCCTTGATGTCGATCGTGGCCGTCTTGACGCCGTCCATGCCGCGCACCGCCTGGAAGTCGATGCTCGGGGGCTTCGCCTCGCCGGTGATGAGGCAGTAGGCCGTACGGAGCGCGGCCTCCATAACGCCGCCGGTGACGCCGAAGATCGTGCCCGCGCCGGTGTACTCGCCGAGCAGCTTGTCAGCCGGCTCCTCGGGGAGCGAGGCGAAGTCGATGCCGGCCGCCTTGATCATGCGGGCAAGCTCGCGCGTCGTCAGCACGACGTCGGTATCCTGGGTGCCGGTGGCGCTCATGAACTCGTCGCGCGCGATCTCGTGCTTCTTCGCCGTGCAGGGCATGATCGAAGTGACGTGGATCTTCGTGTGGTCGACCTTGTTGACGTCTGCCCAGTAGCTCTTGCAGAGCGCGGAGAGCATCTGCTGCGGCGACTTGGCGGTCGAGAAGTTCGTCGTGAAGTCAGGAGCGTACTTCTCCATCCAGTCGGTCCACGCGGGGCAGCAGCTGGTGAGGAGCGGAAGGTCCTTCTGCTCGGTGAAGCGCTTGATGAACTCGGTGCCCTCCTCCATGATCGTGACGTCGGCGGAGAAGTTCGTGTCGAACACCTTGTCGAAGCCGAGCATCCTGAGGGCCGCGTAGATCTTGCCGGTGGTGAGCTCGCCCGGCTTCATGCCGAACGCCTCGCCTACGGCAACGCGGACCGCGGGGGCTATCTGCACGAGGCAGGTCTTCTCGGGGTCGCGCAGCGCGGCCCAGACCTTCGCCGTCTCGTCGTTCTCGTAGATCGCGCCGACGGGGCAGTGAGCGGAGCACTGGCCGCACTTGATGCAGGGCGACTCGGCGAGCTTGACGCCAGCGGCCGGGGCCATGACCGTCTTCTCGCCGCGTCCGATGAACTCGAGCGCCCAGACGTTCTGCATCTCCTGGCAAACCTCGGCGCAGCGGCCGCACTTGATGCACTTGTCGGAGTTGAGGACGATGGAGGGGGTCGAGTTGTCGACATCGCGGTGGATGACCTCCTTCGGGAACGGAATGTCGCGGATGCCGAAGTCGGCCGCGATCGCCTGAAGCTCGCAGGAGCCGGAGCGCGGGCACTGGAGGCAGTCCTGCGGATGGTTCGCGAGGATGAGCTCGAGCACGGTCTTGCGGACCTGGACGATGTCGGGGTCGTGCGTGAGGATCTTCATCCCGGGCGCCGCCTCGGTCGTGCAGGCGCGGAGCAGCTTCGGGCTCGGCACGAACTTGCCGGGCTCCGTGCGGCTCGGGACGAGCTGGCGGACGACGCAGATGCCGCAGCTTGCGCCCGGCTTCAGGTCGGGATGATAGCAGAGCGTCGGGATCTTGATGTGGGCGGCCTTGGCCGCGTTGAGGATCGACGTGCCCTTCGGAACTTCGACGGACTTGCCGTTGATCTCAAGAGTGATCATTTCAGTTTCCATGGTAAAACCTTTCCTTTCCCCTTAGCCGTGGCTGATCGCGCCGAACTTGCAGGTCGCCTCGCAGGCGCCGCACTTGATGCACTTCGCCTGGTCGATGACATGCGGATTCTTCACGGTTCCCGAGATCGCGCCCGCAGGGCACTTCCTCGCGCACATCGTGCAGCCCTTGCACTTCGCAGGGTCGATCTTGTACTGGATGAGCTTAGAGCACTTGCCCGAGCGGCACTTCTTGTCCTTGATGTGCTCCATGTACTCGTCCATGAAGTAGCGGAGCGTCGAGCGCACGGGGTTGGACGCCGTCTGGCCGAGGCCGCAGAGCGACGCCTTGTTCATCGCGTCGCAGATCGCCTCCATGTCCTTGATGTCCTGCTCGGTGCCGCGCCCGTCGGTGATCTTCTTCAGGTAGTTGAGGAGCTTCCTGCCGCCGATGCGGCACGGCGCGCACTTGCCGCAGCTCTCGTCGACCGTGAAGTCGAGGTAG
>ONVK01000099.1 GCA_900321255.1 uncultured Lentisphaerota bacterium | reverse complement strand
CCTCAGGAAGGCGTACAAGAACGGCCTCAGGCACATGACGCACTTCTGCAACCAGATGACGCCTCTCCACCACCGCGAGATCGGCATGGTCGGCGCGGGCTTTCTCGTCGAGGACCTCAACACCGAGGTCATCTGCGACAAGATCCACCTCTGCCCCGACATGCTGAACCTCATCTTCACGCGCCGTCGGCTTGAGCACATCCAGATGATCACCGATTCGCTCCGCTGCTCGCACTGCAAGGACGGCTACGCCTTCGAGATGGGCGGGCTCAAGGTCCTCCTCAAGGGCGGCGAGGCAAGACTCGTCGAAGGCGGCAACCTCGCCGGCTCCACGCTCTGGATGGGCAACGGGCTCAAGAACGTCCACGACGTCACGGGGATCCCGCTCAAGGACCTCGTCCGCACGACCTCGTGGAACCAGGCGATCGAGCTTGGCTGGGGCAAGACGCTCGGCAAGGTCGAGAAGGGGTATTCGGCCGATCTCGTCGTCATAAACCCGCGCAGCTGGAAGCCGTCCGCCGTCTTCATTGACGGCGAACAGCGCATTTGATACAATACGCGGCGAACGATTTGGAGAGATGGCCGAGTGGCTGAAGGCAACGGTTTGCTAAATCGTCGTACGGGTTAATTTCCGTACCGAGGGTTCGAATCCCTCTCTCTCCGCCATTTTCCCGTCCGTTTTTTGGTATAATACGGAACAGTGGAATCCCGCATCGCCATAGTCGGCATGTCGTGCCGGTTCGCGGAGTGCCCGACGCCTTCGGCCTTCTGGAGCGCCGTTATGTCGCGCCGCTGCTGCCTGTCGCCGCTCGGTCCCGACGCCGAGCTGCCGGTCGGCACGCGCAACGTCTTCGCAAGGCCCTATCCCACGAGGATGGGGCAGCTCGGGCCGCTCTTCGCGTGCGTGCCCTCGATGCAGAACTTCCCGCGCCAGGTAAACGCCGGCGAGAACCAGGACCTCTACTTCGCGACGCAGCTCGCGTTCGACGCGCTCGCGGACGCCGGGCTCCGCCCGCATTCGCCGACGCCGATCAAGGGCAGCGTGCGCATCGGGTATGCGCCGCCGTTCAACGCGTCGACGGTGAACTGGCTCCAGCACACGGCGTTCCTCGACCAGACGATGGACATCATCCGCAGGTTCTTCCCGCGCTCCCCCGAGGAGTCCCTCGACGAGGTGAGGAAGAAGCTCGTCGAGTCGCTTCCCGCGCCCAACGCCTCGTCGTTTCTTCTCGGCACGGGCTACCGCTTCGCCTCGTGGATAGCGCGCGAATGCTCGTTCGCGGGCGTGGCGACCACGATGGACGCCGGCATTCTCTCCGGCGCGGCGGCGCTGCAGAACGCCGTCGCCGACCTCGTCTCGGGACAGGCGGACGTCGCTCTCGCGGGCGCGCTTACGCCGCCGATCCCGCGCGCCTACCTCGAGGGCCTCTCCGGCGCGATTCCGTTTTCGACGCGCACCGAGCTCTATCCCTTCGCGCAGGAGCAGGAGGGCACGATCCCGGGCGAGGGCGGCGCGTTCTTCGTCCTGAAGCGCCGCACCGACGCGCTGCGCGACCACGATCGCGTCTACGCGCTCGTCCGCTCGATAGCGATAGGCCACAATCCCGAGGACGATCCGTCGGCGATCCTCGCGCAGGCGACGGAGGGGAGCGAAATCCCCGTCAAGACCGTAGGGCTCATCGAAGCCGACGGCTCGGGGATCGCAGTCGCAGAGCAGCGCGAGATAGACGCCGTCCACCGGCTCTGGGGCGAGCATCGCCCCGGAGGGCCCCTCGTCGCGATGGGCTCGGTCAAGGGCAACATCGGCCACACCCTCCGCGCGGCGATGGCCGCAGGCGTCGTCAAGGCGTCGCTTTCGCTCTTCAACCGCGTGCTGCCGCCGCAGATCCCGCCGGAGCATCCCCACGACTCCCTCGCGAACCTCGCGTCGAGCGCGTATCTCCTTGGCGAAGCGCGCCCGTGGATAACCGGCGACAGTTCGAGCCCGCGCCGCGCCGCGGTTCTCGGCGCGAACTTCGACGCGACCGATCCGGTGGGCGCCGCGGCGAAAGGCGGCCGCTCGGCGGTGATCGTCCTTGAGGAGGAACCGGAGGTGAGGTCGTGACGGCGGGTTTCGGGGCAACCGGCAGAAGCGAACTCGTCCTCGTCTCGGCGGCGGACGACGCCTCGCTCGCGGCGGAGGTCGCGCGCATCGTGGCGTTCCTCGACCGCGTGCCGGACGTGCCGCTCGCCGACGTCGCCTACACCTGCTCGCTCTCGCGCGGCCCCGCAGTCCTCGCGCTCGTCGTGTCGAGCGTCCACGAGCTGAGGGAGCGCCTCTTCTCCGCGCGTTCGCGCATCGTGGCGGGCGCGGCGAAGATGCGCGACAAGAGCGGCACCTACTACTTCCGCTCCCATCTCGTCGGCGACGGCACCGGGAAGCTCGCCTTCGTCTATCCGGGCGTGATGAGCTTCTATCCCGACATGCTCCGCGACATTGCGATCCTCCACCCCGAGTGCCGTGCGGCGTTCGACGAGCTCGAGGAGGCGCTTGCGGACAATCCCGACTTCACGCCGTCGAGCTTCATCTTCCCCCCTGCGTCCTACTACCGCCACGACGCCGACATATTCAGCTCGGGCGCCTATGCCCAGGCGTTCGTGGCCTCCTTCTCGGGATGCGTCGCCCTGTCGCGGCTCCTCGACCGCCTCGGCATAAAGCCCGACGGCGTCGTCGGCTGCGTTGGCGGCGACCTTGCCGCGGTGATGCGCTCGGGCGCCGTTGGAACGGGCAACCCCCGGCCCGTGAGAGTGCGCGCGATACGCGAGATCTACAAGATCGTCGACAAGGCGGTAGACCACTCGGGGCTCCCGAAGACGTCGATAATCTCCGTCCTCCTCAAGCACGAGGGGGAGGCGGACGAGGTGGTGAAGGGCTTTCCGGCCGACAAGGTCGCGCTTGTCCTCGACTTCTCCCCGCGCCAGCGCACCTACGCCGTAGCGCCCGACTACGAGGAGACCGCGCTCAAGGCGTTCTCCGACGCGGGGATCCGCACGATGAAGCTCGCGCTCGAGCGCCCGTTCAACACGTCGAAGTGCAAGCCGATAGTCGCGGGCGTCAAGAAGTTCGCCGGCGACTGGATGAAGCACGAGGCGGTGTGCGACGTCTACTCGTGCGCGCAGGCCGACCGCCTCCCGCGCAAGGCGCGCCCGTCGCGCAACGACACGGCCGAGCGCTGGGCGCAGCCGGTGAGGTTCCGCGAGACGATACAGAAGATGTACGCCGACGGATACCGCGTCTTCCTCGAGGTCGGTCCGCGCGGGCTGATGACGGCTGCCGTAGCGGAGACGCTGAAGGGCTCCGACTTCGCGGCGATAGCGCTCAACTCTATACACCGCCGCGGCATCCTGCAGGCGCACCACGCGCTCGGCCAGCTCGCCGCCTACGGCGCGGAGTTCGACTTCGCAAAGGCGTTCGAGGGCCGCCGCGTAAGGCAGCTCGACTTCAATTCCTCCCTTTCCCTCGAGGTGCGGCGCGACGCGGAGATGCTGCTGTCGAGCGCGTTCCCGCGCCTCACCCTGCTCGGAGACGAGACCTTTCTGCAGGGCGCGAACTTCCTCTCCGAGCCGACGGGCCGCGGCGCGAAGGCCGCGCAGAGGGCCGCGGCAATGGCCGCGAAGGCGCGCCGCCAGCGCCAGTTCGACTTCGGCGCGGCGAATCCGCTCGTCTCAGACGCCGACATCCTCTCGCAGAGCCCCGGCGTATCGATAGAGGTGGCGAAGACGTTCCGCACTTCTGACGCGCCGTTCCTCGCCGATTTCGCGCTCGGCACGAGCCAGCTCTCCTACGCCGACCCCAACCTCAAGGGGCTCGTCACGCTTTCCATCCCTGCGGCGGCGGAGATCATGGCCGAGGTCGCGCGCATGGTCGTGCCGAACAGGTCGCTCGTCGCGATCGAGGATCTGGGCTGCAGGCGGATGGTCGCCTTTTCGGGCGGAGAGCTCCGGCTCTTCGTCAAGGCCGAGCGCGTCGCGTCCGGCGACGCGAAGCTCGCGGCCGTCAAGGTCCAGGTGCGCGACGATTCCCCGAATTCCGCCTACACCTGGCCGCTGATGGACGGCGTGTTCGTGCTGGCAGAGCAGCCGGCGCCGTCTGTCGTGGCATCGCCGCCGCCGATGTTCAAGCCGCGCAGCGTCCACTGGTCAGGCCGCGACATATACCCGTCGCGCCTCTGCTTCGGGCGCCGGCTCAGGGGGATACGCTTCGTCGAGTCGTGGAGTGAATCGGGGCTCGACTACGAGGTCGAGGTCCCGCAGATGTCCGACGCCGTCGTCTTCACGCGCTTCCCGCTCTGGGTCGTAAACCCCCTCCTCCTCGGCGTGGTGGCGAGCGGCTTCCCGCTCTGGCGCAGCCACGAGAAGTTCACGGGCGCGTTCTCGTTCCCGTTCCGCATGAGGAAGCTCGAGCTCTTCGGCGCGCCGCCGCACGAGGGCTCGCGTCTCAAGTGCTACCTCAGGCTCACCGGCGTCACGCCCAAGTCGCACGTCTGCGACATCGTCGCGACAGACGGCAACGGCACGGCGGTCATGGCGCTCTCCGGCTGGGAGGAGCTCACCGAGCGCGTTCCCGCGGAGTACCGCGAGCTCATTCTCCAGCCGGCGAACGCGTTCCTCACGCGCCGCGTCTCGACCGACATGCTCGGCGACCCGGCGACGGAGGTCGCGAGCGCGTTCATAACGGACGTTCCCTACCATATCTTCGAGCGCAACGAGGAGCTGTGGCTCAAGACGCTCTCGCACGTCGTACTCGGGGCGCAGGAGCGCGACGAGTTCCGCAGCATGCCCGGCTCCGCGTCGCGGCGCACGGAATGGCTGTTCGGGCGCGTCGCCGCGAAGGAGGCCGTGAGGCGGTATCTCAAGGACTTCCACCAGGCGAGGTGGAGCGACGCCGACATCCAGATATGGCGCGACGACTCCGGCAAGCCCCATGCGCTCGGCGCGTGGGGGGACTACCTCGCCGCGAAGATCGACATCGCCATCGCGCACACCGCGCAGTTCATCATCGCGCTCGCGGCGGCCAACGCGCGCGTCGGCGTCGACGTCGAGTCCGTAACGCGCGACCTCTCCGAGGAGTTCACCGCGGGCGTGTTCGTTCCCGAGGAGCTCGAGCTCGCCGCGAACGCCGCGAACGCGTCGCAGGCGATAATAAGGTTCTGGTGCGCGAAGGAGGCCGTCTCCAAGGCGCTCGGAACCGGGATACGCTACAGCCCGCGCGAGATGCACGTCACCGGCTACCAGCCGGACACGGGCAGGCTCGTCGTCCGCCTCGAGGGCGCGTGGCTCGACGCCTTCAAGAAGTTCCGCGGCCGCGACATAGACGTCGTCTCGCGCGTCATGCGCGAACACGCGCTTGCGTTCTGCTTCATGCCAATGACCCTGTTCGATGAATAGGAGAGATCCATTCGGCGAGCTGTCGCCGCGCCGTTCGATGCCGCCGGGGCTGAAGCAGAGGTTCCCCGACCGCGTGCTCGTCATGACGACCGACCGCTGCTTCGGCGCGTGCCCGCACTGCACGCGGAAGTTCATCCTCGGGAAGTCCCCCGTCGTCGACACGCCCGAGGGGCTCGCCGCCTGCGTCGACTGGGTGAAGCGGCATCAGAAGGTGAGGGACGTGCTGCTGTCGGGCGGCGACGTGCTGACGCTTTCCGACGCCGAGGTCGCGCGCTTCGTCGATGCGTTCGCCTCTCTCCCGCAGATAGAGGTCGTGCGCATATGCACCCGCGCGCCCGTCGTGAAGGAGGCGAGGGTGACGCTGCGCCTCGCGCGGCTTCTGCGGCGCGTCGGGCGCGGCAAGGTGTGGGCGAACGTCCACGTCAACACTGCGGCCGAGGCGAAGCGCGCGGGGGGAGCTGCGGCGCGTCTCGTCGACTGCGGCATCCCCGTCTCCTCGCAGACGGTGCTTCTCAGGGGCGTGAACGACACGCCGGCCAGGATGCTCGCGCTTCTTCGCGCGCTTTCCGCCGCGAGGATCCGGCCCTACTACGTCTTCCAGTGCGATCCCGTCGAGGGGCTTCAGGAGCGCTTTGGCGTTCCGCTCGCGCGGGCGAAGGAAATCGAGGCGTACTGCGCGGAGCGCATCGGCGGGCTCGCCCTCCCGCGTTTCGTCGCCGATCTCCCCGGCGCGCGCCGCAAGCTCCCCCTCGACCTCCTTTGATCCACGGGGCTGACAAGGAGTCAAGACATGGCGTGTTTCACGGTTCCGCTCGCGACCGCGGCGGTCGCTTCGGCGGTTAAGACGACCCTTCCGAAGTCTGCGGAGGGCAACCCCTTCGTCAGCAGGCTCGGCTGGCTCGGCAAGATGATGTTCGGCGGCAGCTTCCTGCTCGCCGTCGAGCACGTCTACCACGGCGAGATAATCTTCACGCCGCCTTTTCTCACCGCGGCGCAGGAAGGGCCCGAGGCCGTTGGCGAGATGCTCCACGAGATGGCCACGCGCGGCGTCGCGATGACTGTCCTCCTCGTCGCCGTCTGGGCGGCGATGGTCGCGTTCTCGGTTCGCTCCGAGAGGAAGACGAGAGCGGCCCATGTGTGAGCTCATGACGATAGCGGCGGCCGTCGCGTTCACGGCCTGGCATTTCGCGGCGAAGAAGTCCGGCAGGCCGAACGGCGCGGTCTTCACGACGATGCTCATGTTCTGGGGCGCGGCCCTCATGTGGTCCGTCGACTGCGTCGCCGGCGCGATGGAGGGCGAGCCGCTTCTTGACCTCTCCGCCCACGACGCGCTGCTGGGGGCCATCGTGCTTGCCGCGGGACTCGCGGTGTTCGGAGCCCTCTCAGCCGCGTCCGCTTGACAGGTATGAAGACCTGAAGCGGATCCTTTCGCAGATGGGGTCGGCCGCGGTCGCCTTTTCCGGCGGGGCGGACTCCACGCTTCTCCTCAAGGCCGCGCACGACGCGCTTGGCGACGGGTCGATGGCGGTGACCGTTCTTTCGCATGCGTTCCCGCAGGACGAGGCGGACGACGCGCGGCGCATCTGCCGCGACATCGGCGCGCGCCTCGAGACGATCGAGTTCGACGTCCTCTCGGTCCCGATGTTCGCGGAAAACCCGCCCGACCGCTGCTACCACTGCAAGAAGGCGCTCTTCACCGCGATCCGCGACCTCGCGCGCGCGAACGGAATCCAGGCGGTCGCCGAGGGTTCCAACGTCGACGACGACTCGGACTACCGGCCCGGACGCCGCGCGATCGCCGAGCTCGGCGTCAGCAGTCCGCTCAGGGACGCCGGGTTCTCAAAGGGCGAGATACGCGAATGCCTGCGCGAGCTTGGGGTCTCCGCTTGCGCGAGGCCGTCCTCCGCGTGCCTTGCGTCGAGGTTTCCGTACGGCGAGCGCATCACGCGCGAGGGGCTTCTCCGCGTCGGCGGGGCGGAGCGCTTCCTGCGCACCGTCGCGCCGGAGCTTTCGCAGCTGCGCGTCCGCTCGCACGGCGGCGCCGCGCGGATTGAGGCCGACGCCGCGGCGACGGAAGCGATCTTCGCGCGCCGCGGCGAATGTGCCGCTGAACTGAGGCGGCTCGGCTTTTCCTACATTTCGCTCGACCTCGAAGGATACAGAACAGGGAGTCTCAATGAAGTCCTGTGACATAGACGACATCGGCTT
>ONVK01000091.1 GCA_900321255.1 uncultured Lentisphaerota bacterium | reverse complement strand
GTAGTTGATGTTGAGCGGCAGGAGAATCGCGCCGATCTTCGCCGTCGCGAACATGAGGACGACCCAGTGGGGGACGTTCGTCGCCCAGAGCGCGACCTTTTCTCCACGCTTCACGCCGAGCGCCATAAGTCCCTTCGCGACGTAGTCGACTTCCTCGGAGAACTCGAACCACGTGAGGCGGTAGTCGCGGTCAGCATAGACCACCGCGTCGTTCTCGCCGCAGCGCGCGACCGTCTGGTCGAGGAGCTGGCCAAGCGTGTACTCGCGCGTAATCGGCAGGTTGTGCCACGGAACGCCAGTCGAGACGGACTGAGTGAACGGCGCCTTGCGCGGCGCTGTTCCAAATGGATCTGTCAGTTTAAACATACGACACCTTGAACTTTAAACTTCAAACATCAAACTTCAAACTTCAAACTTTAAACTTTAAACGTTGAACTTTGAACTTCCCCTCACACCGGAATGAACACGATGCCGTAGATCGACGCGGGCTTGCCGCCAATCGCCCTCAGGCCGTGGTTGACGCACGAGTTGTAGTAGGCCGTGTCGCCCGCCTTCAGGACAGTCTTGTCGGGACCGTAGGTAAGCTCGACCTCGCCGGAGATGCAGATGATGAGCTCCTCGCCCTCGTGGTGCTGCACCGCGTCGACTCCGTCGGCGGCGAACTCGATGCGGAACGGGTCCATGTGGCGGTCGGGCTTGCCGAGCGCGAGCGAGTGGCTCGCATAGCCGAGTACGTTCATCCCTTCGCCAGCGACCTTGTTCGCCTCTATGTCGTCGGCGCGGGTGATGATCGGGTCTGGCTTGAACTGGTCGTCCATGAACGTGCCGATCCTGAGGCCGAGGGCGCGGGAGAGCTTTACGAGGACGCCGAGCGCGGGCATTACCTCGCCCTTCTCGATCGCATTGATGACCTTTTCCTCTACGCCGGACTTCTGTGAGAGATCCCAGATGCTCCAGCCGTGGTTCTCGCGGTACATCTGTATCCGCTTGCCTGCCTTGTTTTCCTTGCTGCTCATGTTGCCTTTCGTTTTTCCGGTCCAGAATGTTCTGTCATTGACGAAAAAGCGGACCGCCCTTTTCCGCGATCCGCTTTTCTCGTGCTTCTTGAGTTGGCCCCTTTCGATCAAACACCGGCCGCCTCAGCGGATCTGCACCCGTTAAGGAGAAGGCTAAGTCGAAGAAGGACAAACTTGTTCATTGGCGCGGTATTATACCAAAAATTTTCCGCCGTGTGCGCAGGAATCTGAAAAAATCTGAGAGTCACTTCATCCAGACGCCCATTCCGACCTCGATGTGCGCAGGATCTATTTCGCTGCCCGGGATCACCTTGTTGCGGATCGTGTAGTACGTGTCCTTTGAGTTCCAGCGTCCGCCGGCGATCTTGCTCGCCGTGACGCTCTTCGTCACCGACCCCTTCAAAGTATAGCCGCGCGCCTTGAGCTCCGCTATCGACTTCGGCGGCGCCTGCGGCACGCCTGTCGGCGGATGTGCCGCGACAGGTTTCGGTGGGGGAGGCGCCGGGACGAGTCTCGGCTTCGGCGGCGGAGGGTCTTTCGCGGAAATCTGCGCCTTCTCCTTCTCGGGACTTTTCGCCCCGCCCCGCAGCCACGCGAAAATGCCCCCGCCGGCTTCCTGTCCACTCGGCGTGGCGGACGTCTTGGGATACGACGCCTTCATCGTGTCGACGTTCCCGTAGAGGACGCGCCTCAGATAGTCGTCGCCGACGACGAGCCGCTTCGCGCGCACGTCGGCGTCGCCTGCTGGCCGCCTCGCGAGATTGAGCTGAGCGCGCACCGACGGCATGGCAAACAGCATTCCGCAGCGCTTCCGCCCGCGGTGGTTCTTCTTCTGCCACTTGTTGGGCGCTCCGTAGGCGACGTGGCTGTGGCACACGACGCGCTCGTCGGGAATCCTGTACATCTTCTGCAGTTCCTTGACGAGATCGCGTATCGCCCTGATCTGCACGATTCCCATCGCCTTGTCGTGGTAGCCGACGCACTCGATGCCGATCGAGAACTCGTCGACGTCCTCCTTCCCGTTCCACATGGAGCGGCCCGCATGGAACGCGACGCGGTCGCGGTCTACTATGCGGTATACAGTGCCGGCCTCGGTCACGCAGTAGTGCGCCTCGCCGCGCTCGCACAGCTTGTTGAGGGAACTTCTCGCCGGCGCCTCGGTCGTATGGAGAACTATGAGCTCCGTCGTCTTGCGCACGCGCCTCTCGGCGTTCCTGGGGCTTCGATAGCGGTTCGACACGTCGAGGGCCGACGCACCGCCCGCCAGAAACACCAGGAAGAGTAGCGCGACGACCCTCATTCAACCGTCTACAGCGTAACGCCGTCCTTGAAGATCGCTATTCCCTGTGCGCCGGAGATCTCGTTCTTCGCCTTTTCGCCGGAGGCCACGGCGATCACCTTCTCCGCAAAAGCCCCGACATCGGGGTTCGACATCGCGTTCCAGTCGATCCAGTTTGGCTTCTTCTTCGCAAGCGCGTCGTTAGTCGCGACCTTCATGGTCGGCACCACGCACCCGAACGGCGTGCCGCGACCGGTCGTGAAGAGAATGAGATGGCAGCCGGCGGCCGCAAGAACCGTAGACGCCACGAGGTCGTTGCCGGGCCCGGTCATCAGCGAAAGCCCGTGCGCCTTCACGCTCTCGCCGTAGAGCAAGACGTCCTCGACAGGCGACGAGCCGCCCTTCTGGACGCAGCCGAGAGACTTGTCCTCGAGCGTCGTTATGCCGCCCGCCTTGTTGCCGGGGCTCGGGTTCTCGTAGCACACCTGGTTGTGCGAGGTGTAGTAGTCCTTGAAGCCGTTGATCATCTTGACGCACTTGTCGAAGACGCTCCGCGTGCGGCAGCGCTTCATGAGAAGCGTCTCCGCGCCGAACATCTCCGGGACTTCGGTGAGGACCGTCGAGCCGCCGCGCGCGGCGAGCCAGTCCGAAAAGCGCCCGACGAGCGGATTCGCCGTGAGGCCCGAAAACCCGTCTGAGCCGCCGCACTTCAAGCCCACCACGAGTTCGGAAACAGACACCGGCACGCGCTCCTTGGGCCTCGCCGCGTCGAGTTCCTTTATGAGCGCGAGGCCCTTCTCGTATTCGTCGCCCGGGTCCTGCGCCTTGACAAAGCGGATATTGAGCCCGATCTTGGCCCCGTCCTGATCCTCTGGCGAGAGCCCGAGGCGTCCCTTGAAGCTTTCAAGCGTATTGTTCTCGCAGCCCAGGGACACGACGAGAACGCCGCCGGCGTTCGGGTGGCGGCAGAACTGCGCGAGCATGTTCGCCGTCGTCTCGTGGTCCTGCCCCATCTGCGAGCAGCCGTAGGGGTGCGTCAGCGCAAGGCCGCCGCACGACTGCGCGAGACGTTCCGCGAGGCGGTTTACGCAGCCGACGAGAGGGATCACCCAGATGTCGTTGCGAATCCCGACGCGCCCGTCGGGATGGCGGTAGCCAAGGAACGTCTCCTTCGGCTCGACGGTCTTCCATCCTTTGATTGCGGCCTCGTCCGGCTCGTATCTGTACTCAAGGACTTCGCCGAGGTTTGTCTTCACGTTGTGGACGTGTACGTGCTCGCCCTTCTTTATCGCGCATGTGGCGTGGCCGATTGGCATCCCGTACTTGATGACGTTCTCGCCCTCCGCGATGTCGCGCAGCGCGTACTTGTGCCCATCCTCCCGTATCTCGACGTTGTCATTTGGGTTAATGATCATAGAGCCGCCCTCTCACTTTGCGTTTCAGGTATTATACCAAATCCGCGGCAGATGCGCCGCGTTCGATGAAGTTGCTCTTCATCGAATGAAATATGCCGCGCGGCGAGCGAGGGCGCCGACGCGGTCGAACCCGATCAGGTGCCCGAGCCGCTCGGACGCCGCGCCCCACTTGCGGTAGAACAGGTTGAACAGGAGATACGGCATCAGCTGGCTTCGCGCGCGCGGCAGACGCCGCCAGATGTTGCCGAGGGTGTACACCTCGCGGTAGACGCGCAGATACCCCTCGTAGAGTTCCTCCGGCGTCATGTTCTTCGGGCGGATCACGACATGCGCCGTGTCGTAGTGCGAGAGGTCGTCGTCGATTATTCGCCCCTCCCTGCGCATCCTGTCGTAGAAAGGCGTGCCTGGATACGGCGTCGCGATGTGGGAAGTGACGGTCTCGATTCTGTTGGCGACCACCCATTCAACAGTCCGGTCGAATGTCGAGGGATCGTCCGCGTCCAGCCCGAACACGAAACTCGCGTTGACCATGATCCCCCTCGAATGCAGGGCCTCGGCGAGCGCCTCGAACCGAGACACCTTGTTCTGCCCCTTCCCAACGCCGGAAAGCGACTCTGGGTTGACACTCTCGAAGCCGATGAAAAGACTCTGGCACCCCGTCTCCGCCATCAAATCGAGAAGGTCAGGCATATCCAGGATGTTCGCCGACACTGCCGCGCTCCATTTGAGGCGCATCGGCCGGAGCGCGGCGAGAAGTTCGCGCGTGAACGCGGGGCTGCCGATGAAATTGTCGTCGATGAACATTATGTGGCGCGTCGCCTTCGAACGCACCTCGGACGCTACCGACTCGACCGTGCGGTGGACATATCCGCCGCCGTGCCGCCGGACCGCCGCGTTGTAGCAGAAGTCGCACGCGAAAGGACATCCCCTGCTCGCCGCGATGACGTTGTCGTACAGGCATCCACGCGTGTCCACCGACCGGAAGGACGGCGCGAGGAGCCGCTCCCCGGAAAACGACATCGGCGTCTCGTACCGCCGGCGAAGCCTTCCCGCGGCGGCATCCGCCAGCACGTCGCGCCAGTGGCCCTCTGCAGGCCCGATGCAGATCGTCTCGAACATCTCCGATGCAAGGTCGGGATTGGACGTAACTCCGATTCCGCCGACCACGACCGGAACGCCGAGCCGTCGGTATTCGCCGCCCAGAACGCGGGCCCGATCAAGGACATCGATGCTCGCGGATATCCCGACGAGATCGAACCCTGCCGACGGAATGTCGGGGGCGGAGTTCTCGTTTACGACGACGACTTCATGTCCGCAGTCCTCGACTATGCGAGCTATCGTAAGAAGCCCGAGATGCGGAGCCATCCTCGCCTTTAACGAGGTGTCCATCGGCCTCGTCGCCGCAAGCGGCTGTATCAGCTTCACACGCATGTCAGTACAGCGAGCCCTCCGCCCGCGGCAGATGCGCCGCGCAGTCAGTCTGCCGCAAAACGGCGGGAGGCGGATGTCCAGTCGAGATGATTTTCGACGACGGCCTTGGCGTATGCCGCACGCTGGTTCTGCCAGTCGAGGTAGTACGCGTGCTCCCAGACGTCTACGACGAGAAGCGGCTTGACGCCGGCGGTTCCGAACGGCGTGTCGGCGTTCGCCGTCGATTCGACGGAGAGCTTTCCGTCCTTCGCGACGAGCCACGCCCAGCCGCTTCCAAAGCGCTTCACGGCGGCGTCCGCAAGCGCGGCCCTGCATGCGTCGAGGGATCCGAAAGCCGCGTCGACCGCCGCCTTGAGCGCGGACGACGGCTCGCCGCCCTTTCCTTCCGGCGCGAGCGAGTTCCAGTAGAAGTCGTGGTTCCACGCCTGCGCCGCGTTGTTGAATATGGCGGCATCGCCCGCAGCGCGCGAGGCGACGACGATCTCGCCGAGCGAAAGCCCTTCGTACTTCGTCCCCGCGACAAGTCCCTTAAGCGCGTTGACGTAGCCTGCGTGATGCTTGCCGTAGTGGAACGAAACCGTCCTGGATGAAATCGTCGGCTCCAGGGCGTTGTCAGCATAGGGCAGAGGCGAAAGCGTAATCTCGTTCATCGTTAGTGTTCCTTTCGGTAGTGCGTTGCCGAACGCGGACAGGGCCGCGCACGCCGCCCCTCCGCAAAACAGCCGTCTTGTTATTGCCGTCGTCATACACGACATTATATCAAATCCGCTTTCCCGTTTACCACCTCAAACATGCAGCCGACGGATGCACGGGGGCAACGAGCGATTTATGTAAGGAACCAGCAAATTTATGGCTTTTGCGGCTAAATCAGATCTGCGGCGGATGTGGCAAAGGCCGTTTCCAGCGGCATGCCCTGCCCGCCAATCAGATAGCTCTTTGATTGTGGATACTTTCGCAGGAATTCATGCATCCCTGAAACGCTGTCGGCATCAGAGCTTTTCACCTCTATCGCGGCGATAGCATCGTCCCGTCGGAGCACGTAGTCAACTTCCTTGCAGCCGACGTTCCAATACAGGAGATCAATGTTCTTCCGACGCACAGAGGAAAGAAGCTGCGCACCGATTGCAGATTCGACGGCATGTCCCCAGCGTTCCGGGTCTGCGCGAATTGCACTGGGAGAACACGTCTGCATCGCCGTCCGCAGTGCGTTGTTGCAGACCGCGAGCTTCGGACTGGACGCGCGGACCCGCACGGGCTCATCGTACAGCTTTTCGAGTCCCGTCAACAGCCCCGCTTCTCCCAGCAGCCTGAGATAGTGGGCAATCGTCGTCGTGTTGCCTGCATCCTGAAGCTGCCCGACCATCTTCTGATAGGAAAGTATCTTCCCCGCGTAAGTGCATCCAAGGGCGAATGTCTGACGCAGGAGTTCCGGCTTTGCGACCGTATCGAGGTTGAGAATGTCCAACGTGATACTCGGCTCAATGATGGCGCCGCGCACATACTGTTTCCAGCGGACCTCGTCCCCGCGCAGATCAGCCGCGCCGGGATAGCCGCCGAAAAGGATGTAGTCATCAAGCGAATAACCGAACGCCGCATGCATGTCCGCGAACGACCAGTGCCAGACATCAATCATTTCAAACCGCCCGGCCAGACTCTCTTCAAGCCCCTTCTGAAGCAGCAGACGCGAACTCCCAAGCAGACAGACTTTCAACTCGACATGGTGGAAACTGTCCTCGTCCCACATCCTCTTGACAACCTCCGACCATCCCTTGATCTTCTGGATTTCGTCAATGATCAGCAGGTGTCCGCCATCCGCCTTGGCCCTCGCCCTTGCCGCATTCCATTCTGCGGAGAGCCAATCCAAAGGCGCATACCCAAGCCCCTCCGCCAGTTTGTAGGTGTATCCTCCGTGATACCCGGCAACAGCCTGCTCAACCGAGGTGGTCTTTCCAACCTGACGCGGCCCGGCAATCACTTGAATCCTCTTTCGCGGCTCAAGAAACCGCCGTAGAATCTCCTCTACAACCTTCAATTTATACATGATGACCTCAATTTCTATCTATCACTAGCCACATTGAGCAAATTTACTCAATCTGATGTGCAATATAATATCACACCCTATGCTCAAAGTCAACTGGTCCGAATTGTAAAATGCCTATCCGCACTAGCAACATTAGACCGCCATTATTTCACCACAGATCCAGTTGTCTCATCTTTGCCTTGTCGCACCCAGATGAGCTTGTCTGTATCAAGAAGTTCTGACTTCACGGTTTCAGACAGGCCTGGAGTGCGGGAGAGCAGCCAAAGGTAGTTCGCGCTGCCGCTGCCGACGAGTGCGTATGTATAGTCCCTGTCGATTAGCATCACGCGGTAATCGGCGTAGAACGGACCGAAGAACGAAACGCGCAGATCTCTTTCAATTTTGTCTTAGACAGGATTTACTCACCGAAATTCCGCTTTGCAGAAGAAGAATATAAGGCGCGGTCCCACCATTAGGCCGTCAACAATGCCGCCTAAGAGCTTCCGCAGCCAGAAATCCGGGAAGAACCCGGCCAGCATATCGTGGAAATGCCACAGCATCCCGCCCAACGGACACGCAATAACAAGCGCAACAAGGATGACAGCCAAGACCTCAAGAATCCTTAACACTCCCCTACGCTGCCATTTCATGCACATCGTCCAAACCGCCGCGACTAAAGCATAGCAGACTGCCACAACACCAATGTACTGCATCGGATGTTGCTCATGATATTCGAACATACAAGGCATCCATGCAAAAGCCGATTCGCCCATCAACAGCGACACCAGCCTATACAGACTGCCCAATCCGCCAAAGCACACTACAAAATAGACAATAGAACAAAAAATGCACTTCTTCATAGCGTTTCTCCCATTCATCCTCCCCGCAACGCCCCATGAAAAAACATAGTCCGCTTCTTCATCGGCAAACCTTCTTTTGCTGAGATGGAAAGCATATACGGTAGTGACCGGTCAGGGGATAGGCAAAAAGAACGTCTTCCTCCTGCGTGCCCGAGCCGATGTTGTGGATGGCAAGCGGGACTCCCGCCGCCGACTTCCTGTCGCTGACGATCATTATGTGCGGAAGCTTCCCGCCAACCATGACTGTCACGATGTCGCCGGGCTTGTAGTCTGCCGCATTCTTGGACACGGGCAGTGCACACCCTTTCCGCTTGAAATAGCATTGCAGGTTCGGAACGCGCCTGTGGTCGATGTTCGAGTCAGGAGCCTTAAGCCCCCACATTTGCGGATAACTCGAAAAATCGGACTTCATGTCTTCATGCACAAACTGCTGCAAGTCTATTTTGTGCGCATCACGCAGCGCCCTGACGATGACGTCCGTGCAAACGCCGCTCTCCCTCGGCACGTCGCCGCCCGGATAGCCAATCTTCCTATATGTCGGGTCGTATCCGACGGTGACGCCAATCTGACGCCGCGCCGCTGCCACGACATCGGTCTCGATAGGAATGGAAAGCAGCTCGTTAATGCGCAACTTGTGCTCTGCTATCGGCCACATTTTACATCCAAGCCGGAATTCCTTTTGGCCTCTCAGGTAGGCCAGCAACAAACGAAGGTCAAACAAGTCCGCCTTGTGCCGTTTACCTTTTATCGTCCACTCCAGATGCTTGAAGATGCGTTCAAATGAGGCATCCTCGCCCTCGCCATATTCGACATTGTTGAAACAGGCAGATGGGTAGAATAAGTCCGTCATTCGATCGTGCCATTCTACCGGCACCCAATCAGCAGGATCGCCCACCGCCTTTGAAAGAATCCGCATTTTCATGCTTCTGTCAGCGTGTCCGCTGGCAGGATCCTGCAAATCAGGATGAAGTCTTATGCAGACATTGTCACCAAGTATGTTACCCTCTGCATCGATATACCTCACATTCACCCAATACCTGTTCCCGAGTGGCACCACTTTCCATTGATAGCACAACCAACATTCACAAGGCTGGCTTTTTGTCCTAACGACTTCCACCCTGTCGCCTTTTCTCCAAAGCGTCTTTTCCGGACGAGTTGACACCGTCGCAAACCTTGGCAGTTTCAGCTTCTCCGCACCGACGCAGTGGCGGCAAAGAACCGACTCGTCAAGCGCGGCATCCAATCCTAGCTCGCGAAGGGTCGCACATCCCTTGCGACATTCCTCAATAAAACTTCGCGGCTCCAATTCACTAGCAGGGTAATGCGTTGTCTTCCCGCACTTCTGGCAGACATAGGTATAGTCCTCGATTTTGGGCGGAGCAAGCTTCCCCTTTGCGCCCCAAACCGCCATAAGCCCAATCACAGTAAGCATCATTCGCATATTCATCGTGCGGCATCCTTTCCTATTCCACTGGCTTGACCCCCATATCCGTTCGAAAAACATCAAGTATCACCTCGCCGTCGAAGCCATCCTTTCCGTCGTTATACCAAAGTGAAAGTTGTATTATCTGGCGACCCTTTCTCCAAATGTATTGATGGCAATATCGTCCAGACTTCGGTTTCTCACAGACATTCGCCGAGCCAAGAATCCCCTCGAGGTATGTCTTCAGCCTGCCACCGTTTTTCCTGACACAATCATCTTCATATCCTCTTCTGTGGTGATGCGTCGAAAAGGACATACAGCCATAGACTTCTAATATCATCCCAGTTGACCTGTCGGCTATCACCGACACTCTCCAGGCGTCTTTCCCGTCAAATGGTCCCCCACGCCTTGGGTCTTCCACTCCGTTACAAGCGGTCGACATAAGACTGCTCAAAATCTTGCCACTCGCTGACATCGTCTGCACCGCCACGACCAAGATCGTTAAGCATAAGTTCCCCTCCCCAAGGTTCGTCAAACTTCGCCCCGAACACTTCACGAACGGGAAGCATTTCCAAACAATCGTTATTCACGCAACCGCACACCATCAGAGTTGCAATCGCGACAAATAGTATTTTCCTCATTACGCCATTCCTTTCTTAATCCTGTCAATCTTGTTAATCCTGTCTAACCTCTCCCACGACGACCCGCGTAAATACCATTCGTTTCTTCATCATGTTGTTTTCCTTTCCCTTAACAGGAACAACGTCACGGCACAGAGAGCGCCGAGGGTGTCGCAGAGGATGTCCTTCTGCGCGTCCCATGCGTCGCCCTGCGAACCGAGGAATGCCGCGCCCGCGTCGCCGCCTTCGATGACAGCATACTGCCATTCGACAAGTTCCCACAATCCCGCCATCGCCACGACCGTCATAACAGCGAAAAACGCGGCGAGTGTCGCAGACCTGACCCAGCCCTTCCGCAGAAACAGTTCGGCGAATGGAAAAGCAAACCAACCGACTGTGAAGTGCGCGATTCGGTCGTAGGGATTGCGAACGAGTCCAAGCGGCTCCTTGAGCCAGTCCATCGGCACGAGTTCAAATGTGTAGTGCGCGCCAACCGTCTGAAGCATCATCCACGCAAAGAAGCACAAATACGCTGCAAGCGAAAAGCGGAACATCCGCCACGTTGAAAGCAGCACAACCACGAGCCCCGCCACCCAGAATATCTCAGTCATCCACACGGCAAAGCTGTGCGGCCTTATCGCCGAAACAGTGGCAGCGACAACCACCACCGCCAGCATCGCAATTTCGATTCTCTCAGTCTTGTGCAACATTTTGTTCCTTTCAAGTTTTCAGACAACATTTACAGGATTGTTTTTAGCATGGAGAACAGGAGAAGCCTGCTAAAAACCTCATCTTCTGTCTCTCCTGCTCTCCATGCCGAAAATCCTGTTAATCTTGTTCATACTATGAAAATCTCCCGCGACAACCCTCCCTACAAAGGAAGACGAAACACATTGCTAGACTCCGGGTGCGTCGTGCAAAATGCAAGCTCCCAACGTATTTTCTCCGAATCGATGGCGTTGGGCACTTTAAACGAGAAACTGCCTCCGCAACTTTCAGCTGGAGAGGACGCCTCGAATACGCGCACAGAACGTTCACATGACGGCCAATTGTCGCCATCTGCGAGAAAGCGAAGTTCCTCGTTGACCTGCCAAACAAACACTTCGAGCCCATCAACATCAAGTCCGTCGGCATCCCCATTGCCATCCAGAGAATAGTTCACCAGCACAATCGCACCAGGTTTAAGCGCGTCACAGGAAATCGTGACATGGTAGTGCGGTTCAAATCGCCCAACATGACCACACCGCTTCAGCGCATCGCCGTAAACCGCGCGGGCGATGCGTGGCTTATTACCAACAAACGCCTTAACACCGATGCCAATCATGACGAGGCCTAGAAGAAAGAATATCGACAAGAATGCCGCCATCCCGAGGACTTCCAACGACACAAGAGGCGTGCCTTTCGCTAAAGCCCTGCTAAATTCAATGAACAATGCACCCCCACCAACAGTGGCGAAAAAGAAACCCATGAGACAAACGATTGCCTTAGGACCGAGGTTGCGGACTTTCGACACGGCATCAGAATGCGACCTCCGCCAGAGAGCCGTCACCAACACGGCCAGCATAATCGCCCAGAAGAAAGACAAAAAGACAATCCCCATTATGGCACTTTCTCCTACGCCTTCCTTTCGCATCTCAATCGCAAATCCGACAGTAATGACCGCAAGCACAATACAACCCAAGAGCGCGTTTCCAATATTCGCGCCAGGATTATCCTTCTTCTTGGTCTTACGCATTTCTCCTCCTATACATCGCGTTTTATCCATTACTACTCCACTGGCTTAACCCCCATATCCGTTCGGAAAACATCAAGCATTACCTCGCCATCATAGCCATCCTTTCCGTCGTCATACCAAAGGGAAAGACTTATTATCTGGCAACGCTTTCTCCATGTATATTGATGGCAATATCGCCCAGAGCCAAGAATCCCCTCGAGGTATGTCTTCAGCCTGCCACCGTTTTTCCTGACACAATCATCTTCATATCCTCTTCTGTGGTGATGCGTCGAAAAGGACATGCCGCCATTGACTTCTAATATCATCCCAGTTGACCTGTCGGCTATCATCGACACCATCCAGGCGTCTTTCCCGTCAAAGGGGCCTCCACGCCTTAGATCTCCCACACCGTCACAAGCGGTATCACTATAATAATAGCCACGACCGCAAAATCTTGACAGCAGCACGTCATTTGTCCAAACGACATAAGACTGCTCAAGATCTTGCCACTCGCTGACATAGTCTGCACCGCCATAGCCAAGATCATTCAGCGCAAGCTCCCCTCCCCAAGGTTCGTCAAGTTTCGCCCCGAACAATTCACGAACAGGAAGCATTTCCTTCCTTCTTAATCCTGTAAATCCTGTCTAGAAAACTCTCGCACCGGACCTCGCTTGCCTTCATTCGCTTATTCATGGTCATTTGCACTTTTTGGGGTTGCTAGTCATTCGCCTTAAATGAAGCCAGCCTCTTCTTTGCCAGAGTTATTCCAGCGGGCGTCGCAGGGAATATATGAACACGGTGTGGAGATTGATAGCCACGATGTTCCTCGCTTTCATCTGGCACGGAACGACATAGTATGGCAGTCCATGCAACCGTAGAGGATGCAGGGGGCGTGAATCCAAGCATTTCACCGGCAAGGAACACGGCCAGGGAATGGCTGTCGATATCCACCCCGTCGCCAGCCGTCGTATGCAGATGCCGCGGGGCGGACCTATCCAATTCCGTTTTCAGGTAGCGCACCATTTTAGCGTCCCAATAGCCATTCTCCACGGCCATTACGACATCCTCCGTAAAGTCTTGCCGCTCCGCACAGCGCAATGTCGATTTCACGGCAGAGATCGGGATACCACTTGAGCGGCGAGCGTTCCAGTTCCGGCTTGCGGCCTTTGCGCATATCGTACGGCGCGATGACAACCAAGACGTTCTTGATCCCAACGGCGTAGGCGAGATAGAAGATGTCTTCGATCGCGTCGTCGCCGACAGGCACGCACCCGATTGTAGCCGCCTTGCCGTGGATCATGATGTCGCCGCCGAGATTCGTTCGTCCGTCCGCTTTCGCACGCGCCCTGTCCGACGCGTTCGGATATGTCACCTTGAGCGAAAGATAGTAGCTTGAATTCGGGTTCAGGTATTCGATCCCGTAGACGCCCTCCGGGATCTGTCCGTCGCCCTCGCGCAATTTCGGACCGAGCGTCCCGCTGAAGGCCGTCATCGGATAGATGCGCGGGGCTTTCCAGCCAGGTGCGTGGACTTCGACGGATCGTTCGCTCTTGAAGACGAGTATCCGCAGCTTCCCGCCCGCGCTTTCCGCCACGCCTTTCAACTGCGGCTTCTTCGCGAGAATCGCCGCCGTTCTGTCCGCAATCGTGTGCCGAGACGTCTTCGACGCGATCACGCCAGTGCCAAGCTCCACCGTTTCGCGGATAGACAAGCCCTTCTGCCACGCCACCGCCGCCACGCCGCCGGCGAAGATGACGCCGCCAACAACGACTCCAATTGCAATATTTCTGATTTTCATATTAGACACCTCATTCCTTCGTTTCTTTCTTAATCCTGTTAATCCTGTCTAATACTTTTCTCCCCCATCTAATCCTCAAATGATCTCAGAAACGCGCCTTTCCAGCACCATCGCCTCC
>ONVK01000023.1 GCA_900321255.1 uncultured Lentisphaerota bacterium | reverse complement strand
ATCAGCGCGTCGCATACGCCGAGGTCGCTTTTCAGCGCCGTGGACTCCATTATGGAAATCGCGCGGGTTGAGATTTCCGCAGTCACGGGCAATGTAGCGAAGCCGAGTGTCGAAAGGAAGCGCTTCATTGAAAGCATTTCCGCCTTGTTCCTGACGCCTTGCAGAAGCTCCATGTAGGTGACGGAGGATATAGAGCGCGTTGTCGCCTCGTCTATCGCATCAAGTGCCTTGCCGTTGCCGCGAAAAGCCCATATCATCACGTCGGTGTCGAAGATCATGCGAACCTCCGCCGCGCACGGAGATTGCGGACATACTCGGTCGGCGACGTAAGGTCGTCGCGGTCCGCCCACATTCCGGCAGCTGCGCAATCCCTTGCGGACGGCGTATTCGGCTTCGCGTCTTCCCATGCGACCATTACTGCCCAGGGGCGTCCGTGTGAAGAGACGGTGACGCGCTCGCGCCGAGAGATCGCGCCTTGGATTTCGGGCATGCGCCTTCTGAAGTCAAGCATTGTGGCATTCATCTTTTGCTCCAATATGCTCATTTAAACTGTGCATATTGTATCACATGCAGTTGCTTTGTGCAAGGGGGCAATGGGTTAGTTGCCTGTAGCACTCGTACGCGGCGATTGAGACGGCGTTTGCAAGGTTGATGCTTCGCGCGTGTTCGCCGGGCATGGGGATCTTGAATAGCGATTCGTTGTAGCGGTCGTAGAAGTCCTTTGGAAGTCCTGACGATTCGTTGCCGAACACAAGCGCGTCGCCTTCGGAAAAACGGCATTCGTATAGTGACTTCTCTCCGTGCGTCGAGAGGAAGAAGAGTCGCTTGGGCTTTGCCGCCGCAAGATACTCATCCCAAGTGTCGTGAAGCACGACGTCGAGATGCGGCCAGTAGTCGAGACCTGCGCGGGCGACGTAGCGGTCGTCGAGGGCGAAGCCGAGGGGCCTTACGAGATGAAGCGGCACGCCCAGCCCCACGCAGAGTCGGCCTATCGCCCCAGTGTTGTGCGGGATTTCAGGACGCAGGAGGACGATTGAAAAGCTATGCGTCATATTGCTAGTCCACGGTAAACGACGATGGGGGGACCACCGCGATGGCGGAGTGGTCGTAGTGGTTTGGGTGGCGCGTGAAGAGTTGGGAGCATTTTGCCTTGAGTGCGCATTGCAGCTGAATGTCGTCTTCGAAGTCCTTGTCGTGGAAATCCACCGCAAGGCCGAGGATGTCGGCGTCCACGGGGATGACCTTGAAGATTCGAAGAAGTATCTTGACGGCAATCATCGCAGTCGTTTCGCTCTTCAGCTTGCGCATGACATAATGGATGTTGTTCAGGGATATCGCGGCGATGCAGGCCTCGACATTGCCATTCTCCGCATTCGCCCAGATCTTAAGGGCGTCATAGTAGTAACCCTCGCGTTCAAGCAGCACATCCAAGAGGATGTTTGTGTCCACAAAGATTCGCTTCTTCATGGCTCACCGTACTTTCCAATGAGCTCGTCGGCAAGCAAATCCTTGTAGTCCCAATTGTCTGGAACGTCTACTTTAGCAAGCCCCAGCGCTCGTTTCGTGAGCGGTGGAAGCGCATGCAATTCAGTGTTCTTCTGCTGCTCCATTATGCAAATAAACGAAACGAACAACTTTGAAATGCTTGTGTTGCGGCGCTCTGCCAATCTGCGAGCCCGCTCAACAACGCTTTCATCCATGCTCAATGCGAGTCTAGTCGCTGCCATTGCAACTCCTTATGCACATTGTTTTTGTAAATATTATACACCGTCAGGGGCGAAAAGGTCAAGCGCCAGATGATGCACTTGCCGATTCCCTGCGCCCCGCCAGTGACAACAACCACTTTGTCCTTGAACGTCATTTCATACCCTCCCGCAGTTCATTTTACATTGTCTTGCGTTTTGCGCTGCGAGGCTGTCCTACTTTGAAGAGCACTTGTGATGGCCCATCGCCACCGGTCGCACCATAACGCAATCAATATCTCTTTCATTTTCTCAGCCCTCCATCACGCCATCTGCGACTTGTCATTCGCGCGAATGCGAATCCGCAACCTCGAGCCCGGAGCCGTTAGACGCCGTTACAGCCACTTCCTGAAGATGCCGTTCGCGTGTTCGGGATCGAGCGGATGCATGGGCACGGGTTCAAGCGACCTGATGGGGACATATCCAAACTCAGCGAAATTTTTTCCGGAAAAAGAGTCGTTCGCGCTCCTTTACACGTTTGAAGGGCGTGAATCGGGTCAATATGCTATAATGAGGGGTGATGGGTGAAGAGTTCGCATGGAACGACCGGTATGCCGGTGACGATGCCTGGGCCGAATGGTTTGAGATCTGTTCGGTCGCCGGGTGCCGCCCTGCGTTCGCTTCGCGCCTGCGCGAGCAGATTTCCTCCGCTATGTACGCCCGTCTCGCCCGCGCCGGAATCCCGCGCGAAGACGCGGGCGACGATCCTGTCGCCTTTTTCGACGCCTACTTCAAGCTCAAGGGATCGCGCGAGAAGGGCAAGCCCCTCAAGCTCTACTTCGCCCACCGCATCAAGGACGAGGGGATCGCGATGGTCGATTTCGTGTGCGGCACCCTCTTCGGCTCCGGCTCAGGGCGCGTTCGCGACATCGTCCTCGACTGGATCGCGGTCATCAAGGGCTGGAAGCCCCGCACCGTCGCCGGAGAAGACGGCAGCCGTCGCCTCGTGTGGGAGAACGCCGGCGACGAGAGCCTTGCCGCCGTCGAACAGGCGGAGGAACCGGAGTCGTTCGATTTTCTCGACGAGGAGCCGCTTCGCGCCGACGCGGAGCAGGTGCTCGCGGCGGTCGCGCGCCGCACGCGCCTCGCTTCCGCAGCGGTCGCGCTTATCGTCTATGCGACTTCGCACGACATCGCGCTCACCGAGCCGTGCATTCTCGCCGCGCTCGGCGCGGGAAAGTCGCAGGCATACGCATGGAGGGAAAAGGCGGTGAATGCGCTTGAACGGGAGCTGCGCGGCGTCGAGCTTGCCGACACGCCGCTTTTCGCGAGGATTCTCGTCGCGTCCGCCGCGGCGCATCTGCCGCGCGCGCTTCGCGGTGAACTGGGGGTGGAATGATGAACGCGGCGTTCATGAACGAATGGCAGCTCTATCGGAGGGGTGCGCAGCGCCCACCGCTTGTCGGGCTTGCGCCGAAGACCGATTCCGCGTTCGATGAGGAAGTGTCTGCCGGTGAGATAAGGATATTCGCCGACACGAACCGCCCGCTCGTCGCGCTCATCGTCGAGGACAGGAAACTTTCGGGATGGCGCATCGTTCCAGTCTCGCCGTTCTGCGCGCCGGCGTCCGATCGCGAGCTCATGGTCGGCGAACGCGTCTTCCAGCTATGGAACGCGACGGTCGTCTCGCGCCGCTTCGCCTCGCGCGGCTGGAGAGTGGACGAGCTCGGGGCGGACGATCTCGCCGTTGTTCGCGGCGCAATCGCCGCGGCGAACCCCGGCCGGGTCACCGCCGGCGACGGCGTGCAGGCGAAGTACGAGCGCGAGTTCCTTGTCGGCGAGGGGACGCTTGTCCCGTTCGCGGCTTCGCGCGCGGCGGAGGCGCCGCGCTTTGCGTGGCTTACGCCCGCGATGAAGATCGCGGCTTCGCTCGCCGTATGCCTCGCGGCGTGGTATGTCCTTATGATGGATTCCGGCCGCCAGATCGTCCGCGACTGGCGCGACAGCTTCAGGTCAGTCGACATAGCGGCGGAAGAGCCGGTGATCGAGCTTGCGGATGCCCACGAAGTGCGCGAGGCCCCGGTGGAGGTCGCGGAGGTCGACATCGACTTCACGCCGAAGGCGGCGACATGGAACGGCCCCGCGCCCGAGGTGTTCAGACAGCCGCGGTTTGCCGACGTCAAGGGGCCGAAGGTCCCGGAGGGAATCGCGAGGTTCCGCCTCAGGGACGAAGGGTACAAGTCTCCCCTCGCCGCGCCGATGGACGTGGTGTTCCTTTCGTCTGGCGCAGGGCGCGGCGCATCCGCCGCGGTCGCGCAGGGCGGCGCGTTCTCCTATGCGGCGTGCGCGCGGCCCCTCGACGCGCCGCCGAAGATCGACTGCGTGATGAGGAAGGGAGACGCCGCCGGTTCCGCGGCGACGCTCGAGATCGCGTGCGACGCGGTTGACGGGGCGAAGGTGACGGTGATGTTCGACTCCGACGTCGTCGAGGGATATCGCTGCGAAGTGGCCGCGGAGTCCGGCGGGCGCGTTGCCGCGTCGTATTCGCTCATCGCGTTTGCGGGCAGGGAGATCGCGCCGAAGTCGGTCATGGTGACTCTCATATGGCCGTCGAACGACGGGGACGAACGCACGCCCGTTTCAGTGGGGGAGTGAAAATTCTCTTTCTTGGGCATTGACGCGGCGACGGCAAAATTGGTAGAATCTGCGGTGTCGAAGCGGCGAAGGCGCGTGTCTTCCCGGTGAGACTGAACACAAGAAGGAAAGAATCAAGATGGAAATCTATGTTGGTAACCTCGCGTACGCGACGACCGACGATGGGCTCAAGGCGGCGTTCGCGCAGTTTGGCGAAGTTACCGCTGTTCGTGTCGTGACCGATCGCATGACCGGTCGCAGCAAGGGATTCGGCTTCGTCACGATGCCCGACGCCGCCCAGGCGCAGGCCGCGATCGACGCCCTCAACGGACACGAACTCGACGGACGCACGGTCCGCGTCAATGAGTCGCAGCCAAAGCCTCGCGAAGAGCGTCGCGGCGGTTTCGGCGGCGGACGCGGCGGCTACGGCGGCGGACGCGGCGGCTACGGCGATCGCGGCGGCTATGGTGACCGCGGTGGTTATGGTGATCGCGGCCCTCGTCGCGAGACACGCTGGTAATCGATGGTTCGTCGATTCCATTCAAACGGGAAGCGCGGCCCCTTCGCCGCGCTTTTTGTTTTCAGGTGCATGAGACGACATGGCAGTTTCGCTTGAGTTGGAGAAGGCGGTAGGCGATCCCGTGATGGGGATCGACGAGGCGGGGCGCGGCCCTCTCGCCGGCGGCGTATATGCCGCGGCCGTGTCTGTTCCGCTTGCGCTCGCGGAGCAGCTGCTCGTCGGCGCGTGGAGCGAGATAAACGATTCGAAGAAGCTGACGGAGAAGAAGCGCGAGCGCCTTGCGGCGGTGATCAAGTCGACGGACGGATGCAGGTGGGCGGTCGCGAGCGCGAGCCCGAAGGAGATCGACGAGCTGAACATCCTGAACGCGACGCACCTCGCGATGCGAAGGGCGGCGGACGAAGTCGGCGCGGAGCATGTTCTCGTCGACGGACTTCCCGTGAAGACGCTGCCGCACGCAGTGAACGTCGTGAAGGGCGACGCCGAGTCTCTCCTCATCGCGGCGGCGTCGATTCTCGCGAAGACGGCGCGAGACGCCGACTGCCTTCGGCTTGAGGCGCTCTATCCCGGCTACGGCTTTGCAAAGCACAAGGGCTATCCGACGAAAGACCACATGGAGGCGCTTTCGCGGCTCGGCCCGTGTCCCGAACACCGCAGGAGTTTCGGCCCTGTGGCCGAAGTTATTTGATATAATACAATCTAACACCAAAGGAGCCTAAATGAAGAATACGATCCCGATGCTGTGCGCCGCGTTCTTTGCGCTGGCTGCGTTCGCCAAGACCTCGACTCCCGAAGGATGGCTCGACGACTACGACGCCGCGCTAAAGAAGGCCGCCGTCGAGAACAAGCATGTCGTCGTCGACTTCTCGGGAAGCGACTGGTGCGGATGGTGCAAGCGCTTGGACAAGGAGGTGTTCGCGACCGAAGAGTTCCGCAAGGGCGCCGCGGAGAAATACGTTCTTCTCATGGTCGACTCTCCGCGCGACAAGGCGCTTCTCACGCCCGAGGCCGCGAAGAACAACCCGAAGCTCGTGAAGAAGTTTGGCATCGAGGGCTACCCGACTGTCGTCGTGCTCGATTCGAAGGGCGAGGAAGTGCTGAGGACCGGCTACCAGGCGGGCGGTCCCGAGAAGTACCTCAAGATGCTCGACGAGGAGATTCGCTTCGCCCCGGAGATAAAGAAGTACATCAAGCCGATCGAGGACGTCTTGAACCGCCACGACGAGCAGATGAGGAAAGACTCCGACGCGGCGATGGAGAAGGTCAAGGCGAAGTTCCCGAGGCCCGACAAGAAGATGTCGAAGTCCGAACGGCAGAAGTACCAGCAGGATGCCATGGCCTACGCCCAGAAGATCATGTTCGAGGAAGTATACCCAAAGTACGTGCCGCTTATCGAGAAGTGCTTTGCCGAGGCGAAGGCGATGAAGGTCCCCGAGACCCTGGAAGAGCGCAAGAAGGAACTCATCGAGGGAGAGGAAAAGCGATTCGACATGTTGCGCAAGGCGCTCAAGGAGCACGCGGAGAAGAAGAGCGAGAAATAGTGCCATGTGCAAGGTGATGGGCATCGTCAACGTCACGCCGGACTCGTTCTCCGACGGCGGAAAGTTCAACACCCCCGAGGAGGCGATCCGCCGCGCCAGGAACCTTGCCGAGGAAGGCGCGGACATCATCGACATCGGCGGCGAGTCGACGCGCCCTGGCGCTACGCCTATATCGTGGGAAGAGGAGTGGACGAGAATTGAGCCCGTCCTCGCGGGGTTAAACTCTCAACTCTCAACTCTCAACTTTCAACTCTCGGTAGACACCTATCATCCCGAGACGGCTGAACGCGCCGTCCGGCTTGGCGCGACGATAATCAACTGCGTGTACGCAGAGCCGATTCCCGAGATGCTCGCGATCCTCGAGCGCAATCCCGATGTCGAACTCGTCGTTCCATCTTCGGTGATCGACTCTCGACTCTCGACTCTCAACTCTCAGCTCTCAACTTTTCACTCTCGCCTCTATCTTGACCCGATGATCGGGTTCGGGACGACGCGCGAGGAAGACCTTGAGATTTTGCGGACAATCCCAGAGCTTGCAAAGAAGGGGCGTGTCCTCATCGGCGCGAGCCGCAAGCGCATTGTCAAACGCCTCACGGGGGAGAAGGTGCCGGGCAAGGACCTCGCCGGCAATCTTACGATTGCGGTCTGGGCAGCGCTTCAGGGCGCAAGCGTCGTCAGGGTTCACGACGTCCGCGAGACGGTGCAGGCGCTGAAGGTCCTTTCTGCGCTTGCCTCCGCGCGTTCATGACTTGGTCGGGAGTCGGCAGATGATTGCGGATTTCTTGAAAAAGCTCGTCAAGGTGTTCTGGCTTCTGCCGGGATTGCTTCTCTGGGCGTCGTTTCCGCCGGTGGCGGAGAAGACCGACTGCGTGTTTGCGCTTGCGCCGCTCCTGTGGCTCGCGCGTAACAGGGACGCAAAGACGAGCTTCAAAAAGTGGTTTGTGAACGGGTTCGTCTTCTGGTTCGCGACGCTTTCGTGGATGCCGGCCATCGTCAAGAACGGCGGGCCGTGGCCGCTCGTCGTCCTCGGCTGGGGCGCGCTCGCGGCGTACTGTGCGCTCTACTTCGGCGCGTTCGGCTGGTTATCTTCAAAAGTCTGGGCGTGGGTGAAAGACGAAGGCACTGCGTGGCGCAAGCCGCCGCGGTTCCCGTATGGACGCCGGCTTTTTGCAATTCTCGTCGCAGAGCCGCTTTTGTGGTGTGGGCTTGAGCTTCTTCGCTCGCGTCTTTTCGGCGGCTTCTCGTGGAACCACCTCGGACTGCCGCTCGTCAACGCCAACCTTGGCTCGCCTGCGGCCCTGGGCGGCGTATATCTCGTAAGCGCAGTCGTCATCCTTGTCAATGGCACGATTGCTGGCATTGCCGAGCGCATGATGAGGCGCACGACACGCTGGGCGTCGCTTGAAACGCTCATTCCGTTTCTGCTCGTCTTGGGGCTGTACGCGCTTGGGGAAGGCGCGGTTTTTTGTTCCGCGCCATTTGCTGATGGCTCCAATGAGCTGCATGTCGCGATGGTCCAGAGAAATTTCCCGTGCGTCTTCAAGCCGGCGGAGCGCGAGGACCCGATTGCCGTCTACTCCAACTTGCTCGCGAACGTCGCCTACACGCGTCCAGATCTCGTGGTGCTGGCGGAGAGCGCGCTGAGCGAGTTCGGCGCGGCAGATTCGCCGCGTTCGCTCGCGTTTGCGAGGTGGGTCTCGAAGCTGACGGGCGCACGCGAGGTGATCGCCGGCGGCGGGCGGTTCGCGGACGGCAAGGAATACAACTCTGCGATATTGTTTTCTGGTCTTGGCGGGCCGAGCGGGCGCCTCGGAGATGCGCCCCTGCCAATTTCACCTTCCCCATTGCCAGTTACCAGAATCTACGACAAAGTCCACCTCGTTCCGTTCGGCGAGTTCATTCCAGGCGACAAGTGGATTACGGCTCTCCAGAAGCTCGCGCCTGTCGGGAGTTGCACGCCTGGCAAGCTGAAGCTCCTTGACCGCTATGGCGTCGCAATCTGCTTCGAGGACACGGACTCCGCGCAGATGCGCGCCCTTGCGCGGATGGACGCGCAGTGCCTCGTGTTCATTACGAACGACAGCTGGTTCTCCGATTCCATTGAGGCGGAGCAGCATGCCTGGCAGTCTGTCGCGCGAGCGGTCGAGACGGGGCTTTCCGTCGTCCGCGTCGGGAACTCCGGGGTGACGGGGACGATTTCGCCGCGCGGCGTGGCGAACTGGCTTGTCGGTGCAGACGGGCGTCCTCTCGTCGACGTGCGCGGTACAATGTGCGAATCTGTTCTACTCAAGAACGAAGTGCCGTACAGCCCGGAGCAGAGGCTGCCACCGTTCCTGACGCCTTACACGTTGGTCGGCGACATTCCGCTCTCCGTCTCATTTGCACTTCTCATCCTATCGATGGTTTTGGTAAAATATAGGGACACCTATGAAAAACGAAGATACCTGTCCATGTAAGAGCGGCAAGACCTTTGGGGAATGCTGCGGTCCTATCATATCCGGCGAAAAGAAGGCCGAGACTCCCGAGGCGCTTATGCGCGCGCGGTATTCGTCGTACGTTACCGGCGACGTGCTGTTCTTGAAGTCGAGCGCCACCGAGGAAGTCCAGGCCGAGTTCGACGAGAACGCTTCCAAGGCGTGGTCTGCGGCCGCCGAATGGCACGGCCTCGAGATCATATCGACCGAGAAGGGCGGGCCGAAGGACGACGAGGGGATCGTCGAGTTCCGCGCCCTCTACACTGCCAACGGCGAGTTCTGCAACCACCACGAAGTATCGAAGTTCGTGCGCCAGGGCGGTGAATGGAAGTTCGCGGACGGCGAGCTCGTAGGCGAGACGCCGACCGTGCGCGAGGAGCCGAAGATCGGGCGCAACGACCCGTGTCCGTGCGGCTCGGGTAAGAAGTACAAGAAGTGCTGCGGCAGGGACAAGTGAATTGAAGCCGGCGGCGTTTCTCTTCGATCTCGACGGGACCTTGGTCGACACAGAGGATCTCTGGACGAAGGCCATAGTCGATTTCGTCGTCTCGCGCGGAGGGAGGACGACTTACGAGGAGATTCTGCCGACGGTGATCGGGCGCAACTGGCTCGACATAGACCGCTCGCTCCACGAACGCTTCCCCGAGATCGGCGAGTCGTCGGCGATGGAGGACGCGGTTGAGCTCCGAAGGTTCTACGACGTGTACGCGACGAATCCGTCGTCCATGCGCATCGACGGCTCGATTGCGTTTTTCCGCGCCGTCTCCGAGATCGCGCCGTGCGCGATAGTCTCGGGTTCGCCGCACGACGACGTGGTTGCCGCGGCGAAGCTCTGCGGCATAGACGACCGGCTCTCGCTCGTGCTCGGCGCGGGAGAGTATGACGCCGGGAAGCCAAGCCCGAGCGGATTCCTGAAGGCGGCTGAGCTTTTAAAGGTCGCGCCTGCCGACTGCGTTGTCGTAGAAGACTCGACTGTCGGCGTAAAGGCGGGCGTCGCGGCCGGCATGAAGGTGATTGCGCTTGACCGCGCGGCGCTTGTGCCGCAGACCTACGGCGGCGAGCGCGCGGAAGGTGCGCATACTCCTTTCGCCGTCGCATCGTCTCGAGACGTTCGGCAACACGCTCGTGAACTACCATCTCATATCCGAGCTCGACGACTACCCCGGTAAGATACGCATCCGCGAAGGACGGCTCGAGGCCCATCAGCCGCTCGTGATTGCGCCGCATTTCGCAGAAGTTACGACCGAGGGCTTCAGCGACGAGGCGAAGGCATACGTCGAGTGGCTCAAGGCAAACGAGGAGAGCATGAGGATACTCCGCTACGGATATTGCCTTAAGACGGATAACTTTTCCGAGCAGATCGTCACAGATTCGCTTGCTGCCGTCACCGAGCGCGTGAAGAGCGAGGTCGTGGCGTCGCGTGACGGATTTGCCGCGGTGCTGCAGGGTGTTGACGAGCCGTGGGACGTCGCGCTCGTCGAGTTGTGGCGGCGCGAGGTGGACAAGAGCTTTTCAAAGAACGTCAAGGAACTCGACGAAAACGGAAAGCTGTTTTAGGGAACATGGAGGCGGCTATGGAAAGAAGAACGAAGATAATAGCGATTGCGAATCAGAAGGGCGGCGTAGGGAAGACGACAACGGTCGTGAATCTCGCGGCTGCCCTCTCGGCGCGCAAGCGCACTGTGCTCGTAGTTGACCTTGATCCGCAGGCGCACGCGACACTCGGCCTTGGGCTTGAGAAATGCCAAGGAGTGTCGCTCTATCCTGTCCTTCTCGGCGAGAAGCAGATTGCGGACGTTATCCAGCCGACGAAGTGGAGCTGCCTCAACGTCATTCCCTCTGAGGTCGACCTCGCAGGCGCGGAGCTTGAGCTTTCGATGCGCGAAGACCGGCTTGAGATCATCAGGAACGCGCTCGCGCCTGTGAAGGAGTCTGGCGCGTTCGACTACATCATCCTCGACTGCCCGCCGTCTCTTGGGATCGTGATGACGAGCTCGCTCGTCGCGTCCGACGGCGTTCTTATTCCGATTCAGGCCGAGTTTCTCGCGATGGACGGCCTCGCCCTCATTACGGGCTCGATAGAGAGAATCCGTATTGCTGCGAATCCCGCGCTCGAACTCAACGGCATCGTCTTCACGATGGTGAATTCCGTCGCCAAGCTGACGCAGGACGTGATAAGCGAGGTCAGGGGGCATTTCGGCGACAAGGTCTACGAGACTCTCATTCCCCGCAACGTTCGCGTCTCCGAGGCGCCGTCGATGGGAACTCCCGTCGTGTTCCTCGATCCGCGCTCCAAGGGCGCCGAGGCGTACAGGGCCTTCGCGTGGGAGTTCATGGCGAAGAACCCGACGCGCTTCGATACTGCTCCTGCAAAGGTGCAAAGCACTGGCGGCGAGCAGTTTTCAAGTGCGCCGCTAGCGCCAAGCGACGCGCCAGCCAACTCTTAAACTCATAACTCTCAACTCCCCCACTCTCAACTCATCAACTCTTAACTTTCCATGACCCTCTCCGTCGTCATCACGACGCGGAACGAATCCGCGAACATCGCGAACTGCATCCGTGCATTTGACGGTTTTCGCAAGGACGTCGAGATCATCGTCGTCGACAACGCTTCCACCGACGACACGAAGGCGATAGCCGCGTCGCTTGGCGCGAAGGTCTTTGACAAGGGGCCAGAGCGCAGCGCCCAGCGGAATCTCGGCTGGCGCACGGCCGTTGCGCCGTGGGTTGTGATACTCGACGCCGACATGATAATGCCGCGCGAGACGATTGAGGAAATGCTTGCCTGCGCTTCGCGCGGCGACGGAATCGCAGCCTACTGGATTGTGAGGACGGGTGATGGAATCCGCGTCAAGGCGCGCAACTTCGAGAGATCGTTCTACGACGGCACCTGCATAGACGCGCTGAGGTTTTTCTCGAAGGAAGTTCTTGAGAAGACCGGCGGCTACGACGAGAATCTTATCGCGGGCCCGGAGGACTGGGAACTCGATATCCGTGTCCTCGAGACAGGCGCGAAGTGCGAAGTCCTCAAGAACCATTTGATACACAACGAGAAGCGCCTGACGCTCAAGAAGATGCTTGAGAAGAAGGCATATTACACCAAGAGCTTTGCCGCGTACCAGGCGAAGTGGAAGGGCCATCCGGCGGTAAAGAAAGAGGCAGTTCTCGCCGTGGTATCGTTTCGTCGGTGTGTTCGTCGAGAAGGGGAAGTGGAAGAGACTTCTGCGCCATCCCATTCTCGCGGCCGTTATGTATTTCGAGCGCGTTGCCGTCGGAATCGTGTATCTGGTAAATAGAAGTCCGAGCGAAGAGAGATCACCTTATGGCTGATGGAATGTATGAACGGCGAGGCCCGCGCGAAGCGGAGCTGCGGCATTTTCAGCGTCTCATCGACGAGAGGCGAAACACATCAAGAAAGGAAAGCGACATGGCGAAGAAAGTGATGCTCATTGGAGCCGGCGGAGTAGCCGGAGTGGCGGCCGCAAAGATGGCCCGCAATCCCGAAGTCTTCGGCGAACTTCTTATCGCCTCGCGCACGAAGGCGCGCTGCGACGCGATCAAGGCGGACGTCGAGAAGCGCCCGTGGTTCGCGGAGAAGGGAGTCTCGACGAAGATCACGACGGCGCAGATCGACGCGATGGACACGCCGCGCCTCGTCGCGATGATCCGCGAGTTCAAGCCGGACCTCGTCATGAACATCGCGCTTCCCTATCAGGATCTCGCAATCATGGACGCGTGCCTCGAGGCGGGGGTGTCCTATCTCGACACCGCGAACTACGAGCCGCCGGACGAGGCGCACTTCGAGTACTCCTGGCAGTGGGCGTACCGCGAGAGGTTCGAGAAGGCGGGGCTTACCGCGATCCTCGGCTGCGGCTTCGACCCCGGCGTCACGCAGGTCTTTTCCGCCTATGCGCAGAAGCACTATTTCGACACAATCGAGACGCTCGACATCCTCGACTGCAACGGCGGCGACCACGGGTATCCTTTCGCGACGAACTTCAACCCCGAGATCAACATCCGCGAGGTGGCGGCGAAGGGCAGCTACTGGGTCGCGGATCCGAAGGACGACAAGCCCGAAGTCGCGGTTGAGAACAAGAAGGCGTTCGACAAGGGATACTGGGTCGAGACCGCGCCGATGGCAATCAAGCGCGAATATGACTTCGACCAGGTCGGAAAGAAGGATATGTACCTTCTCCACCACGAGGAGCTTGAGTCGCTTGGCTGCAACCTGAAGGGCATCAAGCGAATCCGCTTCTTCATGACTTTCGGGCAGAGCTACCTGACGCATTTGAAGTGTCTTGAGAACGTCGGGATGACGCGCATCGACCCGATTGACTTCAAGGGCCAGAAGATCGTTCCGATCGAGTTTCTGAAGGCGCTTCTTCCGGACCCCGCGACGCTTGGCCCCCGCACGAAGGGCAAGACGAACATCGGCTGCATCTTCCACGGAATGAAGGACGGCAAGCCGGTCGACTACTACGTGTACAACGTGTGCGACCACCAGGAGTGCTACGCCGAGGTTGGCTCGCAGGCGATCAGCTACACGACGGGTGTCCCCGCGATGATCGGCGCCAAGATGTTCCTCGAGGGCAAGTGGACGGCCAAGGGCGTCCACACTTGCGAGGAGTTCGATCCCGATCCGTTCATGGCCGAGCTCAACAAGCAGGGCCTTCCGTGGAAGGAGACGTTTGACCCCGTGAAGGTTCCCTGATGCCGAGATACATCATCGACGAGTCGGCGCTGAAGCGCAACCTGGAGGTCCTCAAGGGAGTCTCCGACAGGACGGGCGTCAAGATACTCCTTGCGCAGAAGGCGTTTTCGTGCACAGCCGTATATCCGCTCTGCGCGGAGTATCTCGCCGGCACTACGGCGAGTTCGCTCTTCGAGGCGAAGCACGGGCACGACAACTTCGGCGGCGAGACGCACGTCTTTGCGCCGGCGTTTATTCCCGAGGAGATGGACGAGCTCTTGGGGCTCGTCGACCACATCGTCTTCAATTCGCCGCGCCAGGTTGCGCTCTACGGCGAAAGGGCGCGCAAGCGCGGCGTCTCGGCCGGGCTCAGGGTCAATCCTGAAGTCTCCGTCGCAACGACGCCCGCGTATGATCCGTGCCGCCCCTCGTCGCGTCTCGGCACGACGCGCGCGGTGCTGGATGAGTCGGGATTTTTCTTGGCCGCAAAGGACGCAAAGAGCGCAAAGGTTGATGGTCTGCATTTTCACTGCCTTTGCGAGCAGGGGCTTGATGAGCTCAGAAAGGTCCTTGCGGGGTTTGAGGAGAAGTTCGGCGAACTTCTCCCGCTGATGAAGTGGGTGAACTTTGGTGGCGGGCACCACATCACGCGCGAGGGCTACGACGTCGAGGGGCTTGTCGCGCTCCTCAATGACTTCCGCACGCGTCATCCGCATCTTGAGGTCTACCTTGAGCCGGGCGAGGCGATTGCGCTCAACGCCGGGACGCTCGAATCGCGCGTGCTTGAAATACAGCCGAAGGGCGCGGACGGCGTTTCCAACGCGATTCTCGACACGAGCGCCGCCTGCCACATGCCCGACGTCATCGAGATGCCATATACCCCGCCGCTCGTCGGCGCCGAGAAGGGGGCTGGCGGACCATACGCCTACCGTTTCGGCGGGCCGACGTGCCTTGCGGGTGACGAGATAGGCGTCTATTCGTTCAAGCACAAGCTGTGCGAGGGCGACACGGTTGTCTTTGGCGACATGGCGATCTACACGATGGTCAAGAACAACACGTTCAATGGCCTCAACCTGCCGGACATAGTTCTCCGCCATATCGACGGCTCTGAAGTGCTCGTCCGCCGCTTCGGCTACGCCGACTTCGCGTGCCGCCTCTAATATCCAACAACGGACGGCGTATTTTTGGTATAATTTGCATTTCACACCGAAAGGACAAGACAAGTGAAGATTGACACACTATGCGTTCAGGGCGGGTGGTACCCGAAGTGCGGGGAGCCGCGCCAGCTTCCCGTGTATTCATCGACGACGTTCAAGTACGACACGACGCAGCACATGGCCGACCTCTTCGACCTCAAGGCGCCAGGATATTTCTACACTCGCCTCGCGAACCCGACGAACGACGCGGTCGCGAAGAAGATCGCGGCCCTCGAAGGCGGCGTCGCGGCTATTCTCACGAGCTCCGGCCAGGCGGCCTCTACGTTCGCCGTCCTCAATCTCTGCAATGCCGGCGACCATGTCGTCTCGTCCGCCCAGATCTACGGCGGCACGTTCAACCTCTTCGCCGTCTCCCTCAAGAAGCTCGGCATCGAATTCACGTTCGTCGACCCGGATGCGACGCCCGCGGAGATACAGAAGGCCTTCCGCCCGAACACTAAGTGCGTCTTCGGCGAGACGGTCGCGAACCCCTCGGGCTGCGTACTCGACATCGCGAAGTTCGCGAAGGTCGCGCACAAGAACGGCGTGCCGCTTATCGTCGACAACACTTTCCCGACGCCGATCCTCTGCCGTCCGTTCGAGTTCGGCTGCGACATCGTCACCCACGCGACGACGAAGTACATGGACGGCCACTCCAGCCAGGTCGGCGGCTGCATCGTCGACTCCGGCAACTTCGACTGGTCGAAGCACGCCGACAAGTTCCCCGGCCTCGTCGAGCCCGACGCCTCGTACCACGGCCTCAGCTATGTGAAGGCGTTCGGCAAGATGGCCTACATCGTGAAGTGCACCGCGCACCTTATGCGCGACTTCGGCTCGATCCCCTCGCCTTTCAATGCGTTTCTCCTTAACCTCGGCCTCGAGTCTCTGCACCTCAGGATCCGCCGCCACGCGGAGAGCGCGCTCAAGGTCGCCAAGTGGCTCAAGACCCAGAAGAAGGTCGCGTGGGTCAACTTCGCCGGGCTCCCCGGCTCGAAGTACCACAAGCTCGTCAAGAAGCAGTTCAGCGGCAACTCGCCGTGCGGCGTGATGACGTTCGGCATCAAGGGCGGCCGCAAGGCGTCGATCAAGTTCATGGATTCTCTGAAGCTCATCGGCATCGTGACGCACGTCGCGGACGCCTGGAGCTGCGTCCTGCACCCGGCGTCGCATACGCACCGCCAGCTTACGGACGCGCAGCTCAAGGCGGCAGGCATCCCGCCGGACCTGATTCGCCTCTCGGTGGGCCTCGAGGATCCGGACGACCTCATCGCCGACCTCAAGCAGGCGCTGGCGAAGGTGTGAGGTAAAAAAGTTCAAGGTTTGAAGTCTGTTGTCTAAAGTCTAAAGTCAAGAAGAACGGAGAGGATTCGCCCTATGGCAGGATTCAAGAATGCCGACACTCGCAGAATTGACTGGTTGATCGCGCTTGCGCTTGGCGGCGTAGCTGCGGTTCTCTACTTCTGCACAATGGCGTCGTGCGCCTATCCCGGCGAGGGCGCGCATCTGATGACGCTGTGGAAGGGGCTTGACTCGGCCGCGGTGAACACCCATCCGCTCATGGCGTCGTTTGCGCGGCTGTTCGGGTGCTCCAACATCCTCGGCCCGCTGTGCGGAATCGTGTCGGTTCTCGCCATGTACCACCTGACCTCGTTCTTCGTGCGGGAGCGGATCGGCGGCGAAATGCTCCTGCAGTACGCCGACGGGACAGCGCGCATGGCTGGCATTGTCGCTGCGGTCGTATTCATGGCGACCCCGGCTGTCCACCAGTCGTTCACCCACTTGAGCTCGTTCTCGTTCGACGCGGCATGGGCGCTTGTCACGGCGTCGCTCCTGATTCCCTACGCACGCGCCGGCAGGCGCACGGGCTGGATCTGTCTTCTCCTCATCGGCGTCTTCGCCGGCCTCGGGTTCGCCGATTCGCCGCTGTTCGGCCTGCTCGCGCCTGTGTATTTCTGCTGCGTGTGGGCTGTCTCCGGGAAGCGCGGCGGCAAGCCCTACGGCGCGGCGTTCATATTCCTGCTCGTCGCGATCGTCACTCTCTTTGTCTACGCCCCCGGCGCATCGGGCGACTTCACAGAGCACATGCGCACCCACTGGAGCGAGGCGAAGACGTGGCTTACCGTCGACGGCTGGTTCCTCGTCGGCGCGTTCGCCGTGCTGCCGTTCCTCGTCGCGCTCTTCTCGAGCTATGTCGCGTACAACCGCGAGAGCGGCCTTTCGCAGTGGATATACCACGTCGCCATGAGCTTCGTGGCGATCCTCGCCGTCTCGACGCCACTCGCGCCGTCGCCGCTCATGCGCCCCTATGGGCTTCTCCCGGTTGTGCCGTGCGCGTTTGCCGCGTTCACTGTCGCCTATCTCGTGACTTACTGGTGGCTTCTCGCCGTCGCTAAGGTCCGCAAGAACGAGTCGCTTGACGCCGAGCCGGTGGCGATGAAGGGTCGCACGCTCGCCCTCGCCGTCCTGCCCGTCCTCTCCCTCGTGATGGTCATCACCGTCCTCCTGAACCTCTTCTCGTTCGACCGCTCGCGCGGCGATTTCGCCGACCGCACGGCGGAGAAGCTGATCGCCGATCTCGGCGACCGCACTTGGTTCATCACCGACGGGCTTCTCGACGACCACCTCAGGCTCGCCGCGGCCAAGGCCGGCCGCGAGCTCAATCTCGTCTGCCTCCAGCGCGATCTCGACGAGCGCTATCTCGGTGAGCTCTCGAAGCTCGTCGAGGAGAAGGGCGTCGGCGGAGAGAAGAACAAGGAGCTTTCGATATCGCTTTCCCTCGGCGTCCTCGCGTTCGTCCAGGACTGGTTCGCGGCCGATCCCGACATCGCGAAGAAGGCCGCCATATTCGGGGCCCCCGACCTCTGGTACGCAGCCGGGATAAAGGCGGTTCCGGAATTCCTCTTCTTCGGCGCCGATCCGGAGCGCAAGCCCGACTGGAGCGCGTGGAACGATTTCGACAAGGTCCTTGCGCCCCCGAAGGGCGTGAAGAACTGGGGCAGCTACCGGCTCTGGAAGGAGAGCGACCCGATCGAGATGGCGCGCCTCAGGCTGCGCCGGCACGTCGGCCTCGTCGCGAACGACCGCGGCGTGTGGCTTCAGGACGCAGGTGACGATGACGGTGCGTTCGAGATGTACGAGCTTGTCCTGAACTCCATCGACAGCGACAACGTCTGCGCGCTCTTCAACGAGTTCGAGATGGCGCGTGCCGGCCACCCGAAGGCCGAGCGCAGGAAGCACGACATCGAGAAGGCGTTTAAGGCGATCGTCGAAGACAAGTCCCGCCGCTATGTCCTGTGGAAGCTCGCCAACGTATACGGCTACATAAGGAACCCCGAGATATTCGTCCGCCTCGGCTATTCGTGGGCGAAGTCGGGCCGCCCGGGCGAGGCGCTCAACCAGATACGCCGCGCCATAGACTTCGTCCCGACCGAGCGCCGCTCGAGCCTTCTCAACATGATGGCCGCGCTCTACGCGAGCGACAGCGACGTGAAGAAGTCGAGGGCGACCTACGAAGAGGTCCTTTCCAGGGACGCCGAGAACCACGATGCGCTCGTCGGCCTTATGCGCCTCGAGCTCCTCGAGGGGAACAGCGCGCGGGCGATCGAGTACTTGGAGCGCGCCACGAAGGCGGCGCAGGACGATCCGCGCGTGGCAGTCGAGGTGGCGATGCTCCACTTCATGAAGAACGAGTTCGGCGAGGCGAAGGCGTTGCTCACGAGGGCGACCGACCTCGATCCCGCGAACCTCCAGGCGTGGTCGCTCCTCGCCGCCGTCGCCATGCAGCAGTTCGACACGTCGAAGGATCCCGCCGAAAAGGCGGCGCTCCTCAAGAGCGTCGAGAACGTCATCCTCCCGGAGATGGAGAAGAACGCGAAGGACGCGAACGACTACAACATCCAGTCCACTCGCGCGTTCCTGATGCTGCGCCAGGGCAACGAGAAGCGCAAGGCCGCGCGCGACATGTTTGCCGCGGCGATCAAGTCGAGGCCCGACGTCCAGGCGACGCAGGACATCGTGCTCGGTCTCGACATCTCCCTCAACGACACGGTTGACGCCGAGTATCACGCCAAGGAAGTGCTGAGGCGCAACCGCAAGGCGCCTCTCGCAAACTACGTCATGGGCTCGCTTGCGCTCCAGAAGGGCAAGAACGAGGAGGCGGAGATGTACCTCAGGAGGGCCTGCGAGACGACGCGCCCCGTCGTGCTCGCGCAGAACGACCTCGCCGAGGTCCTGAGGCGCACGAAGCGCTTCGAGGAGGCCGAGCGCTATGCCCGACTCGCCGTGCGCACCGCTCCCGAGCTCTATGTCGCGTGGGAGACGCTCGGGGCGATTCTGCTCGACGCGAACGGAGACCTCAACGAGGCGGAGCAGTGCATCGTCAAGGCGTGCGAACTTTCCAAGTCCGAGTCGGGTAAAGAGGCCGACGTGCGCATGCTCGTCTCGCTCGCCCGCGTTCAGATCGCGAAGGGCGACCGCCAGCGCGCGAACATGACGCTCCGCAAGGTCAAGGGCCGCGTGAAGGAGCTGTCCGACTTCGAGCGCGGCGAATTCGAGGAGCTCAGCAAGAGTGTTCGCTGACCTTCTTCTTGCCGCCGCCTTCCAGGTCGGGCCGTTCTACGAGCAGCGGCCCGCCGAGGACTATTACGCAGTTCGTCCGTTCTACGCCTGCGAGGGGGAGGCGGATGACGTCCTCTGGCCGGTCTTCACGTCCCACCGCGACTGGTGGCGGTTCTGCTTCCTCATGCACTACCAGTCGCAGGACGACGGCGGCTGGCAGTTCGAATTCCTCCCGTTATGGTTCAGCGGGCACAAGCCGGCCCGCGGCGAAGGTGCCGCGGAGGACTACTGGGGGCTGTTCCCGATCTACGGCCACCATCCGCATGTGCTTTTGATGTATGACCTCGACTTTGCGCTGTGGCCTGTCTGGACGCGCTACAGGATGCCGCGTCCTTCCGAGGGGAAGTGGCTTACGACTAACACGGTGCTCTTCCCGTTCTTCAGCTGGCGCGACGACGGCGCATGGAGCTTCTGGCCTTTCTACGGAATAAACCACCAGCGCGAGAGCGACCACCAGTACGCATTGTGGCCGATAGTGACCTGGGCGAACTACCGCGAGGACCGCGACACGGGCGGGGCTGGAAGTTCGTGGATGTTCTGGCCTCTATACGGCCAGGTTCGCCGCGAGCGCGAGAGGCAGGACCTTTTCCTCCCGCCGTTCTTCTCGTGGACCGAGACCTATTCGAAATCCTGGTCGGCCCACATGAATTCCGCTCCCGAGATGCGCCTGCGCTGTCCCTGGCCGATCTTCGAGTGGGAGTCGAACGCCCGCAGGGAGCGGCTTTCGATATGGCCGCTATACGAGCGCGTCGACTGGCGGACGTACTCCAAAGGCGACGGCGCGGGGTCTGTGACGCGCTTCGGCTGGAAGCTCGTCGAGCTCTACGACGACGAGACGCGCGTGTTCCCGTTCTGGACGAGCAGGAAGGACGGCGGGTACTTCCGCCTGTGGCCTTTCTGGGAGTCCGAGACGAAAGACGACGTCACGCGTTCCAGGTTCCTCTCGCTCTTCCCGATACGTTGGGTTCCTGCTGTAGACCGCAACTGGTCGAAGTTCTGGACGCTCTACGAGAGCGAGTCCAATCCCGTCTGCACATACCATTCGCTGCTTTGGGGAATCATAAGGTGGAGGACGCTCAAGTGAAGAAGTCGATCCACACGTGGCTGAGGGCGCTGAGGGTCAACCAGTGGACGAAGAACGGCATCGTGTTCCTCGCCTGGTTCTTCGCTGTCGCCGACCCGTCTCAGGCGGCGATGGCGCGCGGGATAAGGCCCTTCATCCTCGTTGCGGCCATGGCTACTGCGTTCTGCCTCGTTTCGAGCGCGTTCTACCTGCTCAACGACGTCGCCGACTTCGAGGCCGACCGTCTTCATCCGGTAAAGCGCCTGCGGCCCGTGGCGGCTGGGCTCGTGTCGCGCATCGACGCGGTCAGGGTCGCGCTTTCGCTCTTCGCGATCGCGCTGATGTTCCCGTGCTATCTCGTATTCCGCCATCCCGACCGCACATGGGGCTTTGCGGTAATCCTGATCTATTCCGTGATGCAGTGCGCGTATTCCGGGTTCCTGAAGCGCATTCCATACATCGACGTCGTGGTTATCGCGGCGGGCTTCGTCCTTCGCGCGGTTGCCGGTGCTGCGGCGATGAACGTGCGAATCTCGCCGTGGCTTCTTGCCTGCGCGTTTGCGCTTTCGCTCTTTATTGCGCTCGCGAAGCGCCGCCACGAAATGTCAGTGGCAATCGAGTCGCGCGCAGCGCTCAAGGGCTACCATCCTGTTGCGCTCGACGTCTTGATGTTCGCCTCGGCTCTTGCGACGCTTGTCGTCTACACGTGGTACACGCTTTCGCCCGACACGGTGTCGCGCTTCGGAACTCGCTATCTTGTCGTCACCGCCGCCTTTGTGGCGCTCGGTCTCGCTCGGTACATCCACCTCGTCTACTCGAAAGCCGATGTCGGACGCCCGGAGAAGATTCTCCTTTCCGACTGGCCGATGTGGATCATACTTGCGCTCTACGGCGCTTCTGCCGTCCTCGCGGTTCTCCTTCGCTACGTCGTCACCGCTTCAGGGGCCTGATGAGCGACTTCCTCGACAGGCTCGCGGCAAAGCGGCGGTTTGGAATGAGGCCGTCCCTCGACGCAATCCGCGGCATATGTGCCGCGCTGGGCGACCCGCAGCTGAAGTTCAGGGCGATACACGTCGCGGGGACGAACGGGAAGGGGGCGGTGTGCGCCATCTTGGACGCGTGCCTCCGTGCGGATGGTCTCAGGATCGGCCGCTATACGTCGCCGCATCTCGTCCGCATCAACGAGCGGTTTTTCCTCGACGGCGCTCCGATTGCAGACGAGGTGCTGGAACGTGCGGCGGACAAGGTCTTTCACGCAGACTCTTCCTCCAACTCCTCCTCCAACTCCAACTCCTCCTCCAACTCCATCTACGGTCTCACCTTCTTCGAGGCGCTTACTGCCGTCGCGTTTCTCGTCTATGCCGAGGCGAAGGTAGATTATGCCGTTCTCGAGACGGGGCTCGGCGGCCGGCTTGACGCGACGAACGTATGCAGGCCGGAGCTCTGCGTCATCACGAAGATCGGGCTCGACCACTGCGACTGGCTTGGCGACACGGTTGAAAAAATCGCCGCGGAGAAGGCGGGGATAATAAAGAAGGGCGTGCCGATCGTCCTCGGGAATAACGACCCTGCTGTTGTTGATGTCGTGAAGGCGCGCGCGAGCGAAGTCGGCGCTCCGTTCGTCTACGCGCCGGATGTCGCGGACGAGTCGGAGATCCCAGGTGGCTTTTCGCTGGTCGGATCCTTCAACCGCGAGAACGCGGTCACGGCAATTGCCGCGCTCAAGACGCTTGGCTTGACGAAGGGGATGGCGGACGGACTCGGAAATGTCGTCTGGCCGGGGCGGTTCCAGAGGGTAGGGCGATTCATCATAGACGGCGCTCACAACCCCCCGGCTGCGCGCGCCCTTGCCGCCGCGCTCCGTAAATACGCGCCTTTCGCGGGGTCTGTCCCCACGCTCGTCGCCGGCTTCTGCGGCGACAAAGATGTCGACGAGACGCTGCGGATTCTCGCCCCGTTCGTCAAAAAGGGAATAGCCGTCCGCACGAACAATCCACGTTCGCTTGACCCCGCGGAACTTGCACGGAAAATGGAATCCGCGGGAATTTCGGCAATTTCTTGCGATTCTGTTCAGTTAGCGCTGGAAAAATTGGGGTCTGTCCCCAAAAAAACGGGGTCTGTCCCTAAATGTGAAGCGGTTGATGTGCTGATTTGCGGTTCGCTCTTTCTCGCTGGCGAGGCACTTGCCGCACTTGGCGCCTTCCCGTGGCAGACAGACCGTTTCGATGCGGCAGAAATCCTTAAGGTTTGATATAATCTACGGCGATGAAAAAGAAGAGAGGAACGCTTGCACTCGTATCGCTCGGCTGCGCTAAGAACGCAGTCGACTTGCAGGTCATGACCGGCAATCTCCTCAAGGAGGGCTGGTCTCTCTCCCCCGATCCAGACTGCGCCGACGTCGTGATCGTCAACACCTGCTCTTTCATCGCGTCGGCGCGCGAGGAGGCGGAGGCCGAGATACTGAGGGCCGTCGAGCTCAAGAAGCTGGGTCGCTACGGCAAGGTCGTCGTAGCGGGGTGCTATCCGCAGAGATATCCCGAGCTGAAGGGTGCGTTTCCGGGCGTTGACGAATGGGGCGGCGTTCCCAAGGACTGGATCGAGCCGAAGATGCCCGCGCTTCGCCTCACCGGAAAGGCGTTCGCGTACCTCAAGATCGCCGAAGGGTGCGCCCACCGCTGCTCCTACTGCGCTATTCCGCTCATCCGCGGCAAGTACCGCTCTCGCCCGCTCAAGTCGATTCTCAAGGAGGCCCGCGTGCTCGTCGCGACGGGCTGCCGCGAGCTTAACGTCATCGCGCAGGATCCTATGCTGTGGCGCGACGGCGCGAAGACGCTTCCCGATCTCCTCTGGGCGCTCGACAAGATTCCCGGCGACTTCTGGGTGCGCGTCCTCTACAGCTACCCGAGCGAGATATCAGAGGACTTCCTCGTCTGGATGCTCTCGTCGAAGCATGCCGTCCGCTATATCGACGTGCCGCTCCAGCACACCGTTCCCGAAGTCCTCGAGAAGATGAACCGCGCGGCCGCGATAGCCGACTCTCTCGCAGCGGCCGAGTTCCTGCGCGATGTCGTTCCCGGGATTACGCTTAGGACGACGATAATGACCGGCTTCCCAGGCGAGACCGAGGTGCGTTTCAGAAAGCTCATGTCCGATTTGCGGCGCATGCAGTTCGACCATCTCGGCTGCTTCGCCTACTCCCCGGAGAAGGGCACGAAGGGCGCGGCGCTCGGCGGGAGGCCTTCGCGCGCCGTCGCGCTCGCGAGGGAGAAGTCGGTGATGGATCTCGCGAAGTCGATATGGAAGGTGCGCTCTAAGCGGCTTGTCGGCGAGACGTTCCGTGCGCTTGTCGTGGCGCCTGGCGTCGCCCGCATGGAGTCGCAGGCGCCCGATGTCGACGGAGTGACCTATATTGATCGTGGCGGCAAGTTGGTAGGGGCGCCTCTCCGAGGCGACCGAACGGAGGACGTGCGTATCGGCGAATTCGTAAACGTCAGGATCGCGAAGGTCGAGGGCTTTGACTTTGTAGGTGAAGTGGTTAGCTGATGACGCGCCAGATTCCATACATCAACGAAGAGGTCGCGAACCGCGACTTCAAGTACTACATCTTCGACTGGGACGACAACATCCTGCACATGCCGACGCGCATCAAGATGGAGCACCGCGACAGCGTTGACGATCCGTGGAAGCCCGTCGAGGTCTCAACGGCGACATTCGCCCTTGTTCGCGGCGACGAGGAGCACTACCGCGCCCCCGGCGGAGTGTGGGCCGATGCGTTCAGGAACTTCGAGGACGCGCCTGGGCGCGACAACTTCATCGAGGACACGATTGCCGCGCTTGAGAAGATCGAGCACGGCGAAAAGCCGTCGCCGAGCTTCTACACGTTCAAGAAGACATTGACTGAAGGGCGCATATTCGCCATCGTGACGGCGCGCGGCCATGCGCCTGAGACGATAGAGCGGGCGGTCAGGGTGTTCATCAAGTACGTGCTGACCGAGGAGGAGCGCGAGATCATGATGTCCAACCTGCGCGGCTACCGCCAGTGGATAGACGGCGTTGGCGACGGCGAGTTCGGCACGGACGCGGAGGAGCTCGACTACTATCTCGGCATGTGCCGCTACTCGGCCGTGACTTTCCAGGGCTTCAAGGAGCGCATGGAGCGCGATCCGATATACCAGGAGAAGCTCGCCGTCGCGCCGACCGCCGCGAAGCCGGAGCTTGCGAAGGAGTTCGCGATACGCGACTTCGTCGAGCACATATTCCACATGATCCGCCGCAACGGCACGGCCGACAGGCCCGTCTCGATCGGCTTTTCCGACGACGACAAGGGAAACGTGAAGTGTGTTTCCGACTACATCCGCTCGGAGCTTTCGAAGCGCTTCGAGGGAATCAAGTTCGTCGTGTACGACACTTCCGACAGAACGCTCAGCAAAGGTCGCAAGGTCTGCGTTTCCGGGCAGCTGAATTTGCCAGGATTCTAAGTTGAGTTGTGAGGTGGCGTCCGAAGGCTCCTCCTCATGGAGCCTCGGCGAATACGCCGTATCCATTCGCTCGGACCTTCGCTCCGCCGCCTCACGCTCCGCCGCCTCGCGCTCCGCCGTCTCATGCTCATCGCCACGCATGCGACAGAGCACAGGCGAGATATGATATAATATCCCGCAACTATGCGAATCGTCTTCATGGGTTCTTCTCCGGCGTCGGCCGAATGTCTCCACGCGCTTCTGCGCGAAAGAGAGTTCGAGATCGTCGGCGTCGTGACGCAGCCAGACCGCCCGACCGGTCGCGGCAAGGTCATGTCGCCGTGCGCCCTCGCGAAGTACGCCGCGGAGAAGGGGCTTAAGGATATCATCAAGCCCGAGCGCGTGAACGACCCTGAGCCGATGGAGAGGATCCGCGCGTGGAAGCCCGACGTTGTGGTCGTGGTCGCGTTCGGCCAGATACTGAAGAAGCCGCTTCTTGATCTTCCTCTCTTTGGCTGCGTCAACTGCCACTTTTCGCTTCTCCCGAAGTACCGAGGCGCTGCGCCTGTCGTCGCGGCGCTCGAGGCGGGCGAGCGGATGACGGGTGTCACCGTCATGAAGATGGGCGTTGGGCTTGACGACGGCCCGATCATGCTGCAGAGCTTCGAGCCGATATACCCCGACACGACGGGCGGCCAGCTCATGGACGACCTTGCGATCGCCGGTGGCGTCACGCTCGCAAAGGCGCTTCGGCTTCTCGGCTCGAACTCGCTTCCGCCGGAAGTCGCGCAGGACGAAGCTTCCGCGACTTATGCGAGGAAGCTCAAGAAGACCGATGGCCTCATTGACTGGGATCGCCCGGTAATCGAGATCGAGCGCAGGATACGCGCCTACAATCCGTGGCCGTGCTGCTACACTTTCCTCCCGGAAAGCATGCGAAAGCGCGGTACGACGGGGCGTCTCGTAGTCCTGCGCGCACGCGTGGCCAAGCTCGACCCGGCGTGGAAAGACGCGGCTCCCGGCACTGTCGTGAAGATCGACAAGACTGGTCCCGTGGTGCGCTGCCACGACACGGCCCTCCAGCTTCTCGAAGTCAAGCCCGAGGGGTCGTCGTGCATGGATGGCGGCGCGTTCTGCCGCGGCCGCCCGCTTGTACCAATGGAAACGGTGTTTCTTGGGGCGTAAGTTCATTCTGGAAATTTTGATTTTTTTTCGGCCGCCCCCTTGACGTCTTCCCCCATATGGGGTATAATATGCGCATAAACTTTTTCAAGGGAGGATTAGATGAAAGCAAAGAAACTGATGGGAATGATTGCGTGCGCGGGCGCGTGCGTTTCACTTTCCGCTCTTGCTAATACGACTAATGCATGGTTTGCGGCGAGTGCATCCGGAAGCACTCCGAGTCTAAGCAACGTCGCCGTTTCCGGCGATTATACTGTTGCGGATAGTAAGTTCACTATCGACAACAGCATTGATAATAGGCTTGTGTTCACGCCAGATGCTTCGTTCGCCTCAACGAATATGAGCGACGGCGTTGTTTCAATCACGGCGACTGCCGTATTGACGCCAAGCGATGAAAATGACCTTACGACTGATGGCCTCACCAGTGCCAAGGCAGGGCTTGCCGTTGGTGTCAGCAACAGTGGTGTTGACACCAACTTCTATGGCTTTGCTGGGGCGGCAAACGCGCAGAGTTGGACGAAACTCACTGGCACGCCTCCGGCAGACGGCCAGGCGACGACGTTTACGATTATTCTTGATTACCGCACGCACAAGGTTCAGTTCTTAGTTGATGGTGCGGTACTGTCTGCGGCAACGGGCGGTGCGACTTCGTTTGACTTCGCCGATGGCACGGATAGCCTTGTGAGCATTGATGCGTTCGGTTCGGGTTCGATTTCCACGATCAATTCTGGCTACGAAGTTGCGGTCGTTGCTTACAATAGCAATAAGTACGGCTCCGTTGCAGATGCGATTACGGCTGGTGGCGATGCATCGTCTATACAGGACGTGACTTCGTCGGGTGAAATCGCAACAGGAACGGCGGCTGCGTGCGGACTCCCTGTTGCGGTCTGCAAGGCGCTTGGCATTGACACGACGGCCGCGGATCCTGCGACGATCAAAGTTCTCCCTGTCGCGAATGATGGTGATGCGAACAACATCACACTCGCGATGGATGCTAACCAATCTGTGGAGGCTGGACTGGCCGTAAAGTTCGCTGTTAAGAAGAACGGCTCTCAGGTTGGCGAGCTCTGCAATTCCAATGCAATCAAGATTCCGTTGTCGAGTGGCACGGGCGTCTATACAGTTGAACCCGCAGATGTCGAAGTCGCTCAGTAATTCTAAAACAAGGAGCATAACAATGAAAAAGACGATTGCAGCTCTTTTCGCGGGACTCACGGTTGCCGCGTTTGGTGGAATAAACGACCTTTTGGTCATGTTCTCTACGCCTGGTCCCGACAAGTATGCCGACGGTACGCAGGTCCTTGACAACGAATGCTACGCGCTTGTCTATACAAAGGGTGATGTGCAGGAGACGGTCTTGACATTTCCTGGCGCAAAGGATGGCAAGTGCCCGCCAGTCCTCTTCTCGATTGACGAGGCGGACGTTGCGAACTACCAGGGTGGAACATGGGGCGTCTACCTCCTTGATACGCGCGACTTCGCAAAGGATCCGTCGGGCAAAACCTTGTCGGGGGTTGACGAGGCTGGGCAGCCCAAGGTCGTCAACGTGAAGGCTTCCGTCGAGGATGGAATCGCCAGCTCGGGCGGCTTCAATTCTGCATCTGCGCAGGTGGGCGTTGCGGCTGGTGCTTACGACCTCACGGATGTTCCTCAGCCGAAGGTGACTGGCATCAAGATTGTGGGTGCGAATGTTGTTGTCACAGTGGCGAACACTCGCCCCTTCGTCGGCTACACGCTTCAGTCCGGAAGCGATGTCTCCAACTTCGCGGTTCCTGCGGACACTGCGAGCGTCAGCGGCGATGCTGCAAAGGAAATCAACCTCGTGACTCCCAAGAAGGACGGCGCGCAGTTCTTCAAGGTTTCCACCATCAAGTGATTTAGGAGGTAACTCAAAATGAAAAAACTTCTCTCGATTGCGGCTGCCTCCCTCGCGGTTTCGGCGATTGCCGCCTACACACCAGTCAGCGTTGGCGTGACGAAGATCACGACGACAAACAAGGATACGATCATCCCCGTGGCGTTCAAGGCGTTGAGCGATGGTGGGGATATTCCTGTCGCCCAACTCGTCAATCCGGATGGGCTCATTGATGGAACGACCCTGTACGTTTACGACGGGTCGGGGTATTCGGCGTGGGTTCTTGGCTCCGGAGTTTGGACAGGTACGACCAAGGTGACGAAGGACGGCATCAACGCTGCGGCTGGTGGAGAGTCTGCAAAGCTTGCGGCTGGCGGCGCGGTCTGGATTGTTCGTCCTGACGCAGATACTGCAGAATCGTGTGACATCTACGTCTATGGTGCTTATCCGTCCCCTGCTGTGACGACGAGCACTGCCGCTAAAGACGTCTCGACGCTTGTGGCGAATCCGCTTCAGTCAAGCGCGACAATCTCGATTACGGGTCTGACCAAGGGCGATGTCATCCTCGTTCCCACTGGAGATTCGACCGACCCCGATCGCTATCTCTGCACGACTGCAGGTGATACACCTGTCTGGAAGAAGAGCAGGGTGGCTACTCAGCTCCCGACATTCGCGATGGGTCAGGGCTTCTGGTATGTCCCGACTACAGCGTCGAATGGTGCCACTATTACTTGGACGGCGGCGCAGTAATGATCCCCGCTTGTCCGTTAGGCCAAAATAATGATATAATAGGTGACGTTATGAAAAAACTCTCGTTGATATTAGCGCTGATTATTGGAGCAGGGCTTGCCCATGGTGATGTCCTCTACTGGATGGTCGGCGACAAATATGTCACTGATGCCGAGGCTCAAGGTAGCGGCACCGCTGCGACATTGTACTATGTGTATCAAGGTTCGGCTCACGAACTTGAAGTTGTTACGGGTAATGATGTTGCCGATTATTACCCAGGGAGCTTTGACACGTCCTTGGGCGGCTATACTGGTGAGGGCTATTCCTACTTTGTGGAGCTTTGGAATGGTAGCCGGACGCAGGAGATGGATTACGCGACGGCCAAGCGCAATGGCTACATTCTCTCTCCCGGTATGAGTACGCCAACTCCCTCAGGCATGGCTGGTTTTGGCGGTGGCACTACCTCCTACAACGTCCCGGAACCGACGAGCGGGTTGCTGTTCCTCATTGGCGGGATGCTGCTCGGTCTGAAGCGCCGTCGCCAGCAGGTCTGAGCAACTGCTGCTCATGAAAAGCGAAATGCAAGACACCACCACGGCGTCTTGCATTTTTCTTTTGTTAGGTAGGAAAAGAATATGAATTTCACTGAGTACAGCGAGTGCTTTAAATATGTCATGATGGTGGCATGTTTGACAGGTCTCTTTGTGCTCCCATTTGTCGCCTTGCTTTTTGTGTATGTTAGGCGAAGGATTGGCTCTGCTCGTCTCGCTTCGAACGTCGGCAGAATTGCTGTGTTTGCTGGCTTCTCGGTCGCAATGACGATCAACAGTTTTCCGACGAATGCGGACAAGACGAGCAATAGGCTTGATCGCTGCGAGGGCGGAAGTGATTTGCATGGCGCGGTCCATGTGCCGTGCGACATCGGGATGGGCGAAGGCCCGACGAACCTCGTGTTTACGGCGTATTCGGTTACGCCGAGCAACGAGGTTTTCGCCGTGGGCTGGCCTGAGTCAATTCTCCCGTATGGCTCGCGCATAGAACTCCACGAAAGGCAGTTCTCCCTTACTAACGCCTGGTGCCCCGTGCGCGAGTATATCGTCGGCCTCGGCCAGACGAACCTCTGCGACACGCTGGCGCTCACCAACGGGCATCCGCCAGCGGCTTTCAAAGCTCTCTACGGAGATTCGCTTGCCATCACATTCCCGGGTCTCCCGACGATTGTTAACTCGGCAACGGGTAGAAGGCTTTCCGTTTCGACGACAGCCGCTCCCGTGTCGGTTTCCGTGGAGCGGTCGTCGCGCCCGCCTGAATTCACGCCATACGACCCCGACTTCGCCGTGGATCCTTTCGCGCACGTCGATGGGGTTGACTACGATCCAACGAACGAGACCGTTGGCACGACCGGCCCTGGCTCGTTTGAGCTCGCGACTGGCGACGAGCTTGTCGTGCTTGCGCCGTCGCTCTCCTTTGGGACGCCACACGCCTACGCCGGCGATTCACTCGGCTACGACGAGGCGTATGATTCATATTCTGTCCTTTCGGTCTATCCGCTCGACGAGCCCTGTCTCTGGGAAGGTTGGCACGTCGGGACAAATTCGTCCATTGGATGCACGTGCAGGCCGGAGTTCTCCTTCGGCACGGACGTCTCGGCCTTTGCCGAGATAACGAACGTCGTGGAGGTCGTGGACGGCATTGCCGTTGCGAAGGTCTTCCTTGGGCAAACGCTTGTCTGGTCGAACTCGTGCGAGCACGCCCGCTACTGGCCGTCTGGCGGCCGTTCTGACTTCCTCTCCAACGATGGATGCTCGTCATGCGGCTCATGCGCGTCTGGCGACTGCGACGTGTTCGACGGCCCGTCCTTGGGTTCTGTGAGGTTCCGCATCTCGCTCGGCTCCCCCGCGGACGGCCTCGTGTCTGGCTTTCTCTGGTTCGACCGCGACGCGGTCTTCCAGCCATCGCTGTCGTCGTTCTCGCTTCTCAAGCGTCCAGATGCGCATGTTTCCGACGCGACCGATAGCGGAACGCGGACGGTCGCCTGCTCGGACAGCGGCGGGCGGACTCTCTCGCTCTCGCCGATTACAGGCGGCGTCCGAATCGTGGTCACTTTCACATCGACGGGCAGGAACGATCGCTCGTGGGAGATCACTCGCGAGGGCGGCGCAATGCGCTTCAGGAAGTTCAACGCGGGCGGAAGCCTCATGTCCGACGTCTCGTACTCTCCTTCCGGCGGAACATGGACCGTTGCGGACAATACCTCTGGACGCGAGGATGTCACCATCTCCACCGGGAAGACGCTCTCCAATGGCAATGACTATTCGCGCACGGTCGAAACGGTCTCGGTCTGTGGTCCTGTGACGGGAAGCCATGTCCGCGTCACTTCTGCTGTCGTTGGCTGGGGTGATGATGCCGTTCTTCGCGAGGTCGAGCGCAGCGAGAAGTGCGCCGGGGGGACATGGAAGACATCGTACGCCTCCTACTGGGATGACGGCGGCACGCGACGCAACGGACAACTGCGTATGGTATGGGGCGACGACCGCGCGTGGAGCTGGGTCGACTACGATGAACTTGGGCGCGAAGTCTTTCGCCTCGACCAGCGCGACGGATCTGCCGCGCCAGACGAATGGGGCCCGTACTCGATTGGCGATCTCCCCAGCTGCGACGCGTTTGCGACGGTTACGGACTACGCGCCCTGCGCGGGCGACTCGTGCCATGCGGACGACTGGGACAAGCCGCGCACCGTCTCGCGCTATGTCGTCTCGGACGGAACGGCGACGTTGATTGCCCGTACCTGGACGCGGTACGTTCGCGGCGTCGCGGCGAACGGCTGGCCGACTGTCTCCGAGACGACGATCCGCGCCTGCTCGCAGTCCGCCGCGATCGACGACCCGGGCAATGCCGTCTCCACGGTCGTTCGCTATGACGACGAGTCTTCGCTCGTGCCGTATCTCATGCGCGGCGAGACGATTTCCGAGACGGACGAGGACGGCGTGACCGAGACGCATTCCCACACGATCCTCTCGAATTCGGTCGTCCGCACCGTTGTCTTTCGCACTAAGGGCGCTCACGAGGCGAAGACGCGCGCAGTCACGGAGCGCAATCTCGCCTATGGATTGACGCTTTACGAGGCAACTCAACTCACGGCCGACCCTGGCGTCGAGTTCGGCTGGAGACGCCACACATACGACTCGCGCCATCGTCTCAGGTTCACGCAGTACGACGATGGGTCCTCGGAGACGAACGCATACGACTGCTGCCGGCTCCTCTTCCGCATCGACCGCAATGGCGCCAAAACGCTCTACTGCTCGACGCCGGAGACGGAAAAGCTCTACCACGCCGAGGAAGAGGTCTACCTCGCGCAGCTGCCGAGTGGTGACAAGTATTATTATGATACTGGCACTCATACGGCATTCAAGAACTCGTTCAGGGTGACAAGGTACTTTCTTGATGTGTTTGGCAACGAGACGAATACAGTCGTCAGGCACTCAAGGAACCAAGAGGCGTCGTACAACGACATGAATCCCTCTGATAGCTATAGCTACGTGATGACATCGTCCACGTCGCGGCCGTGCGGCCTTAATGGTATCTATGAAACCGTAGATGTGCGGGGAGCGAGGACGATTGTGCGTGAAATGGAGACGCAATCGGCACGAACGACGATCTCGTCGGAGTGGATTCCTGAAGCGGAAGCCCCTGATGTCGTGACGACCAATATGTCGTATCGCGGCGGCGGAAGCGTCACGGTCAGAGCGTCGTCTGGGCATGTTGTCACAAACCGCAATCTCTCGGTGTATGGCGCGGACGGCACGAGGCGAGGATATTCCGTCACGGAATCTGGCGACTGCGGCGCTGTCACTAATTCTGAAACTGCATGTGACTTCCTCGGAAGGACGATCCTTGTCCAAACACCAGTTTCGTGCGTCTCTAATTCCTACGTCGGCGCCTCGTCGCGCGTAGCATCGTCGTTCGACGTTGCCTCTGGCATTGTCGCGACTAACATGTACGACGCGATGGGCGAGCATGTTGGTGCCGCTTCTTGCGGAGTCCTTGATGAATCATGGACACGCTATGTGCAGTCGGACGGGGCATGGTGGCGTATCGACGGCCAATCGCTGGCGCATGGAACCGCCACCAACGAGACAGAGGAATTGTGGGTTCAGCTGACTGGACTTTCCGACGCTCTCAGGTCGAGGTTGTTGCGCTATGCGAACGGCGTTCTTGCGGAGAGTAGCGAATCGTCCTTCGACAATGTGTCGCTCGATCTGACCGAGACGTTTGTGTCCGCGACAGGCGGCACGTCGGTGCGCAAGAGCCGTTTTGGACGTGTCATTGAGGAGACCTCGTCCGCAGGAACAGTCTGGACGTACTACGATTTCTATGGATGGCCGTTTTATGCGATGCGCGCAATGGTCGGCGGTGTAGCGAGGGACTTCTGGGTCAGGGTGCCCACCGAGAACGGGGATCTTGGCGGAGAAGGGGAGTGCGCGGGGACGTCGCTCCAATCGGTCCGCTGGAGACAATATGGCTATGACGCGCGCGGAAACCGCGTCGCGGAGACCAATGAACTTGGTGAGGCCGTCGCTCGTGTGTATGACGCGGAGGGGCGCGTTGTTTCGGAAGACGGCGACGCCTATCCTTTGCGCCTCGGCTATGATTCGGCTGGACGCCGCACGTCGCTTCGGACAACTCGCTACGGCGAGGACTGGGACGAGACGCGTTGGGAGTTCGACGCCGCAACTGGGCGTTGCATCTCAAAGACATTTGCCGACGGCTCGACCATCACGAACACCTGGACGGCGGACGGGCTTTCACTTCGCGAAACGCGATCCGACGGTTGCTGGACGGAGAATATGTACGACTCCAATAGGCGCAAGACTGGACTGGCATCTAGCGACCCATCTTGTGTCTACGGTCTTTCACTCGATTCTTTCGGGCGCACCGTCGCGGCGTCTAACGCTGTCGCGCGTTATGCGTATTCGCTTGCGAATCAAGGAGTCGTGACAAACGAGATGGCGACGGTTGGCGCATTGTCGCTCGACATTTTCCGCTCCATCGATCCATACGGGCGCATCGTGTCGCTCTTGCGCGATGGTATTGCGGATACTATAACCTACGACTCGTCTATCGGCAGGATGGCGTCGATCTCAAATGACGAGGCGTATGTTGCATATTCCTACACTGGCGACCTGCTTGACGCTGGTTACAATCTGACTCTTACGGGAGGGATGCAGTTCACGCGCGAACTAATCCATAGCGGAAACTATCTACGGGAAAACGTCTACGCCGTTCATAACGCATCGCCAGTCGCAACGAACTCATTTGCCTATGCCTACGATGCTTTGAATCGACCAGTTTCGCGCAGCGGCGACACGTTTGCATACAACAGTCGCGGCGAGGTGACGAATGCGACGATCGCGGCGAATGCGTCCGCCTACGCCTACGACGGCATAGGCAACCTCTCGGAGTCCTCGGTCGCGACTGGCGGACTCCCTGCGGTCGCAACATCCTACTACGCAAACAGCCTTAACCAGTACGAATCCATCTGGGCGGCGGACGACGACGCGTGGCTTGAGCATTCAGAGAACGGAGAGGTGACGCGTTTCGGCGAGCGTGGCTTCCTCTATGACGCAAAATCGCGCCTTGTCTGCGCCGGTGTGTGGGTCTTTGACGAGGAAAGATATTATGCTGGTGACTTCACCGACTATGACGAGCTCTATAGCTTCGAGTTCGTCGTCTCCAACCGCTACGACCACCTCGACCGGCGCGTGCAGAAGATCACGCCCGCCGCGACGCACACTTTCTTCTACGACGGCTGGATGCTCAAGGACTTGTCGGGGACAATCGGCGGCGCTGGTGGTGTCGGCGGCTTGCTGTACCTCGCCATTTCCAACTCCTCCACTCCCAACTCCTCCACTCGCCAACTTTACATTCCATTCTACGACGCCTACGGCAATGTCATGGGCTACTGGGACGCGCAAGGCAACGTCGTCGCGCAGTACACATACGACGCCTTCGGGAAGTTGATCGCGTTGTCCGGTTCAATGGCAAACATCTTCTCCATCCGCTACTCCACAAAATACTTCGATCCCGAGACAGGATTCTATTACTATGGCTACCGTTACTACTCACCCGAGCTGATGCGATGGATCACCAGGGATCCGATAGGGGAAGAAGGTGGGGTGAATCTTTATGCGATGTGCAAAAATAATCCAATCTTTAGTTTTGATAAACATGGGTTGGCGAGAATGCTTACGCGGGCAATAGTGACGTTAACCGATGTGTGGGGGTTGGGGGGCGAAAAGGAAGCACGTGATATCCTGCGATTTTTAAAGGAACTTAAAGACAAGAAAGGTCCAGACGGAAATAAATTGTATGATGTAGAGATAAAGGACCTGGCGATTGCAGCGTTTAGTTCAGTGAGAGCAGATGTCGATAAATATGGGTCTGATGTGTATTTCATTGCGCATGGGACGGTCGATGTAAGTGGAAAGAGATATTCTGTCGAAGAGACATATACGCGCAAGCGCGACGACGATGCAGTTGTCATGTATGATGTAAACAATGCCGGTCGTATGTTGCGACTTGATGCCCTTGGGCAGAAATTGGATCGAAAAAACACATTTGGGTGTTTTGTCTCTCCTCGTGTGACTAAATATGATGCACAAAATCGCCTTACATACGCAAGAGCAGATGATTTCATACCAATGTATACGGCCATGCTATCAAGACTCAAAGATGTTTACTCTTCACCGCAGAAGACCGGACTGTGTCCTCGCAAAATCATTGTCTATGAGGGGGAGGCTGGACTCGAAGAGATGACAACTGCCGAAGGCCTTTGGTATGGCCCGGTCAGGGATGAAAATTTTTATAAGGAGATTATTGATGAGCATTTCAAGAGCATGCAGAATCATTAAGGCAATCATGTGCGGAATTGTCTTGCTTACGGTCTCCGCATCATGTCAGCGAGACCGTGGGATTAGCGGCAAGGACGAGGAAGTGACGGTCGTGTTTCAAAGGGGGTGCATCGTGTGGCTCGCGGGGAAGAAATACAACCTTTCCAATCATGTCTATGGGGCCTGGGGAGATGAGTCTGAATTTGCAAGGATCGAACATGACTTGCAGAAATATGACAAGGATAAAACAAGGTTTTTCATTGATGCGGATCGTGAAATGACGCACATGGAGTTTCATACATGCATGATGGGTTTTACCTGTGGTCCTTTTAAGATGTACAGGAGGAATGAAAATATGCACAATATAGCAGTGCATGCGATACCTCTTGAGGCGAGTTGGTGTTATCGAGCTGTTGACAAAAAGGATGGTGCTTATTATTCTTTTGTGCTTTGCGATGACAAACCTTTTTCAAGATGGGATGAATCGGTGCGTGTAACCGAGCAAGAAGGATTTATTGATGGAATTGATCGCATGTTGGCAGTGTGTCGAAAAAGCCCCGAACTTCCATACCAAGTGCCAGCCGCCTGTCCATTTGTGGACATAAGATGCCTGGTTACCATGAAGGTTGGCTTGTTACTTGATTTTATCGACATGATTGCTGCTAAAGGCTATGAACGGGTATTTGTCGGGCTGTTATGGAAGCCGGATGGACAATCCCGGTAGTAGTGACAGATCGTTTGGTATGAGATTTGGCCCACAGAAGGAATCTTGTAGCCGATAGATGCGCAGAGTGGTACATATATGCAGTCAGAATGGCGTGAACTGGCGCCGCGTCGGACAGCCTTCGTCCGGTGTGTCGGACGGCTACACATGGGACGCGGCTGGCAATCCTCATTATTCCGAGATTGACAACCATGCCATATACTACGGCGCGAACGAGCTGAACCAGATGATGTATAACGGCGTTAGCGGCGTAGGCACTGCAATGCATACGTTTGACGCGAACGGCTCGCTCGTCCACTCGGCGCCATACTATCCAAATGAGCCGATCGACACCTGGAACTACACTTACGACGCCAAGTCGCGCCTGACGTCCGCGTCGAGTCGTGCCTGTGGCTCGACCGACTTCGGGCTCGTCGTCTCCAACCGCTACGACCACCTCGACCGGCGCGTGCAGAAGATCACGCCCGCCGCGACGCACACTTTCTTCTACGACGGCTGGATGCTCATCA
>ONVK01000067.1 GCA_900321255.1 uncultured Lentisphaerota bacterium | reverse complement strand
TCGGCGTTCTTCTTGACGACGGCCTTGCAGCACTCGATGAAGGTGTCGACAGGAATGGGCGGCATGCAGGTGCGCTCGGCAGTCCTGTACATGCGCTTAGCGTTCTCGTCGGGGCGGAAGATCGCGATCTTGCCGTCCTTCTGACGGAACGCCTTGATGCCCTCGAAGCACTCCTGCCCGTAGTGAAGGCACGCGGCGCCGATGTGCATGTTGATCCACGGCTCCTTTACGAACTTCGGCTTTGACCATTTGCCGTCCTTCCACGTCATGCGGAGGTGGCAGTTGACGTCGGAGAACCCGAATCCCAGGGTCTCCCACTTGATTCCTTTTTTTGGTGCTTTCATATAGACTACTCCTTTTAAAGTTGAAAGTTTTTAGCCACAAAGTACAGTAGCGACAGGAGGTAAGGCATGTGAAAACTGTAATCTCATTCTCCTGTTTTTCTCCTGTTCTTTGTGGCTTATATTTCGTTTTAGTCTAAAGTTTGCAAGATGAAATGCTGTCGAGAACTATCGTTTCTGGAACAGTGGCGCGGCAAGCTCGTACAGTTCCTGGTCTTTCTGAAGTCTTTCGAATATGCGTTTCTGGTCAAGACGGTAGCCGGCGATGAAGCTCTGCTGCGAGGCGGTCCTGCGCCCGGAGCGGTGCTGTATCTTCGCAAGCTCGATCCACATGTCCGCGCTCGCGCCCGGCGCTTGCTTGAGGAACTTCTGCAGCACCTTCTCCGCTTCGACATCGAAGTGCGCTGCGATGAATATCTGGGCGAGCACCTGAAGCTCCGACGGATTCGCCGCGCTGTCGGCGAGAGGACGGACGAGCTGCGCCGCCTCGCCGACGCGTCCGAGCTGGAAGAGCGAGTTCGCGAGCGTCACGCGCTCGACGCCCGTCAGCGTCCCGGCGCGGCGCTTCGGCTCGAGCGCGTCGATCTGCGCGAGGAGCGAACGCAGCGACTCCACGTAGCCGCGCAGGTTCGCGGTGCGCTTGTTGTTAGGGTCGAGGTAGTCGGTGTAGTCCATCAGCTCCAGCACGGCATCCCAGCGGCGCGACGGCAGCAGTATTTCCTGCGCATAGCGGAACGACGCCTCGGGCGAGGCGGGATAGAGGAGGCACGCCTCGCGGTAGGCCTGCGCCGCGTCTGCGTGGCGGCCCTGCTTCGAGTAGAGGCCCGCGATTGCCGCGCGGAGCTTCGAGAAAGACTTCTGCCCCGCGAAGTCGCGGCGGTACATCGGGTCGGACAGGAGCCGGCGAACGTACCAGTCCCAGAAGTCGCGGTCCTTCGCCGCCGTCTTCGGGTCGTAGGGCGTCCTGTCGGCGTTCAGCTTCATGATGAGGCCATGGGGCGAGAGATACGGGTACATCCACGGAATTACGTACGACTCCTCGACGTAGAAGCTATGGCGCAGGCGGTCGTGGTCCCACATCATCTTCGTGAGGATTCCGTTGATCTCCATGACGCCGAGCGCACCCGTCACCTGGACGCGGCCGTTCTCGATCTTGAGGTCGCCGTTCGCGGGCCTTATGCCGCGCTGCACTTCGTCTACGTAGATGTTGAATGCCTCGGCCGAGTCGTCGTTGGACGGAATCCAGATCTCGTCGCCGTAGAGGTCGCGCTCGACGGACATGTAGGTTCCGTCCGCGAGGGCGTTCTGCGTGATGAGGTAGACGTCGGGGCGGTAGTCCGCGGAGTAGATCATGTACGTCGGGACGAACCTCCCCGGGTCGGTCCCGCCGAAGAAGATCGAGAACGGATCCATCGCCGGCGGCCAGTCGGGATCGGGCAGCGGCTCCTCGTCTGCGACAATCTGCTCCTTCACCGCCTTCGCGCCGTCGAGCTGGTACGCGCCGAACTGCCAGCCGAAGGTGTGGCCGTTCTGCTCGCTGCCGCCGAGCTTGAACGCGATCTCGTTCACTCCAAGACGGTAGTTGCCGCAGTAGTTGTCGATCAGCGGATACGCGAACGAGACGACGATCATCAGTGCAGCCACGGCAAAGGCAATCGTCTTTGCGCGCGCCGCGAGCAGCTCGTCCTTCTTCGTCACGAGCGAAAGCCCGAACGCCGCCGCAAAGACGAGCCCGTAGCCGATCCAGAGCGCGAGCATCGCGTGGGAGGAAATGAACTTCACCTTCTGGATGAAGCCGTCCTGCAGGTCGCCCTTCACGTTCGCAAGGGCGATCAGGAGGAAGCTCATGAGGAGGAAGCAGACGAGCGCCGGAATCATCCACTGCCAGAACGCCTTGCGGTTTTCCTTCTTCACGATCCAATGGCCCGCCGCAAACGGAACGAGGGCAAACGGAATCAAAAGGTCGGTGAACTGGACGCGCACGTCCTCGAAGTAGTTGAGGATCACCTCGAACTTCGGGATCTGGAAGCCGATCGCCTCGTACTGTCCGCGCTGGATCGCATGCTTGAAGCCCTCCCACGTGCGCGGGTAGCCCCAGTTCATCGGCGGGTTGCGCAGATCGCTTACGATGGGCATGTACGCGTAGAACGAGACGCCGAGCTGCGCGAAGAACGCCGCGCCGGCGACGGAGCGCCCGTTCGGGAGAGTCGCCCAGACAAGGGCGAGAAGGACGAAGTTCCATGCGATCGGCCAGCAAAACCACCACGAGCACGGGTGGGTGAGCCCGTTCATGGCGCCGCTCTTCAGCAGCACGAACGCCGCAATGTGAAGACCCGCGACCGGAATCGCGAACGCAAGCCCCTTCTTCGTGAACGCGCACATGGCGAACATTGCAATCAGCGGAACGCAGAACATCGCCATCGACTTGCCCCACGGATAGGCCTTCCCGTGATAGCCGAGGTTCCCCGCCGCGGGGACATTTGCAGCAATCACGATGGCGACGAGTGCACAGGCCGCGGCACCCACGAGATAGGGGAGCGACTTGCCCTCCCAGATACGACGCTCATCATCCTCAACGACCACGGCAGCCACCGCGAGGACGACGCTCGCCGCGATGAACGAGGCGACGAGCGCGTATGTGCGCGGCTCTATGAGCGGCGCAATCGCGGCAGAGACGCCTTCCCACTTCGCGGGGCCCGCGAAGATCGTCGCGGCGAGAAACACGAGCGCCGCGCCAAAGCCGCCGAACGCGAGAACCGCAAGACGCGCCTTGTCACCTTCGCCGCGCTTCTTGAGGACCGCGGCCGCGACAACCGCCGCGACGAGGAACACGAGCCCCGCGACGATGACTGTAGTCGACGGACATCCGCCGGTCTGCAGGACTGGCATGTGCTTGTTGATGACGTCGGACTGCATATACTGGTCCGCCCGCTGGAGGCAGCCGATCTGCATTATCTGGTAGGTAAGCGCGACCGGCATCAAGTAGATGAAGACGTCGCGGAACATGCCGATATTCTTCATCGCTATGACGAGCGCGAGCGGCACGATGGCGAAAAGGAGAACCTGGTAGTTCGTAAGCCCCAGCCCGAACACGAACGCCGTGAACCAGAGAATGAAGTCAGAGGGCTTCCTCATCCAGCGGTAGCTAAGGAGGAAGACCCACATAAGGAAAAACGCGTTGAGCGAATAGATCTCGACGATAGTCGACTGAGACCACTCGACGGGGGAGAGCGCGAACGTGAGCGCACCAGCGACGCCGCCGCCGAAACAGAGCGACTCATTGACTCTCTCCCTGGGCAGGGGTTCGGGGGTGCCGTATCCCCCTCGCGCCAGCGAGCCCGAAGGGGCCCCTAGGCGGGGTGAACCCCCGTCCGTTCCACCACCGAGAAAGTCCCGCCCGCTTCGGCATATCAGCATCGCCGTAAAGCCCGCGGCAAATGCGCCGGCCGTCGCCGAGAAGAGCGAGATGCACCACGCAGGGGTGGGGTGGCCCATGTAGGTAACCCATGAAAACGCCTTGCAGAAGAGCCAGCTGCAGAACGTCCAGAACGGATACCCCGGGGGATGCGGAACGCCGAGATGGGCGCCCGCGGTCGCAAGCTCGCCCGAGTCCTCAAGCCCCACTGACGGGCCGAGGGTGAAGAAATAGACTGCAAACGTAACGAGCGTCGCCGTCCAGAAGGCCGCCCAGTCGATCTTGTCGAAAAATCTGTCTTTCATCTTACTACCCGCAGGTTTAAGTGGATATTATACCAAAAAAGCCCGGCAACGAGCGGCTAAAGCCGCATGTTACACGTCGATCTTGATTATCTTGCGGATGATCAGCCAGCCGACGGTGATGAGGGCGATCACCGCGACTATCGAGGCGACGCCCTGGAGGCTGCACAGGAACGGCAGCATCAGCTTGGGCTTCATGATCGTCATGACGACGCCGAGGAAGAGGGGCATCACCGAGACGATTATCCCCTGCATGCGGCCCTGCGCCGTCATCGTCTTGACCTTGCGCTCGATGCGCATGCGGCCGCGTATCGTCTCTGATATCTTGTCGAAGATTTCCGTCACGTTGCCGCCGGTCTTTCGGCTTATGAGAATCGCCGTCGTGACGAGGGTGAGGTCGTCGGAACCGACCCTGCCCGACATCGACTCGAGCGCGTCCTCGAAGCTCATGCCGATCTTGAGCTGCTGCTGGAGGATCGCAAACTCCTCGCACATCGGCTTTTCGCCCTGCGCGACGACGGAATCGAACGCCTGGGAGATCGAGAAGCCGGCGCGGAGCGCGTTCGACATCGTGGCAAGCGCCTCGGGGAGCTGCTCGTTGAACTTGTCGCGCCTGCGCTGGTCGAGCCATCTCGCGAGCGGGCTCTCGCCGTTCTGCCAGCCGGACTTGATCTTCACGCCGGCGCAGAAATACCACGCGATTCCAGCGAAGCAGAGACCGAAGAGAACGACTGAAAGCCAGAGGATCATTTCTTCCTCTCCACGGTGAAGTCCGCAGTGCAGTCCGGGTCGAACATCCTCGGGTCGCACTTGATGCCGCGTCCCGCAAGCTGGTCGAACCACGTGGGCATCGCGCCCGTCGGCTTGAATTCGCCAATGATCTTCCCGTCGGGGCCTACGCCGCTCTGCTTGAAGGCGAAGAGGTCCTGCATCACTATCTGGTTGCCCTCGAGCCCCGTCACCTCGGTAATCGCCGTGACCTTGCGCGAGCCGTCGGAAAGGCGCGACTCGTGGATGATAATGTCGACCGCAGAGGCGATCTGCTCGCGGATCGCGCGCGACGGAAGCTCCATCCCGCTCATGAGCACCATTGTCTCGAGGCGCGATATGACGTCGCGCGGAGAGTTCGCGTGGACGGTGGTGAGCGAACCGTCGTGGCCGGTGTTCATCGCCTGCAGCATGTCGAGAGCTTCGCCTCCGCGGCATTCGCCGACGATGATGCGGTCTGGGCGCATTCGGAGGCAGTTCTTTACGAGGTCGCGTATCGGCACAGCGCCCTTCCCCTCGATGTTCGGCGGCCTCGCCTCGAGGCGGACGACGTGCGGCTGCTGGAGCCGCAACTCCGCCGCGTCCTCTACGGTCACGATGCGTTCGCTGTGGGGAATGTAGCCCGAGAGCAGGTTGAGAAGCGTCGTCTTGCCAGAGCCCGTTCCGCCCGCGACGATGACGTTCTTCCTGAGCCACACGCAGAGCTTCATGAACTCGGCCGCGTTGTGGGTCCACGTCCCGAAGCGGATGAAGTCGTCTGGCGTAAGCGCCTTCTTGGAGAACTTTCGTATCGTGATCGTCGGGCCCGAAAGCGCAAGCGGCGCGATGATGGCGTTGACGCGGCTTCCGTCTGCAAGACGCGCGTCGACATAGGGCTGCGACTCGTCGCAGCGGCGGCCGAGCGGCGCGATGATGCGCTCGATCACCGAGAGGACGCTCGCGTCGTCGGTGAACTGGCAGTCGGAGAGCTGGAGCTTTCCGCCGCGCTCGATATACACCTTGTCTGGGCCGTTCACCATGATTTCGCTAACGGAGTCGTCGGCAAGGAGATCTTCGAGCGGCCCAAGTCGCATCGCCTCGTTGAAGACGTCGTCCTCGAGGCGAACGGGGTCAATGCCGTCTGGGAGCCGCCCGTTGGCGACAACTTCGTCGATGATCTGCCTGATCTTCTCGCGCGCGGTGTCCTCAAGCCCCTCGCGGTCTACGCCCTGCATCGTGAGCCGCTTCATGTCCATGCGCTTGAGGAGCTCCTTCTGTATCTGCTCCTGCACGTTGCGCCTCAGCTCGCGCATCGGGTCGGGCGGAGGCGGCTCGTCGTCTTCCTCTGCGTCCTGCGCCACCGGCTCGGCCTCGCCGGCGGCCGGCTCGTCCTGCGCGGCGTCTTCGGCGGCCTTTACGGCCCAGTCGTTTTCGTCGCAGACGCGCAGCATCGACTCTCCGACCTGGACGACCATGCCGCTGTCGAGCACAACGGCGCCGTCTATCGGCTCGCCGTTGACATACGTTCCGTTCGCGCTGTGCAGATCCTCGACTACCGCGCGGCCGTCCCTCACGGTCAGAACCGCGTGGCGCTCGGAGACGTCGGGGAAGTCAAACCTGATCTGGCACGACGGATTGCGCCCGATCATGTACGTTCCGTCGGTAAGCGTCCGGGATTCGCGGTTCCCGCCGATGAGGGTGGTGAGGACCATCTGCTACCGCCCTCCGAGCTTCTGCTGGCGCTTGAGGTTGAGCTCCTCCATCTCCTGGCGGATCTTTACGTAGTCGACCTGCGGGAGCTCCTTTTCGGAAGACGTGTCGTTGCGGTTGCGGAGCGTCAGGATGAGGCGCCCCTTTATCTGCTCGGCGAAAGCGAGCATCTCGGCCTCTCGCGGGCTCACCTCGAGAGTCACTGTCGAGTAGTTGGAACCGCCGACCATCCCGAGCTCGCGCGACTGCGACTTGGACGTGTCCTTGCCCGTCGCGAGGACAAGCACGTTCTGGAGAATCGTGCACGTCACCGGGTCGCCGCGCTTGATCTTGCCCTCGTCGTCTGGGAAGTTGAAAGTGCCGATCACGTCGACATGGTCGTTCGGCTTGATCATCCCGCTCACCGACGCGGCGCCGTTCACGTTGATGGACATCGCGCGCATCTGGCGCTTCACGTCGGACGAAAGCCCCTTCGCGCGCGGATCTCCGCCTTCGACATCGCTCCAGAAGAGGACTTCCTTCGTCTTGCGCCCGATGACGAGCTTGCGCCCGATGACGTCGGCGAGGTTCTCCTCGGTCACCGCCTGCCCGCGCATGCCTATCGCAGGGACGGTCAGCTTGCCGAAGTCGGCCTTCGAGAGCACCGAGCCGGACGGGACGTCGTGGTTGAACGCAAGGACGTCGATAGAGCCGTATTTCTTGACGAGCCTCGCCTTCTCGGCCTTGATCTCGTTCTCCTTGACGGTGAGGTAGGCGCGCGTGAGAATGGCGGCGATGAGGCCGCAGACGAGAGAGACTATGAGGACGATCTGCCTTTTCATCAGAAGAGCCCTTTCACCTTTCCTGTTTCAACGTCGACGTCGATGCGTCGGTAGGCCGGCGACGCCGAAGTGCCGGGCATAAGCTTGATTTCGCCCGCGACTGGAACGACGAGGCCCGCGCCGCGGTATATGAGGACGTCCTTGACCGGCATGCGCCATCCCTTCGGGCGGCCGAGGAGCTTCGGGTCGTGGGAAAGCGAGTATTGCGTCTTCGCGATGCAGATCGGGAGACGCGCCGTCTCGGGATCGGCCTGGAACGCCGCGAGCTTCTCGAGCGCCAGCGGCTCGAAGTCGACGCCATCGCCGCCGTAGACCTCCTTGACCTGCTTCTCGATGCGTGCTTTGAGCGGCTCTTCGAGATCGCAGAGGTAGGCGAAGTTGTTGGGCTTCTCGCACGCGGCGATTACGGCTTCGGCAAGCTCTATCGCGCCATCGCCGCCCTTGAGCCAGTGGTCGCTCACGGCAAACGTCGCGCCCGCTCCCTCGGCGACGCGCCTCACGAGGTCGCGCTCTGGCTGGGTGTCGGTGTAGAACGCGTTGAGGCAGACGACGGGCTGGATGCCGGCGCGGCGGATGATGTCGATGTGCGCGAGAAGGTTGTCGCAGCCCTTCTCGAGAAGATCGAGGTTCTCGGTCGTGTACGCGGGGTCGAGCGGAAGGCCCGCCTTGACCGCAGGCGCGCCGCCGTGGGCCTTGAGCGCGCGGACGGTGGCGACAAGCACGACGGCGTCGGGCTTGAGCCCCGAACAGCGGCACTTGATGTTCCAGAACTTCTCGAATCCCATGTCAGAAGCGAACCCCGACTCCGTGACGACGTAGTCGCCAAGGGCGCAGGCGAGGCGATCGGCGACGACCGAGTTCTGCCCTATCGCGATGTTGGCGAAAGGCCCCGCGTGGACGAACATCGGCTGGCCCTCGATCGACTGCATGAGCGTCGGCTGGATCGCGTTCACGAGCAGCGCGCACATCGCGCCGTCGACCTCGAGGTCCTTCGTCGTGACGGGCGCGCCGGACTTCGAGTAGGCGACGATTATCTTCGAGAGCCGCTTCCTCAGGTCCGCAAGGTCGGCGCTCATCGCAAGGATCGCCATCACCTCGGATGCGACGGTGATGTAGAATCCGCTCGCGCAGTTGAAGCCGTCGAGCTTCCCGCCGCGGCCGATCTCGATGTTCCTGAGCCCCTGTGCGCAGAAGTCCATCGCCCAGCGGAACTGAATGCGCTCGGGGTCGATGTCGAGGCGCTTTAGCCCGCGCTCCGCGAGCCACGCATCGTCGTGGTTGCGCTCGTGCTGCATGCGGGAGTTGAGCGCGACCATCGCGAGGTTGTTGGCGTTGGTGATCGCGTCGATGTCGCCGGTAAGCCCAAGCGAAAGCGCCGTGAGCGGCACGACCTGCGCGAGCCCTCCGCCCGCCGCGCTGCCCTTGATGTTGAACGTCGGGCCGCCCGACGGCTGGCGAACGCAGCCGACGACCTTCTTCCCGAGCTTGCCGAGGCCTTCGACGAGGCCGAGCGTCGTCGTCGTCTTTCCCTCGCCGAGGGCGGTCGGGGTGATTGCCGTGACGTCGATGTACTTGCCCTTCCGCCCCGCGCCTACGCGCTTAAGCACCTTTGTGACGTCGACCTTGGCAAGGACCTTGCCGTAGGGCGTCCACTCGTCCTCCTGAAGCCCCAGCTCCTGTGCGAGCGCGGCGGCGGGTTTGAGATTCTCTTCGGCAGCCTCTGCGATCTGCCAGTCCTTCATCTTCGTAGGATCAAGCTTCATGCGGGAAATTATACCATAAATCAGCCCCGCTGTGCTCGTATGCTTCGCGCGTCTTCGCATGGCGCGATCCCCCGGCCGCGCCGCCGCGCGGACACGCCGCGCATATTTGGTATAATATCCACAAATGGCAGAAGAAGCAGGCGAGACGCTCGAAGGGACGATCAAGTCGGTCGTGTTCCACAACGACGAGAACGGCTATACCGTCCTCCACGTCGAGCTGCCGTCCGGCTTCGCGCTCAGGAAGCTCAACGAGATAACTGTCGTCGGCAAGGCGCAGGCGGTGTGGGAAGGCGAGGAGATCTCCGCTACCGGCTCATGGGTGACCGACAAGGTCCACGGACGCCAGTTCAAGGCGGAGACGATCACGTGCGTCGCGCCGAAGTCGCTCGTCGGCATCGAGCGCTACCTCGCGTCCGGGCTCATAAAGGGCGTCGGCAAGGTCCTCGCGAAGCGCATCGTCGCAACCTTCGGCGAAGACACCCTCAACGTCCTCTCCCACCAGTCGGCGCGGCTCGTCGAAGTGCCGAAGCTCGGCAAGGCGAAGATCGAGCAGATACGCGCAAGCTGGCACGCCAACGAGACGCTGCGCGAAAACCTCATCTTCGGGCAGACCTACGGCATCTCGATAGCGAAGATGACGAAGATCGTCCGCAAATACGGCCCCGACGCGATTGCGATCGTAAAGGCCGACCCTTACAAGCTCTGCCGCGACATATGGGGCATCGGCTTCACGACAGCCGACCGCATCGCACTCTCCGTCGGGATCCCTAAGGACTCGCCCCTTCGCGCACGCGCGTCGATTTCCTACACGCTCGAAACCGAGGCCGAGGAAAGCGGCCACTGCTGGACGCTCGAAAACGACCTCCTCCTCCACGCAAACGAACTCACCGAGATACCGACCGAGATTCTTGGTGAAGCACTCGAGAAGGAAATCGCCGAAGGCCGCGTCATAGCCGAGCGCGACACCGCCGCGGAGCCCGCGCCTCCGCAGGACGCCGGATGGACCGAGCGCCACGACGTCACGACGCCGCGGCGCATCTACCTGCGCTCGCTCTGGTGGGCGGAGCGCCAGACCGCGGCGCACGTCAGGCGCATAAAGGACTCGCCTCTCGGCTTCAAGCCAATCGAAGCCGGAATAGCCGTAGAATGGTGGGAGAAGAAGGCGGGCTTCTCGCTCGCCGCGCAGCAGGCGACGGCCCTCGAGCGCTGCCTCGACAACAAGTTTTCCATCATCACCGGCGGCCCGGGCGTCGGCAAGACAACGATCATCCGCGCGCTCGTCGACATATACGCCGCGCGAAAGGCGAAAGTCGTCCTCGCCGCGCCGACGGGACGGGCTGCAAAGCGCATGTCGGAGTCCGTAGGAGCCGACGCGCAGACGATCCACAGGCTGCTGAAGTGGAATCCCGTCACGAACCGTTTCACTTTCAACGAGGAGAACCCGCTCGAGGGCGACGTCTTCATCTTCGACGAGACGTCGATGATCGACATCAAGCTCGCGAACGACCTTCTCTGCGCCATTCCCTCGACCGCCGCGGTAACATGGGTCGGCGACACAGACCAGCTGCCGAGCGTCGGCGCGGGGAACGTGCTCGGCGACCTCATCAAGTCGGGCGTCGTGGCGTCCACGCGGCTCGACAGGATCTTCCGA